>CAYOUR010000409.1:0-1517 GCA_964407145.1 uncultured Lentisphaeraceae bacterium | reverse complement strand
CCACCACCGGACAAGTCATCCTCTCGCCATTGTCACGCCTCAACCAGGCCGGCGTCCTCGCCGTCCCGCCCCTCGAAACACGCCTGCTCTGGTTCGATGTGAAAACCACCCTCCCCCCCGGAAAATACGACTGGAAATGCCGCCTGGTCCCCATCAACGCCGAAACGCCCGGACACGATATCAGCCTCTCCGCCGAAATTCTCGACCTGACCTTCCCTTCACCCCTGCCCGTCGGCTCCTATACCTTCGGACCCTATGGCTTCTCGTTCGCCTACAACCAGGACCTCCGACGCCAGTACTTCCAAACCTGCCTGGATTACCATATCCGATTCCTGCAGACCATCGACGGACCCCACCCGGCCCTGAAACCGGACGGCGCCGTCTCGGCGGCCCCGGAAGACTACCTGCGCGACGAAAAACTGCTGCTGGAACTGGGCGCCGACTGGGTCTACGGCTACGGCGTCGTCGCCCGCTTCAAAAACACCTGCCAAAAACACGGCCTGAATCATGACTTCCGCCAGGACGAGGTCCAGGCCAGATTCCGCCAGTGGATTTCAAACTGGGCCCAGGCGCTGCACGCGGCCAACGTGCCCTTCACCCGCTTCCTGGTGCCACTCCAGGATGAACCACGCGACCAGGACATCGACGACCTGCTGATCGCGTCCCGCATCATCCACCAGGTCGACCCGGCCTTCCGCACAACGGTCACTATCGCCACCTGGAGCACCCGCGCCGACATCGAAAAACTGGCCCCCGCCGTCGACGTCTGGATTCCCTGGGAACCGCGCCTGACCATGCGGGCCGAAGGACCGCAGGAGCTGGCCTTCTACCAGCAGCAGAACAAGCCATTCATGACTTACCTGTGCAGCACCACCGGCAACATCGCGCCGTACCTCGACTACTTCCGCTTCCGCGGCCTCCGGGCCTTCCTGCACGGCACCGGCCATTTTGCCCTCTGGGCCTGCAACAGCTGGCGCAACAACCCCTGGAACGCCGCCGAAGACAAGGAGAAAAATGGCGCCTTCCTGTTTCTGAACGGCAACGACGGCCCGATACCAACCATCCGCGCCGAACTTTTCCGCGAAGCCGCCGAGGACCTGTTCCTGCTGCGCCTGGCAGCGCAATCACCCAACCCGCAGGCAAAGGCCCTGACCAAGCCGGAATTGCTGAACGCCCTCATGGATGCCAATGACCGGCAACAGCCGGAAAACTTCCAGGCCTGGCGGATTAACCTCCTGCGCGCCCTGGCCGCCCAGCCGTGAAAAGGGGTCTCGCACTGGCGGCCATGGTGAAGGGAAAAAACGCCGACTCGCTGACTGCCCTCCTATGACGCGATGCGCCTTTCCGGCACAGCTGCGCCAACGCCAGCGCAGCCCCGAGGCGACGCCGCAAAAGGCGCACAACCTGAAATCCCGCAGTCGCCAGGCAACGCAATACCTGAGCCCGTTCATGACCGACTGCGTTGCTTGCATGAATTCCCAATCGGCCCCCAGCAGGGGGGGACTGCGTGAACAGTG
>CAYOUR010000408.1:0-1539 GCA_964407145.1 uncultured Lentisphaeraceae bacterium | reverse complement strand
AGGCTTTCCCCTTCTGCGGCTGGAATATCGATGACCTGAAACTGGCGCCCGCCGCCGAAAAACTGGCAGGCATCTTCCTGCAGGTGGACCGACAGAATATCGAAGTTGGCGACGTCTTCAATATCGAAGTCTATGTTCAGGAAGACCATCCGGATGCAGCAGGCCTGCTCGGCGCTTCCGTCCGCCTTGATTTCACGCAGGGCCTGTCTTCCTACAACGGATCCAGTACCGTGAGCAACTGCGTGCTGGCTTCGCCCTGGAACCTGCTGCGCCGCGGCACACGCTCCGGCAATGTCCTGACTGAACTGGCTGGAATGACGGAAAATCCGGGTTCGGGCAACGGAGAACCCGTGCTGCTGGCAAGAGTGCCGATGAAAGCCGCCAGTGCCGGTACCGCCCGCTTTGAATGCACGCCGGCAGCTGCCTTTGCCCTGCCCAGCCCCTTCGGCCAAATCGGCGCATGGCGTGTCGCCGGAGCCGTTCTGGAGGTGAATATCGCCACCGATGCCATCGAACCGCTGGCCCGCCTCACCCTCAACGGCCCAACTGAGCCGGTCGCTCTGGGAAACCTCTTAGAAATCCGGGTGTACGCGGAAGAAATGTCACCCGCCGCAAATGGTTTTCTCGGCGGCCCCTTTGATCTGTACTTTGATCCTGATCATGTTTCCGCCACGGATTTTTCTGCGGCAAGCGCCATTCAGGCGCCTTATACCGATGCATCACTCGGGCTGGTCAGCGGGACTTTGCTGGAAAACCGGATTGATGAACTGGGCGGCGCCACCTTGGCCGGCGGACATGGCAACGGCTCCAAAAAGCTGTATGCGGTAATCGCTTTCCAGGCCGACAAGCTCGGCGAAAGCATTTTTACCGCCCAAGCCGGCAGCAGCGGCCTGACCTTGACGACGCCAGTCGGCCAGCTCCCCTTCTCGCGCATCGACTACGGACTGCCCTTCGTCGTCGACATCCGCCCGAATTTTGCGGTTACGGTCGGCGGCGGCACCACAACCGCCAGCAACTGCTATGAAGGCCAGGTCATCAACCTGGCGGCAGACTCCCCCCAGCCCGGCTGGGAGTTCAGCCACTGGGATGGTGATGAAAGCAGCCTGGCGGCATTGGCCAGCCCAACCCAGGCAGCGACCTCGCTGACCGTGCCGGGTGCACCAGTCTCCCTGAATGCCGTCTACCGGAAAATCGACTACAGCCTGACCGTCAACAACGGCAGCGGCTCCGCCACCCCCGTACATATCGGCGATCCACTCGAAATTTCCGCCAATCCCCCTGAAACCGGGCTTACCTTCGATTGCTGGACCGGAGACACCCAATATCTTGCTGATCCCACTGCCGCAAGCACGACGCTTACCATTGCCACCGCCAATGTCGCGGTGACGGCAACCTACCGCAATATCCTGTACCGGCTGGAAATCATCAATGGCAGCGGTGATACGGATACGGCAACCTACCGTACCAGATTTCCGATCAGCGCCGACCCAGACCCGCCAGGCTATGTCTTCGCCATTTGGAACGGTTCCGCTGACGACG
>CAYOUR010000407.1:0-1541 GCA_964407145.1 uncultured Lentisphaeraceae bacterium | reverse complement strand
GGCGAGGTGAGTAATCCTTGAAGTGCGCAGATGCCTTTATGCGTAATGAGGGGCAGGCTGGAGAAGTGAGGGCAAAGGCTGGCAGATGTCGCCCGGTCGCAACCGAAGGTTCTTACTTGGCGACGGGCGTTCCCGTGCAGAGCCAGACATCCTCGTAGTTGTTGGAAGAAGTGTAGCCGTAGACGACGTTCAGGGTGTCGACATGGCCGTCCAAATAGGATGTGTTGCGGCCGCCGGGATGGGCGGCGTAGGCGCGGACGCGTTGCGAAGGCGCTTTCGTGCCGATCTGATGGACATAGCCGCCGGATGAATCCTGGTTCGTGGAGACCAGGTACTTCCAGTTGTCGGCGAATTCCGAGACCATGGACGGGGTGTTCGCCTTGGTGGCCATGTGCAGGTATTGCGGCTGGGCGCCGATATTGTCGATCACCACGTTATGGCCATAGCTGAGGGAGATGCAGGTCCAGTGGTACGCATAAAGCGGCGGCGTGTTGGACGGGCACAGGAAGGACGGGTAAATCCGCGAGGTATAGACCGACCCGCTCGCCAGGCTGGTGGCCGTGCCAATAGTGGCTGCTTCGGGCATGGTGCCGGAATAATGCAGCCATTCGTACCACATCAGCTGCGACGTCGGCCGCACCCCGCGCATCCAGATGCGGGCCGAAAGCGTGTAGTCCTCGTTCTCCATCGCATACATGGTGCCGACATACGCCAGCGTCTTCAGGTTGTTCGTGCAGGAAATGGCCCGCGCCTTCTCCCGGGCCTTGCTCAAGGCCGGCATCAGCATCGCGGCCAGAATCGCTATGATGGCAATGACGACCAGCAATTCAATCAGGGTGAAGGATAGTTTTCTCTTTGTCATGGCCATGCTCCTTTGCGATAGAAGATCTACGGGCCTTGAAGGCGCGATTCGGGCAATATGACAAAATGCGCAAACCTGACATGTTGGCGGCGGTGAGTTTCTCCGTATGGCTGGTTGTCTCAGGAGTTGTGGCTGTATGCCGGGCTGGTGGGCGCCCCGTGCCGGACACGATTGGGTTCAGTGGGCTTGCCGCTCCGCCGTTTTCGTCTGCGTCGGGGTGTGGGGCGTGCCGCGGTTGTTCAGGGCAGGCGTTGGGTCAGGCTGGCGCCGTAGTGGGCCAGCCAGACATATTCGTAGGCCGTGCCGTTGGCGGTGAGGATGTAGTTGACGGTGTCGACATGGCCGTCGAGGTAGCAGGTGTTGCGGCCGCCGGAGTGGGCGGCGTACTTGCCGACGGCGCCGAATCGGCTTTCGTACAGCAGATACAGGCGGTCACCGAAGCCGGATGGATAGGCGCCTTCGATGGCCTTGTAGGTCCAGCAGTCGGCAAATGAGGAGATGACGGACGGGTTGAAGGCCTTGGCCAGGTGCCGGAGGTAGGTTGGTTCAGTCCCGATGGTCGCCTGCTTGAACCAGTTATGGCCGTAGCTGGAGAACATCGGCTGATAGGACCACCACTGCTGTGGGGTGGCGTTGCTCGGGCAGATCAGCATCTCGTACATGTAGCCGTCCCGGGCGG
>CAYOUR010000406.1:0-1548 GCA_964407145.1 uncultured Lentisphaeraceae bacterium | reverse complement strand
GGAGACGACTTTGCCGTCGCCCGCCCAGGCGAATTGCGCGGTCGGGGTGACGCTGGGGTGGGCGTTCGGGCCGATGCTGATGCTCGAGGAGGGGTTCTTGCAGTTGGTGATCATCTTGTGGTCGCTCCAGTGCCGATGGGCCCTGGCATTGCAGATGTAGCTGATCTTGCAGTTGGCGAAGCTCATGGAGCGGTCCGGGAGATATTCGGTGTAGACGTACGGGTTGGCCTGGCTGGGACAGTGGAACGGCTTGACTTCGCCCAGATAGGGATACAGGAAACCGATGATCCGGCACATGGCCGAGCCGTCATTGCTGTTGTACGAGGCTTTGAACATGTAGTCATCGAATTCGTCGATGTACATGTAGGCGCCCAGCCCGATCTGCTTCATGTTGTTGGTGCAGGAAATGGCGCGGGCCTTTTCCCGGGCTTTGGACAGAGCCGGCAACAGCATGGCCGCCAGAATCGCGATGATGGCGATGACAACCAGCAGTTCGATGAGGGTGAAGCGTCTTTGGGTCATGGGGCGTGGTTCTCCTGTTGCACGGTGATGGTGATGGGGCGAATGCCCGGCGGGGACGAGGAAATGCTTGAACATTGGCTGGCAACGTGCGGGTCAACGCGAATCTTGCCGCCACGATGGGTCAGAAGGTGACGAAATAGACCGCTTCGCCGGCCGCCAGGTTGAAGGCCGTGAGCGTTTCGACGTGGCCGTCCAGAAACAGGTAGTTGGCGTTGGTGCCGTGGCGCCAGCGTTCCCAGCGCGCCCAGGCGTCGTAGCCGGCCGAGACACTGCGGCCGGCGGCCGTCCAGGCGAATTGCGCGGTCGGTGAGTTGGTGGGATGGGCATTCGGGCCGATGCTGATGCTCGAGGACGGGTTCTTGCAGTTGGTGATCATCTTGTGGACCGGCGAATGCGGATGGGCGCGCTGGTTGCAGACGTAGCTGATCTTGCAGTTGCTGAAGCTCATGGACCGGTCGGCCAGGTATTCGGTGAGCTGATACGGCGTGGTCTGGCTGGGGCAGTGGAACGGCTTCATCTCGCCCAGGTAGGGATAGAGATAGCCCATGATGTGGCATTCGGCCGAATAGTCGCCATTGGAGTAGCCCTGGTGGGCGCCCTTGAACATGTAGTCTTCATAGTCGTCGATGTACATGTAGGCGCCCAGCCCGATCTGCTTCAGGTTGTTGGTGCAGGAGATGGCCCGCGCCTTCTCCCGCGCCTTGGCCAGGGCGGGCAGCAGCATCGCCGCCAAAATGGCGATGATCGCGATGACGACGAGCAGCTCGATGAGGGTGAAGCTCTTTCGGGACATGACGACCTCTCCTGTTCGGGTAAATGGACACGGCTGGGCAGGGGTGGTGCTGCTGTGGTCTCCCGATTCGTATTCATGCCGCCGCGGCCGCTGGCAGCTCACCAGTCCGGCCGGTTCCGGCCTGCTTAGAATGACTTGAAATAGGTTGATTCGCCGGCGGCCAAGTTGAGTGGAGTCAAGGATTCGACATGGCCGTCCAGGAACAGGTAGTTGGCGCTGTTGCCGTGGCGCCA
>CAYOUR010000405.1:0-1586 GCA_964407145.1 uncultured Lentisphaeraceae bacterium | reverse complement strand
ACGGTCATGGCGTCGACGCCGGCCTTGGCGGCGGAATAGTTGGTCTGGCCGAAATTGCCATGGCGTGACACCGAGGAGATGTTGATGATGACGCCGCCGCTTCCGGCGGCGACCATCCGGGCAGCCGCGGCGCGTCCGCACAGGAACACGCCAGTCAGGTTGACTTTGAGCACCAGCTCGAAGTCGGCCAGGGGCATGGTGGAGAGGATGCCGTCCTTGCTTTTCACCAGCAGGCCGTCCCGGGTGATGCCGGCGTTGTTGATCAGCACGTCCACGGCCGGCAGGCTGTCGAAGAAAGCCTGCACGGATGCCTCTTCGCTGACGTCACAGGCCGTGCAGGTCAGGTTTTTCGATTCGGCGGCCAGGCGCAGCCCATCCAGCGCCTGGGAACTGACGTCGCAGGCATGGACGACGGCGCCCCGTGCCAGCAGCTCCAGGGCGGTCTGGCGTCCAAGGCCGCGGCCGGCGCCGGTAATCACGCAGTGTTTGTCTCTGATGTCCATGGCGGCTCCTGTTTCTTTGGCGCCCGTGACATGCCTGGCGCCGGCGCCAGGCGATGGCGCCGGCGGCGGTTCCATTGGCGGTGTCGGCGCCGGTTCAGTAGGTGTAGAATCCGGCGCCGGTTTTGCGTCCCAGTTTTCCGGCGGCCACGCGGCTGGTCAGGGCCGCCGCCGGCCGAAACTCGGGTTTGTTCAGGCTGGCCGACAGTTTTTCCAGGATGTCGCAGCAGATGTCGAGTCCGATCAGGTCGGCCACCTGCAGGGGGCCGGCCGGGTGCAGCGCGCCCAGGCGCATGGCCGCGTCGATGTCGGCCGGAGCGGCGATGCCGGCATCGACCAGGCGGGCCGCCTCGTTGATCAGGGGCAACAGCAGGCGGTTGACGATGAAGCCAGGCGAATCCTTGACGACGACCGGCTGCTTGCCGCAGCGCTGGAGCAGGGCGGTCACCGTCTGTGTCTGGTCGGCGGGGAAGTCTGGCGTGGTGATGACTTCCACCAGCGCCAACTTGGTCGGCGGGTTGAAGAAATGCAGGCCGAGAAAGCGGTCGGGGCGTTCCAGGGCGGCGGACAGCTCGGTGACGCTGAGCGAACTGGTGTTGGTGCCGATGATGGTCGTGGCCGAGACGGTTTGTTCCAGCTGCCGATATAGGGCGGTCTTGGCGGACGCGTCCTCGTAGATCGCCTCAATCACCAGGTCGGCGTCGGACAATTCAGCCAGGTCGGCGGCCGGGCGCAGGCAGGCCAGGCTGGCCTGGGCGGCTTCGTCGGTCATGGTGCCTTTGTCCACGCTTTTGCGCAGACGGCCGCGGATGGCTTCCGTGCCTTTGCTGGTGAGGGCGGGGTTGACGTCCCACAGGCGGGTGGTGAAGCCGTTTTCGGCAAACATCTGGGCGATGCCGCCGCCCATGGTTCCGGCGCCGACAACGGCGATGACTTGGCATTGCATGGCGATTCTCCCGTTGGATTCAGGCTTGCGGTGTCGGTCAGAGGTTTTCGAGCAGCACGGCGAGGCCCATGCCGCCGCCGACGCACAAGGAGGCGACGCCCAGGGCCGCGCCTTGGCGTTTCATCTGGTGCAGGAGGGTG
>CAYOUR010000404.1:0-1590 GCA_964407145.1 uncultured Lentisphaeraceae bacterium | reverse complement strand
GGACACGCGCCACTTGCCGGACCCGGCGCATGTCAGCGGCGTCCAGGTGTTTGGGCTGACCCTGGAGGCGTCCCCGGCTGAGATGGAGGTGCGCCAGACTCAGGTGGGCAACGTGTTCCAGGCCGGTGAAAAGCCGGAACTGGTGGTGGCTGTGCGGCCGAAACGGCCGGGTGGCTATCGCCTGCGATGGCAGGTCCGGTCGGCTGAAGGCGAGACGGTCGGTCAGGGCGAATGCGCCGCCCCAGGCGGAGCGCCGTCGGAACAGACAATTGACCTGGCGCAGCCTGAACTCGGCTGGTATGGCCTGACTGTCAGCTTGTGGTCAGGTGAACGGCAGCTGCTCCAGCACCAGGCGTCGTTTGCGCTTCTGGGCGAAGACACGCGCCAGGCCGAACTGGCCGACTCGCCGTACGGCAGCTGGTGGTACGGCGGACCGCATTACACCCCGGCCCGGGTCGAGGAAGTCGGCCCGCTGTTTCTCAAGGCCGGCATGCGCCGCGCGCAGGGCGCCAATCGCTATACCGAGGCCGAGATGGCGCCGTGGAAGTTGGGTCCGCCCTGCGTCAGGCTGCCGCGCGACCTCAAGGCCACGGTCGAGGAGATCAGAACCGCCGTGCAGACCAGTCTGCAGAAATATCCGAGTGTGCGCAATGCGATGATTTTTCATGAACATGCCAAGTGGGGCTACCAAATCGCCCCGGAACTGATCAACCGGCAACCGCTGCCGGAAAACGCCTGGCCGGATGCCGACCAGCGCCTCGCCTACGCCCTCCGCGTGGGCAAGACCCTCCGGGAGGAGTTTCCTCAGCTGAATATCACCATTGGCAATTCGCTGGCGTCGACCGAGCTGGTGGCTGAAGTCCTGCGGGGCGGCTTTTCGGAGGCGTATGCTGACTACGTCGGGCTGGAAGTCGTCGGCCGGGATTCTCTGCCGGAACGGCAATGGGAGGCGTCCCTGCAGGCCGGGGACCTGCTGCTGCAGACGGTGCGCAAATTCGGCTGTCAGTGGGCGTTGAACGCGTGTTTTGAATCCAACTACCGCATGGATGCCCAGATCGGCGCCGACCGCCAGGCCGAATGGTATGTGCGCGACCTGCTGCTTTCCCAGGCCTGGGGCTTCCGTGACATCTTCATCGGCATCATGTTCGATGTCGGCAACGACTATGCCAATTCGCCCTGGGGTTCGACTGGATTGTGTACGCGGCCGCCGTACATGTACCCGAAAAAGTCGTATGTGGCCGTGGCCGTCGCTACCAGGATGCTCGACCAGGTGACCGTCCGCCGGGCCGTGCCGACAGGGTCGGAGTCTGTGTATGCGCAGGAATTCACCCGGCAGGACGGCCATGTCGTCTATGCGTTTTGGACATCGCGCGGAACGGCTGAATTGACCTTGGAGACCGACGGCAGTCCGGTGCAAGTTTTCGATCTCTACGGCCGTCTGGCGGCGAACCGGCCGTACCCGCCCCGCCAGGAACCGGACCGCCGTCTGGTCCTGACGGCCGGCACCGCGGCGATGTACCTCCTGGCCGGGAAGCCGGCAATTCGGGCCATCACCTGCGGGCGGCGTGACTACCCCGCCGATGCGCCGCC
>CAYOUR010000403.1:0-1683 GCA_964407145.1 uncultured Lentisphaeraceae bacterium | reverse complement strand
CGCCCTTGCCCTCCGCCGCGATTCCGCGCAGCAGTGCATGAATCTCCGCCTTTGCCGTCCGATTCGCCGCCGCCCTGGCGATCGCCGCCGCCCTGGAGGGACTCTACGCGCTACTCGCCGACGGCCGGCCCGCCTGCCCCCGCGCCAGCACCCTGGTCACGGCCGCCCTGCTGACGCTCAGCGTTCCGGCGCGGATGCCGATGACGCAACTCGCAGCCGGTCTGCTGGTCGCCGTCCTGTTCGGGAAACGGATGCCCGGCCCGAAGGCGCTCCGGCTGAACCCGATGCTCCTGGGCCGACTGTTCCTGATGCTGGTCTTCCCTGATCCAATCCAGCAATGGAACCTGGGGCCGGTCCCGGAAGACGCGATCTCCACGGCCACGCCGCTCGGCCTCTATGCCGCCGAATCGGCCGCCGTCAGCCCCCTGCGGATCTGGACCGGCGCCATCGGCGGCGTCTGGGAAGGCATCTACGCGATCCAGCCCGGCGCGCCGGGCGAAATCATGCCGCTCCTGGCCCTGTTATGCGGCATTTTTCTCTACGGGATCGGTGCGCTGGACTGGCGGCCCGCCGCGGGCTACCTCGCCGGGTTCGCCGCCGCATGCGCGCTTCTGGGCCTTCCGGTGGTTTTCCATCTCGCCGCCGGCTCGACCTGGTTCACCGCGGCCTTTGTCATCACCGATCCCCGGACAACGCCCGCCTCCCGCTCAGGCCGGCTCGCGGCCGGACTGCTGGCCGGCGGCGCCAACGCGCTCGTGCGGCTTCACGGCTATTATCCGGAAGGCGTCGTGCCCGCCATCCTGGCGGTCAACCTGCTCGCGCCGACGCTGGACCGCATCGCCTTTCACGCCCGCGGCCTTCAACTCCGCCGGGCCGTTCACCCCCAACCCCAAACTGGAGAGACACCGCCATGACCCACCCCCGCTCCGCCCGCCTTTTCGTCGCTCTGCTGGCCGGCGCCCTTGCCGCCGCCGCCACCGCCCAGGAACTCGCCGCACTCCGTCTGCCGGCGCCACGCACCGAGGGCGGCATGCCCCTGCGCGATGCCCTGAAGGCCCGGCAATCATCCCGCACCTTCGCCCCGGACCCGCTGACGCTCCAACAGTTGTCCGACCTGCTCTGGGCGGCCAACGGCATCAATCGCCCCGACTCGGACAAGCGCACCGCGCCCTCGGCCCGGAACTGGCAGGAAATCGAGATTTATGCGGTCCTTCCCGAAGGCGTCTTCCTCTACCAGCCGAAAGACCATCGGCTCGAGCCGGTCGTGGCCGGCGACCACCGGGCCGCAACCGGCCGCCAGCCATTCGTGGCCACCGCCCCCGTGAACCTGGTGCTCGTGGCAGACACCGCCCGCATGACCGGCGCCGCGCCGGCCGACCGGGATGCCTACGCCAGCGCCGATGCCGCATTCGTCAGCCAGAACATCTACCTGTTCTGCGCGGCCGAAGGACTCGCCACCGTCGTCCGGGGACTGGTGGATCGAGAGGCGCTGGCCGCCGTGCTGAAGCTGCCGGCCCATAAACGGGTCGTTCTGGCCCAGAGCGTCGGCCGGCCAGCGTCCTTGCCGGCGGCCGCACCGTAAACAGCTCCAAATCGGGGTTGTGTTCCCAGTCCGACCCGGTATACTGGAGGCGCTTCCTAAATCCCAATCATCTCGTGCGAGAGGTGCGTATGGCCCGACCA
>CAYOUR010000402.1:0-1689 GCA_964407145.1 uncultured Lentisphaeraceae bacterium | reverse complement strand
TTGGGCCACTCGACCATCTATCGCGATGCCCGGGGCCGCACGACCGGCACCGCCGCCCCGTTGGGCCACTCGACCATCTATCGCGATGCCCGGGGCCGCACGACCGGCACCGCCGCCCCGTTGGGCCACTCGACCATCTATCGCGATGCCCGGGGCCGCACGACCGGCACCGCCGCCCCGTTGGGCCACTCGACCATCTATCGCGATGCCCGGGGCCGCACGACCGGCACCGCCGTCCCCCAAGGCCATACCGGCGTCCGGCGCCAGGGCAACGCCTGCCCTTCGGGAACCACACCGCCTTTTCCACCAGGACACCCGGCATTCTTCCAGGAATAAAGCTGTCACTCATCTTCCGGCCAGGCCATTCAAGCCCCCTGGCCCGCAACAGCGGCAGAGAGACCGCCGGGAACAGACCACGCGCCAACCGCCTCACGCTGACCCTGGTTCGGCGCCGTCAGAACTGCGGAAACACAAAACCGTCCGGCAACGTTGTATTGCGGCTGCACCAGGCCATGCTTTCTTCGCAGGCGTTGAAGGCGTCGGTAATGGTGTCACAGGTGACCTTCTGGCATTGCTCGGCGAACGGCTCGCAATGATTGGCTGAGTCCAGCAGCGTCAAGCTGACCGGACCAGGAATCCGGTAGGGGGCAATCGTGGCCCGGTTGGCCAGGCCGCGGCGGACGCCCTCGGCAATCAGCTCGCAGGACCGGACCGGGATCAGCGAGCAGGCCATGTAAGGCGACAGTGCCTGCTTGACCGCCGCCACCTCAATGCCGGGAATCTTCGCCGCGACCTCGGCGGTCACCTTGTCGTCGCCACTGATGAACACGGTCGGCACGCCGTGATCTCCGGCCAACGCCGCGGCCATCGACGCCTCACTCATGGTAATGGCGCCGTCATTGACCTTCCACAGCGAATGCGGCGTGATCGCACAGGGCGTGCCGCCCATGGCATGCATGCCGACCAGCACCATCGCGTCAAGGCTCGCATCCAGCAGATTCAACCACTCCGGACCGCTGAAATTGCGCCCGTGGATGATTCGGCAGCGCGGGTCAAGCTCCTCAAACAGAATATTGTATCCCGAACCGTGATTGTCGTTGACGATCACCTCGTCCGCGCCGCTGTCAAAGGCGGCCTTGACCGCCGCGTTGACTTCCGCCGTCAGCAGCCGGTACATGCGCTGACGATGCGACCAGTTCTCGGCACTGGGATTGCGGCGGTTCTCAAAAAAACAGAACCCGGCAATGCCCTCAATATCCGTCTGAACATATACTTTCATCATGTCTCCTGCTGGTTTTCCGAAAAGGCCCGCACGGTCGACGAACCCATGAAGCGCGAGTAAATCAGCCGGCGCCCGCCCGGCGAGGCTGGAAAATACTGTGCCACAATTTGCCGGACTGTCAACTCGGCCCGTCATAGAATAAACGGCCTGCGGCTCATGCCAGACTTCTCGCCTGCCGCCAACGTGCAATGATTCGATTTGACTTCGGGCGACTTCAATAACCCACGCGCATATTTGTCCCATTGTCCTATTGTCCTATTCGCCGTCCCATACGTCCTATAGGTCCTATAAGTCCTATTTCACCGCCCTATCAGTCCATGTTTCCAGCCAGAGTTACACAGCAGTGAAAAGCATTGGACGTATGGGACGTATGGGACGTATGGGACGTATGGGACGTATGGGACGTA
>CAYOUR010000401.1:0-1690 GCA_964407145.1 uncultured Lentisphaeraceae bacterium | reverse complement strand
GACGGCTGCCTGAATTTCTTCGCCGGGCCGACCGACCCGTCTTTCTCCGCCAAGCTGAACTTCTACAACGTGCACTATGCCGGCACCCACCTGGTCGGGACCAGCGGCGGGACGACCGATGACATCCGCGAAGCCCTCGACCTGATGGGCAAGGGCCTCTTGAATCCGTCCATGATGATCACCCATGTCGGCGGCTTGACCGCGGCCCGGGACACCACCTTGAATCTGCCGGACATCCCCGGCGGCAAGAAGCTGATCTATACGCATGTTGACTTCCCGCTGACGGCCATTGTCGACTTTGCCGAACTGGGCAAGACCAATCCCGTCTTCGCGGAGCTGGCCGACATCTGCCGCCGCAACAATGGCCTCTGGAGCCTGGAAGCCGAAAAGGTCGTCCTGGAAAAGATGCCGAAGCTGAACGTCTGAGGCAATGACCAGTCCAACAGGAAGCGGGCTTCCCGAATGTTCGGGGGCCCGCTTTGCCGTTGGCCGCACCAGCCGGAGGATAAAACGGTGGAACGGGACTGCAGAATAGGACGGATGGGACTGCAGGACCAGTCGTATGGGACTGCAGAATAGCACGATGTCGGAAACGTCGATTCGAGCTGAATATACGCATGGCCGCATTGGCGTCACGATGCTGAAGACCGCGACGGCGATGCTGGCCGGAACCCTGGCGATGTCGGGATATAACATTGCCGACACGTACTTTGTCGGCCGGATCGGCGGGGCCGAGCCCCTGGCCGCGATGGGGTTCACGTTTCCAGTCGTCATGCTGGTGGGCTGCATTTTCCATGGCATCGGCACGGGAATCATCGCGACGGTGGCGCATGCGCTGGGGCGCGGCAGTCACGACCAGGCGCGGACTTTGACGGCCGCCGGGTTGTTCCTGGTGGCTTTGTGCGCCTTCGGCCTGGGGTGCCTGGGAGTGCTGACGGCCAATCGGGTTTTCAGCCTGATGGGCGCCCACGGTGAGACGCTGCACCATGTTCGCGCCTACATGGACGTCTGGTATTACGGCTGCGTCACTGCCGGCCTGAGCATGGAGGGCAACAAGGTGCTGATCACGGCCGGGCGCTCCAAGACCGCCAGTTCCATGACGATTTTCGGGATGCTGCTGAACGTGATTCTCGATCCCCTGCTGATTTTCGGGCTGGGGCCATTTCCGAAGCTGGGGATTCAGGGTGCGGCGGTGGCGACGGTTATTTCCCAGATGGCTTCGGCGGCACTGATTCTGGTGGTGATCACGCGTCTGGGCCTGCTGCGCTGGCAGCTGATGCCTTCTTCCAGACTTTTTGTGGCTTGGCGTAACATCGTGCGCTACGCCTTGCCGGCCGTGCTTGGCATGCTGCTGTTTCCCTTGGGCACGTTTGTGATCACCAGGATTACGGCGGAATTCGGGGTTCAGGCCGTGGCGGCCGTGTCGGCGGCCAGCCGCCTGGAGATGGTCGCCTTCGTGTTCCCGATGTCGCTCGGCATCAGTCTGATGCCGATGATTGCCCAGAATTATGGCGCGCGCCTGTATTCGCGGGTGCGGCAGTGCCTGAAGTTTTCCGTCGGCGTGGCGTTTTTTTTCTTGAGCATCACCGCGGTGCTGTTTTTTGTGCTGGCGGCGCCGCTGGCGGCGGTGTTCACGCCGGAGGTCGAGGTGCAGCGGGTCATGATCCTGTGGCTGCGTATTGTGCCGGCC
>CAYOUR010000400.1:0-1704 GCA_964407145.1 uncultured Lentisphaeraceae bacterium | reverse complement strand
CGCCAGGGGCGCCGGCCGGATCATCGCCAAGCGGAATCCACATTTGTCGCGCGTGAGTGAGGTCGCCAGGGGCGCCGGCCGGATCATCGCCAAGCGGAATCCACATTTGTCGCGCGTGGGTGAGGTCGCCAGGGGCGCCGACCGGATCATCGCCAAGCGGAATCCACATTTGTCGCGCGTGAGTGAGGTCGCCAGGGGCGCCGGCCGGATCATCGCCAGGCGGTGTTCACATTTGTTGTGCGCGCGTGAATTGAGGGTTTGGGGTTTTGCCGGCTGATGCCGTGACCGTTTCCCCAAGCCCTGTTATCAATCGGTGACGGGTTGCACCGTGTCGTCAATTTGATTTGCCGCGGTGGCGCAGTATGGTAACATCGGGTCGTTTCAGCACGCAGGCGGGTCTGTTCCGAACTGCCGTCTTGGACACAGCATGCTGGGGTACGAACAGAGAAACGCGGTGGCGCCAAACCGGTGCTTACGCCAAGTGAAAACGAAAGGCAGGCAGATACGATGTTGCCGACAGTCGACTTTTGCGGTTTGACTTTGACGCGTTTGCTGATCGGCGCCAATCCGTTCGGCGGGTTCAGCCACCAGAACAAGGCTCGTGACGAAGCCATGCGTACGTACCACACGCCGGAACGGATTCTGGAAACTTGGGAACGGGCCTGGAAGGCCGGCATCAATGCCTTTGTCACCAACAATGAAACCAGGCATGTCATTGACACGACCGAACAGTATCTGGCAGCCGGCGGCCCCATGCAGTGGATCGGCCAGCTTTCCTGCCGGACCTGCGCGAGCATGGAGGAGGCCATTGACCGAGCCGTCGCCATCGGCTGCCGGGCCCTGTTTTTCCACGGTGGTCTGGTCGACCAGCTGTATGCCAGCAACGACGCTGACACGGTCCGGCGCTGGGTCGGGCATGCCCGCGCCAAAGGCGTGCCGGTCGGGGTGGCCGCACACAATCCCCTGGCGCATGAGTGGGTCCATGGCTTGGATATGGTCGATTTCCACGCGGTGCCTTTTTTCAACTGCGTCAGCGTACATTCTAAAGCCGGAGGGGAGAAATTCCAGCTTGAAGACATGTCCCGCGCCATCGCCCTGATCCAGGCTCTGCCCAAGCCCTGCATCGCCTACAAAATCCTGGGCGCCGGCCGGATTGATCCGGTCATGGGCTTTGACTTTGCGTTGCGCAACATCAAGCCGGGGGACGTCATCAATGTCGGCATGAACCGGCTTGACAATGATGCCATGGTCGAGGAAAACGCCGCCTTGGCCGCGCGCCTGCTGGCCTGAGCCGGAACGCCTTGTCTGGTGCAATCAGGCGGCCAGGGCTCATGACGTTCTCGCGCCTTCTCCGGGGAAGGCCGGCCGAGCCATCCTGGTCCGGCAGGTGTCTTTTACCCTGGGGTCGAATGAGACGGGGCAAGGGTGGAAACGGTCCGTTTCCCGGTACGTTGGCTGAGCCGATGGCATGGCAGTGAAACCATACCGTGCCGGTCGAACGGCCTCAAGCCAGGGTGATGACTCGTTCGCCCCGGACGGTCGTAACCGGTCACCGATTGAGAATGACGGTCAACGTGCGAAATGCGGTGGTAAGCGCCTGATTTCAGCCTGTCGTATGTCGGGCTTCAGCCTGCCGTATCAAGTCCGGGCTTATTTGCCGGGCATCGTGCAAGGACGACGGAACCGTGGCATGGCGCAATTCTC
>CAYOUR010000399.1:0-1724 GCA_964407145.1 uncultured Lentisphaeraceae bacterium | reverse complement strand
CGCCGAGTCGCGTGGTCACGTCAATCGCCACCATGGCGGCGATGTGCTGGACGGACTGGGCCGCGGCCAGGCGTTCGGTGAGGTCCGGCGGGAGGGTCGGCGGCGGGTTGACTGGCAGCAGGGCCAGCAGGTCGTAGTCGCCGAGCAGGTTGTCATCGTCGTCCTGGACTTCGGCCAGGATGGCGTCGTATCCGGAAACCATCCAGGTGACGACGGCTGCGGCCGCGATCATGGCCAGGCCGGTCAGGATCAGGCGGCCGGGATTGCGCCATAAGGTGAGAAAGGACAGCTTGCAGGTGAAGAACATGGTGAGAGAACCGGTGGAATGGGGAATAGGATGACAAATAGGACGTATGGGACGTATGGGAAGATAAATAGGACGTATGGGACGTATGGGAAGATAAATAGGACGTATGGGACGTATGGGACGTATGGGACGTATGGGAAGTTATAGGACATATGGGACGAATGGGACGTATGGGAAGTTATAGGACATATGGGACGAATGGCTCACTTGCTGTCCCATATGTCCTATTTCCTAGTATTTTGCGAGCTATGTGATGCTCCGCTGCATCCATGCCTTGCCAGGATGTCGCCGTTCGGCCGGCATCGTTTCAGGTGGTGATGATGTCCTGGTAGGCGGCGGCGAGGGCTTGTGGGTTGTTCTGGCTGTTGGCGGCGAGTTCTCCGTGCAGTTGTCCATCCTTGAGGACGAGGGTGCGACGGGCCCAGGCGGCCACGGATGGCTCATGGGTGACAAGCAGGATGGTCTGGTGTTCCTGCTCACAGCAAAGCCGCAGGAGTTGGCACAAGTTTTGGCCGGCATCGGAATCGAGGCTGCCAGTCGGCTCGTCGGCCAGGATGATGGCCGGAGCGGGCAGCAGCGCCCTGGCAATGGCGACGCGCTGCTGTTCGCCGCCGCTGAGCTTTCCCGGGCGGCGGTCGAGCTTGTCGGCAATGCCCAGCAGGATGGCGAGGCGCTGCAGCCGGTCGTGGTCGCACGGCCGGCCGTCGGCCAGGACGGGCAGGGCGATGTTGTCGCGCACCGACAGCGTGGGAATCAAGTTGAAGGCCTGGAAGACGACGCCGATCTGCCGGCGGCGCAGGGCTGTCAGGCGGCGGTCGGGCAGGCGTGCCAGGTCCTGGCCGTGGACGAGGACTCGTCCGGCCGTGGCGTCAGTCAGGCCGGCGATCACATGCAGGAGGGTGCTTTTACCGGAACCGCTCGGACCCATGATGGCGACAAAGTCGCCTCCCGACACGGTCAGGGAAATGCCCTTCAGGGCCAGCACGTCCAGGCCGCCCTGACGAAATCTTTTCTGGACGTTCTCCAGGGCGAGCGGCGGCTGATCGGTGCTGGTGAGCTGGGTCATGGCAAAAGGTGGTGGGTGTGGTTATGCATGAATGATGTGCGCTTCTGGGTGAGGGGCGCGGCGGCGAGTTTATGTCATGCAGCATTTTTGGTGCCAGGGCGCCTGGGTTGTCTGGGACTGTGTGGCGGCGGTCGGAAAGCGGCCGGGCTGTGCCCGGTCCTGGGGCGCCGGCTGCCTGACGGTGGTGCGGTCTCGCGGTCTCGGCATCCGGGCCGGTGTTCCGGCCTGCGGCATTGCGGCTACCCGGGGCAGGGAAAAATCGTAACCGGTCACCCATTGAGAATTGAGTCGTCACGGTTATGTGTCGCCCTTGCAGGGCTCACTTCGAAAAAAACGCTATCCCAGGGCTGC
>CAYOUR010000398.1:0-1760 GCA_964407145.1 uncultured Lentisphaeraceae bacterium | reverse complement strand
GGCCTTGAGGTGCCCGTACTGGCGGTTGGTGTAGTAGTCGATGTCGAAGCCGGCCAGTTCCAGTTGGTCATACGGGATGAGGACCGTGTCCGGATGGTAGAGGCGCGGGCGGATCAGGTCGAGGCCATAGGCGCGGTGCATGGCGGCCTGGCCTTGCCAGCCGTCGCCGAAGGGCTGTTTCCGGCCTGGCCGGAGCGGAATGCCGGTAACGGCGGTGCGGCCGATGCTGTCGGCCATGGGCGGCTTGGGCGTGCCGGCCGTGTGGGTGATCGCGAACAGGCCGCAGGAGGCGCCGGCCGGGGTCGCCGGCAGCGGCAGTTCGGCGCAGAAGTAGAGGCGATTGGCCACCAGGGCATGGCGGACTTGTCCGGAACCGTACTGCCGCCGCACGTCGCCGAACAAGTTGATCGATACCGTGCCGGCCGCGGCGATAAGCATGACATCCGTGCCGGTCCCGGGGTGCGTTGCCCCCATGTCACGGCCTGTGCCGCGGTCGTTGTCGACATCCAGATAGATGATGTGGACCATGTCCTCAAGTGGCGGTGGCGCGGCGAAAGTGGTGCGGAACAGAAAACGGTCTTCGGCCAAGTGGGCGACGGCGATCTCCGTCAGATCCATGCCGGCAACATACGTCGCCTGGGCGCGGCGCTCGGCCGGCAGCTCGGGCGACTGGGCCACGACGGTGAACGGCTCCGGATGAGCGGGGTTGGCGCCAAAGAGCGCTTCGACCAGGTCTGGCAGGCCGTCGCCGTCGCCGTCTCGGTCCAGGCCGTCAAGCGAGGCCGGCTCGGCTTTGAGGGCAAACCGGTGAACCACGGTTCGGCGGGTGGTGTCGCGCATGACTGGATTGGGCTTTTCCGGGGTGACGACCGAATGGGTGTTGGCGGCAATCGCCAGCGAGACCCGGCCCAGACTGCCCGGCAGGGGCAACGACGTCCGGAAATACAGCTCCCGGCCGCGGACAAGATGCGGGATGGCGGCCGGCTCGGCGCCGGCCGTGCCATCGGCCGCCCAGGCGTACAGGGTGCACGCGTTGCCGGTGAAGCGCACGGACCAGTCTGCGCCGGCCAACGGCGAAGGCGGGCCGGTTTTCGGCGCCGGTTCGCTGGCTGGTATGCCGGTGGCGGTGTCCAGATCGGTGTCCAGATAGAGGTTGAAGACGCCGTCACCGAATGCCGGCGCCTCCAGAAAGTCGATGCGCCAGAGGAAATCGTCACCGCTGAGATGGGCCAGCTGGATGTTGATGATGTCCATGCCCGGGACAAAGGTCGGCCGGCGGGTGAACATTTCGTTTTCCCGGCCGTCAATCATCACCAGGGTCGTTTCCGGCAGTTTGGTCGCGCCTGGCCCGAGCAGGCTGTCCAGCCCGGTGCGAGGCTGCTCCGGCTGAGCCAGGGCCGCGGCCGACAGCAGAAGCAGGGCAAGGGCCGGACGGCGCAGCGCGGCGGCGTGGGAAAGCGGGTGGCGCATGGTGCGTATCCTGTCTTGTTTGGCGGGGGGGATTGGCCAGGATGTCGTGCCGGCCGGCATGGCTTGAGGTTCCGGACCGGCCGGCCGGCAAGTCAGTCCCTTAACATAACTTCCTGGAATGATTTTGCGACCCGGCCGGACAGACGGCGGCCATTCGGCCGTAACCGGTCACCGATTGAGAATGACGGTCAACGTGCGAACGGTGGTGATAGGCGCTTGATTTCCGGCTGCCGTCGGTCGTCCAGCCTCATTTGCCGGGCATCGTGCCAGGACGACGACACCAGGCCATG
>CAYOUR010000397.1:0-1822 GCA_964407145.1 uncultured Lentisphaeraceae bacterium | reverse complement strand
CAGTTGATGGCTCCAATGCGCATTTTCAGCTCCTGGTTGTTATAGCCAAATTCAATGCCATCGCCAAACAACGCGAGTGACTTTTTCAGCTCTCATCTTCTCGATTGTTCCCCGTCCTGTTTTCACAAACGGGAACTTTGGGGCGCGGCCGGCGGTTGCCCTTGAACTCCAGCCGGAATTCACGGCTTTGCCCCTGGCTGTCCGTCACCCGCCCCAAACTGCCAGGCTGGCGCGGCCACGGTCATGCCGGAAGTGTCGCTGCATTGCTGGAACACCCGCAGATCAAAGACCGGCAAAATGGCCAGCAGGTGGTCGAAAATGTCCGCCTGGATGCCTTCGTAGACGACCCAGCGCGTATCATTGGAAAAACAGTAGATTTGCAGCGGAATTCCAGTCGCGCCGGGCTGCAGCTGGCGGACCAGCATCAACATGTTCGAATTGACTCCCGGATGCGAACGCAGATAGTGCTCGACGTACGCCCGGAAAGTACCCAGGTTCGTGACGCGGCGTTCGTTGATCGGCTTGGCGCCTTTGGACGCCAGCCGGGCATTCCATGCGCCAAGCTCCTGTCGCTTGCGGTCGAGATACTCATTGAGAACCACAAAATCCTCCAGCCGCTTGACTTCATCGTCATTGAGAAAACGAACACTGCGCTGGTCAAGATACAGGGACCGCATGATGCGCCGGCCACCCGTCTCAAACATGCCGCGCCAGTTTTTGAAGGAATCAGTGATCAGCTTGCGGACCGGAATGGTCGTGATGGTCTTGTCCCAGTTCTGGACTTTGACCGTATGGAGGGCGATCTCAATGACATCACCATCGGCATTCTGGCTGGGCATCTCAATCCAGTCGCCGATCCGGACCATGTCGTTGCTGCCAAGCTGCAAACTGGCCACCAGTGACAGGATGGTGTCCTGGAAAATCAACATCAGCACGGCCGCCATGGCACCCAAACCGGACAGCAGGATCAGGGGATTGCGGTTGACCAGCATCGAAATGATCAGGATGCCGGCAACGATGTACAGGACAATCTTGCCCAGCTGCAAAAAACCCTTGATCGGCTTGCTGGCCGCATCCGGCCGGCGGCGGTACCAGATGTCCACCAGATCCAGCAACGTGTCCAAAGCCATGGCCAGGGACAGGACAATGAACGCCGACCCGACATTCCGGGTGATGATGACGAGAGTTTCATTGAGCGCCAGCACCGGCAATGACGCCCCCGTAATCAGAATCATGGCTGGAATGACGTTGGCCAGTCGCGAAACCATCGCTTGACGGAGACGGCGCTCCTCGCCGCCATCCTCCGATTGACGCCGCAACATCTGCCCCAGACGGTGAATCAGAACGTATTTCGTCAACCAGTTGGCAACCAGCGCAACGACAGATAACACCCCAAAAACCAAAATATTATAGGTCATGGGATAGGCCGACAATGTTTCGCGCAAAAAGACATAGTACTTTTCAGACAAAACGATTCCTCCTGGTTAACATATGTCAACACCGGGCCGGAGAAACCTCCTCCCGAATGACCGGCCAGGCTGCCATCCCGGCGGCACAGACCTTCAGTCAATGTAGCACAACGGCCTGAAAATTCCACGTCTCGCCGGCATGTTCCGTAGTCATCGGTAACCGGTCACCCATGGATAGACACCGTCCGAAAAACTTTGGCCGAAAGATTCATCCGCAGATGACGCGGATAAGCGCGCCACCTGCGGAAAAATGAAGGGGGCGTTGCCGGTCGTCATCGCGACAGGGGCATCGGTGCCGTGTCCTTGAAGAAGCACAAGGCGCCAGGCCGGGGACTTTTCGGATGGCCTCTCAC
>CAYOUR010000396.1:0-1827 GCA_964407145.1 uncultured Lentisphaeraceae bacterium | reverse complement strand
GGCTTCTTCGGCGCCGAGCCCTGGACCGATGCAATGCGAACCTTCATCGAAGAAAAAAGCGGCGTCAAGGCCTTTGACATCTTCGGACTGTCCGAAGTCATCGGCCCGGGCGTGTCGGCCGACTGCGAAGCCCACAATGGCCTGCATGTCTTCGAAGACCACTTCTACCCGGAAATCATCGACCCCGACACCGGCGACGTCAAGGCCCCAGGCGAAGAAGGCGAACTGGTCTTCACCACCATCAGCAAACAGGCCATGCCCCTCGTCCGCTACCGAACCCGAGACATCTCCTCCCTGAACTATGAAAAATGCGCCTGCGGACGGACCCTGGTGCGGATGGCCAAAGTCCGCCGCCGGAGCGACGACATGCTCATCATCCGCGGGGTCAACCTGTATCCCTCACAGGTCGAAAGCGTCATCCTCAACGTCGAGGGCACCGAGCCGCACTATCAGCTGGTCGTCACCCGCGAAAAGGCCATGGACGAGCTGGAAATCAGGGTCGAAGTCACCCCGCAGGTGTTCTCGGACGAGGTCAAGGCCCTGGAAAACCTCCGCAACCTCCTCGGCGCCAAGGTGAAGCAGCTTATCGGCATCAGCGCCAAAATCACCCTGGTCGAGCCCGGCACCATTGAGCGCAGCATCGGCAAGGCCAAACGCGTCATCGACCTGCGCCATTCCTGAACCAGCCGGGCGGGCCCATGCGGCCTGGCCGGCGACCTCGCCGGCCAGGCCGGGCGCTTGCGGCTGACCAACCCATAGGAGATCATCATGACCATCAGGCAACTCTCCATCTTCCTCGAAAACCGCGCCGGCCGCCTGGCGGCCGTGGCCAAAATTCTGGGCGACGCCGGGCAGAACATCCGCGGCCTGTCCGTGGCCGACACCCAGGATTTCGGGATTCTCCGGCTGATTGTCGACAATGTCGACGCCGCCGCCAAGGTCCTGCGCGAACACGACGTCGTCTGCCACATCAACGAAGTCATCGCCGTGGAAGTCGCCAATTCCCCGGGCGGCCTGGCCAAGGTCCTGGCCGTGCTCGTCAACACCAAGGTCAACATCGAATACATGTATGCGGTGGCCGAACCGAAGACCGCCAATCCGGTCATGATCTTCCGGTTCAGCGACCCGAAGACGGCCGAACAGGCCCTGACCCAGGCCGGCCTGCACACCTACTCCGAACAAGACCTGCTGCAGGGGTGATCATCAAAGCCAAGTCGACAGTATAGCCCCCCCACCTGACTTCACACCGGGCGCCCAAAGCGTCCAGCTCCACGGCGGAGACCTCGTTGCCTCCGCCGTGCTTCTTTTCCCGGCCGCCGGCAATATGGCGTTGCCTAACACGTCCCTCCGCACGTCCCGCTCCGATGACAGGTCAACACCCATGACAGGAATACTCCTGGGCGGCGCCGCTGCCCTCTGCCTCGCCATAGCCTATGTCTTCTCCAGCATGGCAGTCCGGCATCATCTTCATATCGGCCCGGTCGGGCTGCTGTGCCGGGCCCATCTGCTCATGGGCGGACTGTCGGGCATCGGGCTGTGCTTCACCTGGTCGCCACTGGTGCTCAAGCATGCCGCAACCATCGCCTGGCCGCTGCTGGGCGGCGTGCTGTTCTACCTGATGGGCCAGACGTGCCTGTTCATGGCCCAACGCAAAGTCGACTCATCACGCGTCGTCCCGCTCCTGGGCCTGAAGCTGATCGTGCTGGCCGTCATCAACATCCTGATCCTGAAGAATGCCGCCTACGGCCTGCCGCAATGGCTGGGCATCGCCCTGACCCTGGCCTCAACCGCCCTGCTCCACCACGCCGGCCGACGCATCGCCGCCGA
>CAYOUR010000395.1:0-1857 GCA_964407145.1 uncultured Lentisphaeraceae bacterium | reverse complement strand
GATCCGGGAACTGGGCCGGCTGGCCGATGGGTACTTCACCCGCCACCCTGACCAGACCTACTTCCCGCTGTTTCAGGAAGACGGCGCCCGGCTCTGGTGCCAGTGCCCGGCCTGCCTGGCCCTCAACCCGAGCGGCAGCAACCTGATGTCGGCCAGCGAAAACAACATCAACCTGGCCAACCAGGTCTGCGCCGAAATCCGCAAAACACGCCCTGACTGCGGCGTCTGGACCTACGCCTACCAGATCAGCTGCAAACCGCCCGTGCAGGTGAAACCAGCCCCCGGCGTCAGAATCATGTACTGCTACTACTCCGACGGCGACCCGAGACGCCCCCCTTGGGAATCAACCTGCTTCGATGAAATCACCCGCTGGAGCCAGTTGACCGACGGCAACGTGGTGATCTATTCCTACCACTATCTCAACCCGCGCTACACCTTCAATGACGAAACCACCCTGATCAACATGTTCCGGATGTTTAACCTCGCCGGCATCAGGGGCAGCAACCAGGAATGCAGCGAAACCTGGGGCGGCATCGACGGCTTCCTGATGTACCTGGGAGCACGACTGGCCTGGAACCCCTGGTTCGACGAGGATGCCCTCAAAAAAGACTACTTCAACAGCCTCTACGGCGCCGCCGGCCCCGACCTGCATAAGGCCCATGACCTGCTCTGGAACGGCCTTTGCGCCCCCGCCAATCAGCGCCGCTTCGGCTTCAGCAGCTACCCCGCACTGACCGCCCAAGAGCTGCACCGCCTGCAAGAACGGCTCGCTGCCGCCGCCGAAACCGTCCGCGACGACGCCCGCGCCGCCAAGGCCGTCCAGGCCTGGAACCGATTCCTCGGCTACGTGCAGCACTGGTCTACTACCCTGGAAGCGGCGGACTCCTACTACCGCACCCCGACCGAACAAGCCTACGCACAGGCCAAAACCACCGTCGCCACCCTCAAACAAACCATGGACCGCCTGACCGCCGACCGCATCCTCTCCCTCTACACCCTGCGCATGATCGACCATTTCAACAAAAACCTCGACAATTCCTGGCGCATCGAAGAGGCACGACTGCGCCTGGAAGCCGAGTACGACCTGCTCCATAACCTAACCCTATGGAAATTCGCCCCGGACCCGGACGCCGAAGGCGAAACCGCCGGATGGCAGAAACCAGACTTCAACGACGCCATGTGGAAAGAACTCGAAGCCGGAAAATTCTGGGAAGACCAGGGCTTCCCAAAATACGACGGCGCCGGATGGTACCGACGCCGGCTCGACCTGCCTGCCGACACCCGCGGACTGGGCATCCACTTCAGCGGCGCCGATGAACGCGCCTGGGTCTATCTGGACGGCGTCCTCATCGGCGGCCAGCACGAAGGCGACCCCGGCGTGCTCTGGCAACAGCCCTTCACCGTCATGCTCCCGGAAAACACCAAACCCGGATCCCATCTGCTGGCCGTCAAAGTCATCGACAGCGGCGGCGCCGGTGGCCTCTGGAACCAGGTCGTGCTGGTCCGCAAAAAATAATCAACCATCCCACGGAAGGACCATGCTCGTGACAAACTGCCGTACGTAGTACAGGCTTTAGCCTGCCGTACGTATGTAGTACAGGCACTTTGGATAGCCCTTAAGTTGGCCATGCCAAAAAACAACAAGCCACCAAGCCCGCAAGCCGCCCGCGCCATTCCAAAGTGACGCCAGACCAAGCCTCACCCACCCTCCTCGAACCGCCCCAGGGACATTTCCACGGCTAAGAGGCACCAACGCGGCTGCCACCCAAGCCAGCACCAGGCCGCCCCAACCGCAAAGACGCCAAGAAAGATAATCGCACTCCATGACCTACCTGACTATTGCCGCGATCCTGATGC
>CAYOUR010000394.1:0-1889 GCA_964407145.1 uncultured Lentisphaeraceae bacterium | reverse complement strand
TCATTGGCGACCAGGAGGGGATCGCCGTTGCGCATGATATTTTCCCAGGCGAACCACAAGTCCTTGACTTCCGCGTCGGTGCCGGTCGCGGATTCGAACAGCTCCCAGTTGGCGCCGGCCTCGGTGATGAACTCGGGCGCGGTGTTGCCGACGGCCAGCGGCGCCGGCGCGAAGGCCGGGCTTTCCTTACGGGCGGCCAGGGCGTACGCCGGGGCGGTGACCGCGACGACGGTGACGTTCAGGACATCGCCTTTGATCAGATTGCGGGCAAACGGCCAGGCGCAGGGCGCCAGGCCGCCGTCTTCGGCCAAAGCCGGGGCGGCGGTGATCGGGCTGAGGCCGGGGTTGGTCAGTTTGGCATTTTCCAAGGTCCAGGCATAGTGGTAGCCGACCAGGGCGTCGCCGTCCGGATCGGTCGCGCCGTCGGCCAGGGCGTTCACCGTGTCACCGGTGAACAGGTCGGCATTGGGGTCGAAGGCGGTGGCCGTCGGCGCCGTCGGCGCGCGGTCGACATCGCGGACCACGATGTCGGGGAAGACAAACGGTTCGGATTCGGAGCCGCCGCCTTCGTAGCCGTCAGTGGCGACAACGCTGAGGACGAAGGTCAGGCTGGCCGGGCGGTCCGGGCCGGCAATCGTGTCAAACCCGGGGAAGTTGATGGTGCAGGCCACGCTGCCGGTCGCTTCGCCGGCGATGCCGGGGGCGCCGGCATACTGCAGCCAGCTGTTGGGGTCGACGCCGGCGCGGATGGGCGGAGCGTCTTTCAGTTCCAGGTTCCAGACGACTTGGGCCACGCCGGCGCCCGGCACCGTGCCGCCGGCGTTGTCGGTATCGCCGACTTCGACCGAGACGTTGACGACCGCCGGGGCGTTGTCATTGGCGGCATCGACTTCATCATAGCCGGCCGGATCGACGCCGGCAGCGGTTCCGGCCACAAACACGGGCGGCGGGTTGGTGCGGAAGGTAACCGCGACTGTGGCGGCGGTTTCGCTAGCGCCGTCGGCCGCGTCCACGGCTTTGAAGGTGAAGGTATCGGCATTAGCACCGAAGAACTCGTCGTCACCGGTCACCGTATAGGTGTAGACGGTGCCTTCCTTGAGGACAAGTGTGCCCATGGTCGGGTCGGTGACGATCTCCATCGCGACGACATCAGCGTGTCCATCCGGGTCGGTGGCCAGGGCGGCCAGGTCGATGTCCTTGGACTTAGGCAGGCCATCGCCCTTCTGGATGAAGAGGGTTCCGTTCGCGACTGTAGGCAGGCTGTTGCTGATGGTGATCTGGGCCGGGTCGGACGGCTCATTGTCGCCATTGAAGCTGTTGGCCGTGACCACGACCGACCAGGTCTCGCCTTTTTTGGCGGTGCCGGCCGGGACGACCTTCGAGGTCACCTGGGTGGCGTTCTGATCGTTGGTCCATAGATAGGTATAGGTGACGGCATCTTCCGGATCGAGGTCAATGGCCGGGGTGAAGTTGACATCCAAGGCGCTGGTAATGAAAGCCGGGTCGGGTGTGATCGCCAGCGCGGTTGGGGCGCTCACGGGCTGGTCAGCGTCATGGATGGTCACCGGCGCCGGGTCCGATTCGGTGCTCTGGGCATCAAACTGGTCGATGGCTTCAACCTTGATGGGCACGTCCTTGGTCAGATTCGGATGGACGACCACGTCATAGTCGGGGGTTTCGGTGCTGGTGAAGGTCAGGCCGTCCCAAGTGCCCTCGATCTCAGCCCACTGAGCGCCATCCTGCCGGTAGACGACAAAGTCAAACGCGCCGTTTTCCTCATCGTCGACGGTGATCGTGAACACTACCGGTTCTTTTTCAAAGATGTCGGCAATCGGCTGGACCGTCACGACCGGCGCGTCATTGACCGGCGTGACCGTAATGGTGACCGT
>CAYOUR010000393.1:0-1889 GCA_964407145.1 uncultured Lentisphaeraceae bacterium | reverse complement strand
TGGATGCACTCCCGCCGCAGAATCACCACGGACGGCCCCTGGTAGTCCAGCTCCGCGGCCAGCGCCGACACGTTGGCCGCATGATGCCTGGGCAGCGGCGTCAGGATGCGGATATGCTCCTGCGGAACACCCAGCCCGGCGCAGATGTCCTCCATGCGACCGGCCGCCAGCGAATCCTGCCCACCCGTCATGCCGGTCGTGCCGTTGTCAAGAATCAGCACCGTGACCGGACTCTTTTCCCAGACGACATCCAGCAGAGCCGTCATCCCGGAATGCGTAAACGTGGAGTCGCCAATGACCGCCACCGCCGGATGAACGCCGGCGTCGGCCGCGCCCTTGGCCATCGAGATCGAAGCGCCCATGTCAACACAGGTATGAATCGCATTGTAGGGCGGCAACGCCCCCAGAGTGTAACAGCCGATGTCACCAAAGACACGACCGGACGGACGGCTCTTCAACGCCTCGTTGAGGGCGTCGTAGCTGTTGGCGTGCGGGCAGCCGTCGCACAGGCGCGGCGGACGCATCTTGACCAGCGGCGACACCTCCGGCAGAGCCGGCACCGGCAAGCCGAAGGCCTGGGCCACCACGCGCGGATTCAGCTCGCCGACCCGCGGCAGATCGCCGCTCAGCCGCCCGCGAATCCGCCCGCCGTCGCCAAGCGGCCCGCGCAGCATCTGCTCGACCAGGGGCATGCCCTCCTCAATCACCATCACCTGGCCGCATTCCGCCAACAGCCGCGACAACTGGCGCTTCGGCAGCGGGTACTGCGAAATCTTCAGCACCGGATACGGGCAGACGCCGCCAAAGGCCTCCTGCAGATAGTTGTAGCCAATCCCGGTGGCAATCACACCAATCGACCGGTCGCGGCCGTCGCCGTACTGGTTGAACGGCGACTCTTCGCTCAAACGCATCAGCTCGGCCTGCTTCTCGCAGAGCCGGGCATAGTTGCGCTTGGCAATCGCCGGCAACAGCACAAACCGGCCGCGCGTCTCGGATAAGGCCTGCAGCTCCTTCATCGGCTGCCTGGCCGCCGCCGCCGTGACGTTCGCCCGCGAATGCGACAGGCGCGTGCTCAGCCGAATCAACACCGGCAATTCCATCTGCTCCGACAGCTCCAGCCCATGCGCCGCCATCGCGTACGCCTCCTGCTGACTCGACGGCTCCAGACACGGCACCATCGCAAACTGCGCATAAAACCGGGAATCCTGCTCGTTCTGCGAGGAATGCATGGACGGGTCGTCCGCCGCGGCCACGATCAGCCCGCCATGCGTGCCGGTGACCGCCGCGTTGACAAACCCATCCGCAGCCACGTTGAGGCCGACATGCTTCATGCAGACCATGGCCCGCTTGCCGGCAAACGACATGCCCAGGCCCTCTTCCATCGCCACCTTCTCGTTGCACGACCATTCGCGGTGAACCCCGCGCGCGGCGGCCTCCTCTGACCCGCGAATATATTCCATGATCTCGGTCGAAGGCGTGCCCGGATAGGCATAACAGCCCGACAGGCCGGCATCCAGCGCGCCCTGCGCCAACGCCTCGTCGCCGAGTAACAACAACTGGGTCATGGTCCTAACTCCTCAAATATGGTGCGATCCAGAAGAAACAAAACATTGCGACAGGATAACTTGTAAATATAATCCCAATTCCAGTTTCCGCGAATTCCGCCCCGGCAATCCGGGCCACGACTCGTAACCGGTCACCCATTGAGAATGGCGCCATGGCAGGGTGCCGTCGTCCTGGCATGATGCCCGGCAAATGAGGCTGGACGACCTACGGCAGGCTAAAGCCTGGACGACCTACGGCAGGCTAAAGCCTGGACTACCTACGGCAGGCTAAAGCCTGAACGACCTACGGCAGGCTAAAGCCTGGACGACGTACGGCAGGCTGAA
>CAYOUR010000392.1:0-1901 GCA_964407145.1 uncultured Lentisphaeraceae bacterium | reverse complement strand
GCGGCCGCAGCGCCGGCCAGTGCCCATAACGGCACCGACGACAAAGCCATAGAAGACGCCAATGCCGCCCCTCAACCGCCGCCCGATCTCGGCCAGGCCGTTGTCACCCTCAGCCGCAGAGTCGTCACCGTCATCATGGACAGCATCCTCAAGATTCTCGCCCGCACCTGGGTGCTCGTCCTGAATTTCTTCATTATGCTTTTCGTCATGTTCTACGCCTTCCAGGACGGCAAGACCTTCATCGGGTACCTGCGTCGGATTTCACCGCTGGGCGACGCCGAACAAGTCCTGGTGCTCAACCGCATCCGCGACGTGGCCCGGGCCGTCCTGGTCGGCATCCTGGGCACCGCCGTCATCCAGGCCATCGTCGCCATGATCCTGTTCAAGATCGTCGGCATCCCGGCCCTGTTCTGGGGCTCGCTGCTCGGCATCTGCTCGCTCATCCCCTTTGTCGGCACGACCCTGGTCTGGGTTCCGGCCGTGGGCTACCTCTTTCTCACCGGGCAGCACGGCCAGGCCATCTTCCTGGCCATCGGCTGCGGCCTCATCGTCGCCAATATCGACAACCTGCTGCGACCGCTGTTCATGAGCGGCGGACGCACCGGCATGTCCTACCTGGTGCTGTTCTTCTCCATTCTCGGCGGCCTGCAGGCGTTCGGGCTGGTCGGCGTCATCTACGGCCCGCTGATCAGCGGGCTGTGCGCCCTCTGCCTGCTCATCTTCAGCACCCAATTCAAAACCGGCAGCAAAACGGCAGCCGCACAGAAAACATAACGGCGCCACCGCCACCGCGTTCGCCAACGACGGCACCCCGTGCGCGCTATGCGCCTAACGGTATTTTTCCAGGCCGGCGACCCAATCCAGAAACGCCGGTTGCAGCCAACGGCCTGGCTCCGCCCGCAACTTGGCCAGGGTGACGTCGACAAGCGGCCTCGTGCGAATCGCCCGCAACGTCGCCGAACCGAGACGCGTCTGCAACAGCAGTCCCTCCGCGGCAAGTTCTTCCTGCAGACCCTCACTGTTGTAAAAAGGCCAGACGCGATGCACCCGCCCCATGCTCAGCGTCGCCCGGGCCTCCGCCCGCCGCGCCGCCGGAACCGTGGCCAGGTGCTCCATCACCAGTTGCCCTTCAATGGCGTGCTTCATCGTGCAGACGCGCATGGTCACGCCGATAAACGCGTACAACGCATTCCATTCATACAGGCGCCACCAGGGACTCACCCGGGCAAACGCCGTCTCACTCCATGGCGCCGGCCGTTCGCCGCCGGCACCATGCCGGGCCGTGAGTTCACGGGCGCGGGCGCCAATCGCCGCCACGGCATGCGACCAGTGGTTGCTGCGGCAACTGCGCGGGTCGGCCCGCAACGCCTCGGCCAGAGCGCCGACATAAGTGGGCGAAGTCTTCACATCAAACAAATCCGGCGTCTCTTCCGGCTTGCCGCTGTACCACAGGCTCGGAGCCGCCACCGTGCCACCCGGCCCGCATGCCGCCAGCACGCCGTCGAAAACCGCCACCGGCCCGCCGTCGACCGTGCCCATGCTCTTATACGACGAATGGAAGATCACCGTGTCGCCCGGAACAGCCCCGACGGCCCGGAATGACGCCCGGACCTGCTCTTGGCCAACGTGCACGGAAGGATCGCCTTTTTCTGGTTCCATGTCCCTGATTCCCTGAAAAAACAACCTGACAAAAAAACCTGCTTTTTACGGTGCGTTACCGTAACTTGCCAACCTGACTTGTCAAGCCCACCGATGACTGCGCGTCATCAACCAGGCGTAATCGCTCAGCCTTGCATTGGAGTGGGTATGGCGCAATCGAGGACGATTGATCATTGGACGCATGGGACCAATACTCTTCACTTAGTCATCGGGCCGTCTCTTGACAACCTCCATAAACCAAT
>CAYOUR010000391.1:0-1914 GCA_964407145.1 uncultured Lentisphaeraceae bacterium | reverse complement strand
CCTCGCCAGCAAGCCGAACGACGCCATCGACAAAAACAATCAATGACGTTCCCCCTGGCATTTCAACGGGGCAGTCTAGAATCACAGCCTTGCAACTTAATATACACATGTATTCCGGGAGCCTAGCCATGCTTAGAAAAGTCGTGCGTTTCACCCTGATCGAGCTCCTGGTCGTCATCGCCATCATTGCGATCCTGGCGGCGATGCTCCTGCCGGCCTTGAGCAAAGCCCGCGAAAAGGCCCGGGCGGTGTCCTGCAAGAACAACCTCAAGCAACTCGGGCTGGTCGAACAGATGTATGCCATGGAATCCGAGGATTTCGTGTTTCCGAACCGCCTGATGCATCCGTCGGTCCCCAACAAGGACGACAGCTATGTCGGCGTCAACTGGGCGGACTGGCTGGTGTACTCCAAGTACCTGCCAGAGCCTTATTTCCGACCCGTCGTGCCGCATCCGAACAACGGCACCCCGACCAGCGCCTACAAATTCAACATGCTCTACTGTCCGGCCGACACCTTCAACGGCTTCTGGTGGGGCAACACGCCCATTCACTCCAGCTATGGCCACAACAGCTACATCAGCCACCGGCCCAGCCAGAAGCCGCCGACCTACCTGACCATGATCACCGGCACCAAAATCCCCTCCCAGGTCACCACCTTCGCCGACACCTGGGCCTATCCGGCCAAAAACGACGGCTTCCCCTCGGCGCAGCGCGACCGCATCCTGTATCTGCTCGAACTGCAGTTCGCCAACGTGCGCGCCAACAACGCCCATTCCGGCGGCCGCAACAGCCTCTATCTCGACGGCCATGTCGACACGGTCAACTATGTCCAAACCGTCTCCGGCGTCAATTACGAGGCGCCCTGGCAGTCCGACTTCGGCGCCACCCTGGTCCAGAAGTGAAGCGAAAGCAAAGGCCGATAAGGAGCATGCGAGCCGATCGTCGGCACCACCGACATCCGTGCGCGGCGGCCAGGCCGTGTGAAGCGGCTGTCCGGGCCTGTCGACCGGCTCAGGCCTGCGGGCCGCGGTCCCCGACCAACCCGCCGGCGAGGCGCTGGCGCAGGACTTCATACAAAAGCAGCGTCGTGGCCGTGGCGACATTGAGGGAATCCGCCGCCCCCATCATCGGCAACCGTACCGGCGTGTCCGCCGCCTGCATCCACTGGTCGCTCAGACCGAATTGCTCCGCCCCGACCACGACCGCCACGCCGCCGGTCATGTCAACCGACGTATACAACGGCGCGGCGTGCGGACTGGCCGCCAGGATGGCAATGCCGCGATGCTTCAGCCAGGCAATCGCCGCCGCCGAATCGGCTTCCGCCACCGGCATGGTGAACAGGTTGCCGGTGCTGGCGCGCACGACATTCGGGTTGAACAAATCCGTGCGCGGATCACACAGGATCAGCCCATCCACCCCGGCCGCATCGGCCGAGCGCAGCATCGTCCCCAGATTGCCGGGCTTCTCAATCTGCTCGGCGACCAGGAAAAAAGGCGGCGTTGCGCGGACCGGCAGGTCGCCCAAGCCACGGTGGCATTGCGGACCGACGCCGAGAAGACCCTCCGGGCGGTCGCGATAAGACATGCGTGCAAAGGGCTCCGGCGCCACTTGAAACAGCTTCGCACCGGCGGCGGCCAGGCGTTCCAGCAGGGCCGGTTCGTTGTCGCCCTGATACCACTCCGGACAATAGTAGACATCCTGCACCGGATAGCCGCCGGCCAAGGCCCTGGTCAACGCCCGGAAGCCCTCAATCAAAACCTTCTGGTCACGATCGCGGTCACGCCGCTCACGCCACTTGACCACCTGCTTGACACGCGGATTCTGGACACTGGTTAGAATCATCGGCATTCGCTCATTCCTTGTTAATGTGCGAAATGTTGTGATGGAAAGAGAGATTTGACCCAGTGGTTGCCA
>CAYOUR010000390.1:0-1960 GCA_964407145.1 uncultured Lentisphaeraceae bacterium | reverse complement strand
GCCTCGCCGAATGCCTGCGCGCCGTCATCTGCCAACGCCTGGCCCCGCGCGCCACCGGCAAGGGCGTCGTCCCCGTCGTCGAAATCCTCATCAATACCCCGATCGTCCGCAAGCTGATCTTCGACAACAAACTCGACAAACTCCCCCAGGCGATCGAAGGCGGCGGCGAAGACCACATGATCAGCTTCAACGGCTCCCTCTACAAACTCGTCAACAGCGGCGACATCACCGAAGAAACCGCCATGCGCTTCTCCGACAACCCGCAGGAACTGAAGATGCGCCTGAAGGGCATCTTCCTCAGCGAAGGCGGCGGCATCATCCAATAGGCCAAAACACCACCATGCGCAACAACCGGCGCCTGCAAAAACTCTCCATCCTGCTGGAAAACAGCAGTTCCCTCCCGCAACCGCGCTCCCGCCTGCGCCATCACGCCAAGACCAGAAGGACCCGCGTCTGGCTGGGGCTGCTGGCGGCGGTCATCGCCGCCGCCGCCCTGGCCGGCCTCGGACTGGAACTGCTGTCCTGAACCGACCGGGCCGCCCCAAAAACACTCCGACCGAAATGCGGCCCGGCCCCGCCAGCCGGCCAACGCCGGGCTCAGCCCACCGGGGTCACGCCATGCCTGACATCCTGGAAAAACTCAGCATCCTGGCCGACGATTCCAAGTACGACCTGGCCTGCGCCTGCGGCACCTCCGACCGCGACCGGCGCCGGCGCGGTCTGGACGGCCAGTGGCTGTATCCGGTGCCCCTGGCCAGCGGCGGCTATGGAATCATGCTCAAGACGCTGATCTCCAACCTCTGTTCCAGTGACTGCCGGTACTGCCCCCTGCGCCATGACGGCAACACCGCCCGCCGTTGCACCCTGACTCCCGACGAAGTGGCACGCGCCTTCCTGGAATATGACCGGCGCCATCACCTGCTGGGGCTGTTCCTCAGCTCAGCCATCACCGGCACCCCCGACCGGACCATGCAGATGCTGGTCGACACGGCCGAAATCCTGCGTTGCCGCTACCGCTACCGCGGCTACATCCACCTGAAGATCATCCCGGGAGCCTCCCCGGCCGCCATCAGCCGCGCCCTGCAGCTGGCCTCGGCCGTCTCACTCAACATCGAAACGCCAGGCCAAAGCCATTTCGCCAAGCTGTCGCGCTACAAGGACTACCTGCGGGACATCATTGCGCCGTTGAAACTCATGGCCGCGGCAACCGCGCCCGGCGCCGAGCACGCCAAGGTGAAGTGCACCACCCAGTTCATCGTCGGCGCCGCCGATGAAACCGACGCCGAAATCATCCGCTACCTCGACGGTATCTACAACCGCCTCCACTTCCAACGAGCCTATTTCTCCGCATATCAAAGCAGCGCGGACAATCCGCGGCTGCCGGGCGAAGAGTCGTTCACCCTGACCGCGGAAGACCGCCTGACCCGGGAACATCGCCTCTACCAGGCCGACTTCCTGATCCGCCAATACCGCTTCCAGCCGACTGAAATCCCATTCGCCGCCGACGGAAACCTCGACCTGCGCCTGGACCCGAAAGAAGTCTGGGCCAGCCGCAACCCGCAATTCTTCCCGGTCCGCATCAACAGCGCCGACCGCGAACAGCTGCTGCGCGTCCCGGGCTTCGGGCCGGTCACGGTCAAACGCATCCTGCAGCACCGCCGGCAATACCGCATCCGATACATCAGCGACCTGCACCTGGCCGGCAAGCTGGCCCGAAAAGCCAATCCGTTCCTCGATTTCAGCTGAACACGCCCCGTGATACTCTCGGCGCTCCAGGACCGAAAAAAACAGTCGCCCTGACAACCACACAAAACTACACCAAAAATTTGGTCCATGTGCGAAGTTTTGTGATAAGCACTTGTAGTCGCCAATCGGAAGCGTCTCGTTTCCAGCCTGAAGCCTGTACTACATGCGGCAGGCTGAAGCCTGTACTACATGCGGCAGGCTAAAGCCTGTACTA
>CAYOUR010000389.1:0-1975 GCA_964407145.1 uncultured Lentisphaeraceae bacterium | reverse complement strand
CAAGCGCGTACCACCGCATTTCGCACTTTGACCGTCATTCTCAATGGGTGACCGGCTACGACAAAACGCAATCGGTGACCGAAGACCAATTTTCCCGCGATACACCATGGTGCCGCTTGAAATTGCCCTGCGGAAAGCTATTTTCCCTGCACGTCCGGAAATCAATGCGCGGCCATGGGGCCCGCCCCTTTTTCATCATGCCGGTGCAAGGCATGGTGCAGCCGGTGCAACCGTTCCGCCACCACCGCCGCCCTTCCTCATTCCACCCACCACGATCCTTTCATGAAATCACTGATCACCCTCCTTGCCATTCTCGTCTTCGCCGCCGCCCTTCGCGCCGAAGACCAGCTCACCGTCCTGGGCAGCACCGGCCTGCAGACCTGGGAGTCCTTCCCCCTGCAAATCCGCACCTTCACCGCCGAACAAGTGCAGCAGCCGCCCGAACAATGGCTCCTGCGCCTCTGCGAAAGCATCGACAACTCCCGGCTGGTCGTCATCGGCGACTTCTTCCCCTCTGTCGCCCATCAAGCCCTTTTCACCCATCCGGCCGTCGGCAAGTCGCTGACGAACTGCCTGTCCCGCGGCGGCATCCTGTTCTGGGGACTGCTGTCCGCCGAAAACATCATGACATTCCCCGCCGTCATGACCGGATTCTTCAAAGAATGGAACATCACGATTCCCAACATGAACTTCTACCTCGACCCGGGAAAAGGCAAGGACCTGGTCATGCACGGCACCAGGGCGCCCGGCTATGACGGCCCCCTGCTCGACACCCCTCCCCTGCAGCCCATGACCCTGACTGCCGTCCGCCACTTCGGCCGGCTGCCGGAAAAATCCTTCCAAGCCGTCGCCGTTGCCAACGAAAACCCAGATTGGCCATTGATCGTCATGGCCGACAAGGTCCTCGGAAAGGGACGAATCATCTGCAGCTACTGCTTCAACCTGAGCCGGGAAACCAACCACCCGTTCTATGCCAACCTGGTCACCCTGGCCTACGGGCCGTTGCCGCGCCAATCCACCAAGCAGACCCTCCGCCAGCGACTGATACAAAACGCCAAAAAAACCGCTCCGGCAACAACAGACGCAAAGGCAGATACCACGGCGGCGACGGACGCGGCGGTCCCCGCCGACGAGACCTTGCCGTTCAATCACGTTCTTGATCTGCGCCAACCCCAGACGGTGACCTTCCGCAACTGGCGCGAAGACCGCCCGGCCAGCAAGCCGACCCAGGTCATGGTCTTGCTGGCCGAACAGGCCCTCCACTGCACCTTCACCTGCTTCGAACCCGCTCCGGACAGCCTCGTCGCCAACACAACCAAACGCGATGGCATGGTCTGGAACGATGATTCCGTCGAGGTCAACATCGCCAGCAGTGACCAATCCGGCGCCGACGTGTTCAAGATCATCCTCAACCCAAAAGGCGTCGGCTATGACGCCAAAAACGGCGCCGCCTCCTGGAATGGCGACTGGCAGACAACAACCGCCGCGGCCAACGACCATTGGCAGGTCAGCCTCGTCATCCCCTTCTCGACTCTCGGCTTCGATCCCCGCCAACAGGACTTCTTCAAAATCAACTTCTGCCGCTCAGCCCTTGGCGGCAAGGAGCTGACCTCCTGGAGCAAGGCCATGAACCAGTTTGACGAGGTCGCGGCCATGGGCTTCGCCACCACCCTGGCGCCCGCCGAGCTCGCCAGCCGCCTGGCCGCCGCCGCCCGCCCAGCCGGCGCCGGCGCCGCCACGGTCCGGCTCTGGACCCCCCGGCCGTTCCAGCGCGTCTACAGCGACTCCTTTCCCGACGACAACACCCCACCGCTGCCGAAACTGGAAATCACCGCCGCCCGCAACGACCAGGAATCCGCCCAGGTGCTCATCACCAACTTCTCGGAGGACAACCTCTATTTCCGAGTGGAACCACAATTCCACCTGGCCGACGGCGTCACGCCCGAGGCGACGTCGCTGGTCGAGACGCTGTCGC
>CAYOUR010000388.1:0-1996 GCA_964407145.1 uncultured Lentisphaeraceae bacterium | reverse complement strand
CCGTAGGTCGTCCAGCCTCATTGGCCGGGCATCATGCCAGGACGACGGCACCATACCATGGCACAATTCTCAGTGGGTGACCGGTTACGGATGAAAGGGACCATGATGCCGTTTTCCCCTTGTCATCCTCTGCAAACGGGCTATATTATGTTTCATTTTCCGGGGCGAGGTTCTTCCGCTTCGGTTGTCGCAAGTGAATGCAACCTATAAAATGAGGTGAATCATGGCCGCTGTTGTTGATAAGGAAAAATGCGTGGGCTGCGGTGCCTGCAAAGACGAGTGCCCGGTTGAGGCGATCAAGATCGAAAACGACAAAGCCATCGTCAACGAAGAAGACTGCGTCAGCTGCGGCGCCTGCGTTGAAGCGTGCCCGGTCGAAGCCATCACCGTCGAATAATCCATCTTTCCTCGCTGATGCCCATCAGGGACAATGGGAAGCAGGCAGAATGCCGGGCAGCCTGTTGTCCCTTTGCTTTTGTGGTGAGTGCTGCCAAAACCAGCAGGAGTCTGCCTGAACATGCGCGCGGTTGCCAAAGTCAATCTGTATCTGTCCATCACTGGAAAGCGCCCGGATGGCTACCATGACCTCTGCACGGTCTTCCTGCCCTTGCCGCAACTGGCTGACGACATCGTCGTCGAAGCAGGCCCCATGGCTGGTTCCGGGATAACCATTGACTGCGACGCGCCAGAGCTGCCCGTCGACGCCGGCAACCTCTGCTGGCGGGCCGCCGAGCTGTTCTGCCGGGAAGTGGGATTGGAACCGCAGGTGCGGATTTCCATCCGCAAACGGATTCCAGTTGCCGCCGGTCTTGGCGGCGGCAGTTCCGACGCGGCCGCCGTGCTGCTTGAAATGAGGCGTCAGCTGGCGCCGGCCATGTCCGACCAGGATTTGGCTGCCATGGCAGTACAGCTTGGGGCGGACGTGCCCTTTTTTCTGCAGCCGGTCCCGTCCCTGGCCACGGGAATCGGCGAAGTGCTCGCGCCAGTCGCCGTTCCGGCGCCGCCGTCAATCCTGCTGGCCGCGCCGATGTTCCCAGTCTCGGCGGCCTGGGCCTACGGTCACTGGCAGACGGCGTCAAGAACGCCGGCGCCCAGGGTCGACGACTTGCTCGCCGCCCTCGCCGCCGCCGACCGGCAAGCCGTTGCCAGGCTGACTCACAATGACCTGGAATACTGCCTGCTGGACAAATTTCCCCTGCTGCGGATTCTCCGGCAGCGCATGCTTGACCTGGGCTGCCAGGCCGTGCACGTGTCCGGCAGCGGCCCGACCTTGTTCGGCATCGTCCCCGGACAAGGGCTGACCGAAAACGCCGAATCAAGCCTGGCCGAGGGACTGCCCATGCTCAAGACCTGGTTATTCACCGGCGCCCCGAGGACGGCAACTGCCTGAGCCGGAGACGCGGCCGGCGCGTCAGGCCAGGCACAGGATCATGGCCTGCAACGCCAGAGCACTGGCCCAGACTCTCCCTGACACGGAGCCGTCCTTTTCCTCCCAGAGACCGTCACCACGCTGGCGGCTCAGCAGAACCGCCAGCAGGCGGTCACGCCATGCCCCCAGGTCGCCGGCTGACTGCTGTTCCAGGATGCGCCCGGACCTGGCCAGCCAATACCAGCCCGCCGCGTTCTCCCGCGCCCAGTCCGATTGCCGCGCGACCGCGCTCAACGCCTCCACCTCGGCGCCCAGCCGTCCAGCCAGCAGCGCCGCGGCCAGACGGTGGGCAGGTGCATCGTCCGAGGAGCTTTTCGACAATTTTTTGGAAGGCGTGATCCCGGGTGCCGCCTGGCCAGTCAACAACGCCGCCTCCAGCACCCAGGGCCACTCCTCCGATGCGAGCTTCTCGCAGTCCAGGCGCAACCACACCGCCGCTGTCGGCCGCCATTCTTGCCGGCCGCCATCCAACCGCAACAGGGGCCTGACGGCGATCAGGGGCGCCAAGGCCGAGCCGGGCCCGGATGCCTTCCGTGCGGTCGACGCTTCGTCCTGCAACCATTGACG
>CAYOUR010000387.1:0-2005 GCA_964407145.1 uncultured Lentisphaeraceae bacterium | reverse complement strand
GGACGCCCTTTCCAGCCGTAATCGGTCACCCGTTGATCATGACGGTCAACGTGCGAACTGTGGTGACAGGCGCTTGATTACAGGCTGCCGTAGGTCGTCCAGGCTTCAGGCTGCCGTAGGTCGTCCAGGCTTCAGGCTGCCGTAGGTCGTCCAGCCTTCAGGCTGCCGTAGGTAGTCCAGCCTTCAGGCTGCCGTAGGTCGTACAGCCTTCAGGCTGCCGGGCATCGTGCCAGGACGACGACACCAGGCCATGGCGCAACGTTCAATGGGTGACCGGCGACGCGGCCGGAGGGAATCACGGCTTGACCGGATTGCAAATCAGCGGCCGTGGCACACATTAATGAAATGTTCCCTGGACAAGGCAGGCGGCCTGCCCGGGGCGCTTGGCTGTCGTCAGGTCTCATTCCCCCTCAACCAGGATTTACCCATGCCTCCTCTTTATCATCTGTTTCCACGGGTTGTTCCGGCCGACCAGGCCAGTGTCATTTCGATTCGCGGGCTGTTTCCGCATTCTGACTTCCGCAGGCAGAAAGGCACCTTGGGCATCGACGCGATTGCCGCGGATGGCCTGCTGCTGGACGGACGGCTGCCCGGTATCACCATGGGCAATGGCTATGATCTGCAACGGCCGTCCTTTTCGGCCCTGGCGGGCGACCTTGACCCCGATACCGGCACGTTGCGCGTCAAGATGATGTTTCGCGGCGAAGGCGAGCACGCCATCCGCATCCTGCGCGATGGCAAGCCGGTCGCGGTCTTCCACCTCTACTCGCTGGCCGATGATCTCTTCGCCCTGCGCCCTTTCCGCGGCGACATGCATCTGCACAGCTGCTTTTCCGGATGCAACCACGACCACGCTTCTCCGGAGTACTTCGCCGCGGCCAATTGCGCCCAGGGCATGGATTTCATCAGCATCAGCGACCATAAGCAGATCGCGCCGTCGCGTCTGGCCATGGCGTTTGCGGACCAATGCGGCGGCCGACTGCGCGCCTACCCGGGCGAGGAAGTCCATCTGCATGACCTCCATAATCTGCATTTCCTCAATTTCGGCGGTCGGGAAGGCGTGTCGGAATTTTTGCAGGCGCACCCGGACCAGTTTGCGTCGGAGCTGGCGCCGTTTTTGGCGGCTTTGCCTCCCGGCGGCGACGAGCGGGTGCGCCAGCTGATCGCGTCGAGCGACTATCTGCTGCAAAAGATCAACGACGTCGGCGGTTTGTCCGTGCTTTGTCATCCTTACTGGAAGCCCCAGGAACGCTTCTTCCTGCCCACGCCGGTTCTGGAGCATCTGGGACGAAAGCTGAATTTCGACGCTTTGGAGCTGCTCGGCCTGGGCAACACCGCTGAGATTCATCGTGAGATGAATCAGCTGTCGGTCAGTTTTTGGCATGACGTCTGCTGCCGCGCCGGCCGGCCGGTGCCGGTGGTCGGCAACAATGACGCCCACGGTTGCGAGTCGCTCGGGCTGAATTGTTCGATTGTCTTCGCGTCGGCGAACACCTGCGATGACATCATCCGGTCGGTCCGGAGCAACCGGTCTGTCGCCGTCGAGCAGATTCCCGGCGAATTCCCCGCCGCCTATGGCGACCGGCGCCTGGTCGCGTTTGTTTATTTCCTGCGTCGGGAATACTTCCCCGGCCATGATGCCATCTGCCGGGACCAGGCCGCGCTGATGTTCGATGCGATCACCCTTGGCGCCGTCAACGACCAGGCCATGGCCGTACTGAACCGGAAAATGCAGCAGTTGGACCAGGACTTCTGGCGGGATTGACGCCGGGAGGGGTTGGTCGTTGGCGCAGGGGGCCGGTTGGTGCGGCGCTGGGGCGAGGACTCACGACGCAGAAGGCATGACCCCATCGATTGGACCGGAAGGGACGTTGGGGACGATGGGGAATGCCCCTTGGCGCCAGGGACTCGTGGGGACGTCCTTGGACTGTGGGGATTCCTGATGACCCAGTAACCGGTCACCGATTGATAATGACGGTCAACGTGCGAAATGCGGTGGTACGCG
>CAYOUR010000386.1:0-2010 GCA_964407145.1 uncultured Lentisphaeraceae bacterium | reverse complement strand
GTCTGTTAAAAGTAAATATGCAGGTCCCGCTTGTCAAGCGCCTTCTTCATCACCACATTTTGCACATGAACCAAGTGTTCATCACAATACTTTGCACATTACCCAATATTTAGTGTTCCTATTCCGGCGATGGTTCCGGTTCCGGCGGCCGTGCGCCGATTCCGGCCAGCATATTTATCTCAGCGAGGCGCTTGCCCTGTTCGGTGCGCGCCTTGGCCCCCGCGAGCCGGAATTCCAGCAGGGTGCGTTGGGCGTCGACGACGGCCAGAAAATCGGCCTTGCCGGCCTGGAACGCCTGACGGGCCACGCCGAGGGACTGCTCCGCCTTGGGCAGGAGCGTATCCCGGTAGAGACCAACCTGGCGCCCTGCGTCCTCGTAATAGTAAAGCGCCAGTTTCAGGTCGGCCGCGAGGGTATTCGTCCGGTTCTTCATCTCCTCCTGCAACGCGGCTTCACGCGACTTGGCTTCACGCCATTGGGCCCGGTACTTGCCTCGCCAGATCGGCAGATTGATTGAGACTGTCGCCATGACCGGGTCCTTGCCGCTGTCGTCGGCCGGCATTTCGGCGTCGCGGGTGTCGATGAAGCTCACGCCGAGCGTGATGTCCGGGAAGCCGTTTTTGCGCGCCAGCTCGGCGGCGAGGCGTTCCTTTTCCGACATCGCCTCCAGCCTGGCCAGATTCGGGTTGCCGTCGCGCATCTGGCCAAGCAAGGCATTCGGGTCCAGCTCCGGCATTTCTTTTGGCGGCGGCAATGGCCAGGGCAAGGCGGCGTCAGGCTCTCGGCTCAGCGCCGCGTTCAGCCTGGCAACCATGGGCGCCCTAAGTTCTCGCAGCGACCGAAGGCGGTCTTCGAGTTTGCCCAGCTCGACTTGGACCTGCATCACGGCGGTCAGTGCTTCGCCGGTGCGGTAGCGTTCCCGGGCCACGGCCTCCAGACTCCTGAGCAGATCGAAGCTGCTCTGGTTAACATCGATGGTTTCCTGCAGGAGACAGAGGTCGTGATACAATCCGCTGACCCGGTAGGCGAGTTCCAGCTTCTGCGCCTGGAATTCCAACCACGCGGCCTCCGCCGCCTTGGCCGCCGCGTCGCCCTGGAGTCGCACTTTGCCGAACCAGGGGAACATCTGGGTCAAGGCAAGGCTCTGCCGTTGCGGGCCGACGCGCGTCTCGACTTCCTGGACATAGTAACTGTACGAAAGCCTTGGGTCTGGCAGGCTCCTCGCCTGGGGGAGCATGGCCATGGCGGCCTGCCAGCGATGATGTGCGGCCCGCAGACCATGATTGTTCAAAACGGCATATTTCAAGCAATCTTCCAGAGAAATCTCGTCATCCAGCTCCGGCAGGGGAACATGCCTCGCGGCGGCTAAGGCTTCGGTCCGAGCCGGCGGCGCGACGTCAACGGCGGCAGCTTCCTGCCCCCATGCGAAGCACACCAAAGCAACTAGCGCCGGCCGCGGCCATAATCCGGTCAGAAGCTGGCGATGAAGACACCGTCGAGGCGGGCTGTCAGTCATTTCAACCTTCCTTTCTGCCGCCCGCAACGACGCTGACTGCGTCCCGGGCATTCGCCGACTACCCCACCCAACGGAGCGGCAATTGCCTTAATGTAGTCGCTGTCATGGGCCAATGCCAAGGCGGCGGGGACGGACGATGGTCTTGCCATCGGTCACCGATTGATAACAGAGCTTGGGAAAACGGTCAAGGCATCAGCCAGCAAAACCCCAAGCCCCACCTCACGAGCGCGACTAATTTTTGGATGGATGGGCCGGATGGAGTCTGCCGCGCGGCGGACCCTACCTCACGCGCGCGCGACTAATTTTTGGATGCGTACATGCTCCTGACCCGTCGGACCGCGCAGCCCTACCTCACGCGCGCCCGACTAATTTTTCGGATGGCGGGCCTCCGCGGTGGTAACGTACGCAAGCCCGCCTACCTCACGCGCGCGCGACAAATTTTGGATGGTGGCCCCCTCTTGGGTGGGTGGGCTTGATTTCTAGAAGCCACGCGA
>CAYOUR010000385.1:726-2028 GCA_964407145.1 uncultured Lentisphaeraceae bacterium | reverse complement strand
CGTCCCATACGTCCCATACGTCCCATACGTCCTATTCCACCGTCCCATAGGTCCCATGTTTCCGGCCTGAGTTACGCTTACGCGAAGAACATCGAGCGTATGCAACCGATGGAACGGCGAAAAAGGGCGCCGGAGACGAAAGGCTCACCGGCGCCGCGTCTCACACGTACTTCACGGTCGCATTGAGCGGCTCGCGGCAGTCATGCATGGGGCCCGGCGTCGCCTCTTCGGCCGGGTAGCCGATCGGCAGCAGCGCCACCGGCACGATACCATCCGGAAGCCGGCAGAACTCGACCAGCGGCTCCGGCCGGAAATAACCGACCCAGGTCGTGCCCAAACCCAAATCGGCCGCCGCCAGCATCATGTGCGTCGTCACTATCGCGGCATCGACCTCGCCGCTGGTCCGGCCGGTGAATGGGCTCTGCCAGGAATGGGCCACGTCACAGCAGATCATCAGCACGACCGGCGCCGAAAAATGGCATTCCGTGCTTCGACGCACGGCCGCCCGGGCTGATTCGGACTGCAACACAAAAATCCGCTGCGGCTGCTTGTTACAGGCCGTCGGCGCCAGCCGGCCGGCCTGCAGCACGTCGTCCAGCTTCGCTGATTCCACTGGACGCGAAGAGAATTTACGGACCGAATACCGCTCTGCGGCCAATTTCAAAAATGACATGACCAGTCCTCCTTGCCTGCCCCCACCCGCCGGCCAGCGCTTTCCGCCGGGCCGCCCAGGCCGACGGCTGATGGCGATTCCGCGGCCATTGCCCTGACCACGACGCGGCGGTTCGCCGGCCCGGCCAGGGCCAATGCTCGGTTCACCTCACAATTCCGGCTTCACCGGCATGCCGCCATTATCCATGGACTTGTTGATGGCGAACACCAGGGCCAGCGACTTGATGGCATCCGAATACGGGGAGAGGATTTCATCGGCCGGAATTTCGCCCCGGACAGCGTCAATGAAGGTCTCGTCGCATTCCTGGCCATAGTCATTGCCGGCTTTGCCGGTGATCGTCATGGTAGGCTCGGTGATGGTGTAGCTGCCGCCGATGCCATAGGTCATCTTGCCGTTGGGGGCGTACGCCGTGATGTCATGCGCGCCCGGACCGAAGCAACCCGTGTTGAAGGTGCCGATAATGCCGTTCTTGAACGTGAGGATGGTCGAGGACGCATCCTCGACGTTGTAGTTCTCCACGTCCGTGACGACACCGCGACGGCAGGCCGACTGCACCTGGGCGACTTCACCGAAAATGTACCGGCACAGGTCAAAGTCATGAATGGTCTGCTCCACGGCCTGCCCGCCGG
>CAYOUR010000385.1:0-699 GCA_964407145.1 uncultured Lentisphaeraceae bacterium | reverse complement strand
ACTGCTCCTTGACCCGCCACCACCACACTTTCGGCAGACCGCCCAGACGATGGCAGCTGACCATGCCGATCGGACGGCCGGCCACCCACCGCTTCGCCACGTCCAGGGAATCAGAATAACGGCACTGCAGGCAAACCGCGGAAATCAGCTTCTGCTTCTTGATGCCGGCCAAGACCTTCTTCGCGTACTTCATGTCCAGGGTCATCGGCTTCTGCACAAACAGATTGATGCCCTTCTCAATGGCGATGAATTCCATCCCGTCATGCGCGCCCGGCTCCACACAGACATAGACCGCATCCAGCTTCTCCTGCGCGAACATCTCCTTGTAGTCAAGATACGGACGGGAGCCAAACCGGTCGGCCGTGGCCCGGGCGCGCTCTTCCCGCAGGTCGCAGGCCGCCACGATCTCGGCTTTGTCCCGCATCCGCTCAAAATGGCCGAAATGATACTGCGCGATGCCCCCGCAACCGATAAAACCAACTTTGACCTTCGCCATCCGAAATCTCCTTTGCCTGAATAATGACACCCTGACGCCTTGAACCGCGCCGCAATATAATGGATACGACTGCAAGGTAATGTAACAAGTCAAAGCCGTTTGTAAACACGCCGCCCGGAAAAATCACGGCGGCGAAGTAACCGGTCACCCATTGAGAATGACGGTCAACGTGCGAAATGCGGTGGTACGCGCTGGATTTCAGG
>CAYOUR010000384.1:0-2029 GCA_964407145.1 uncultured Lentisphaeraceae bacterium | reverse complement strand
CAGCGTCACCCCGACCGCGCAATTCGCCTGGGCGGGCGACGGCAAAGTCGTCTCCAGCGGCTACAACCCCTGGGCCCGCTGGGAGCGCTGGCGCCATGGCACGACTGCCAACTACCTGTTCCTGGACGGCCACGTCGAATCCCTGACCCCACTGAACCTGGCCGCCGGCGAATCCACCTACTTCGTCACCATCCCGTAAGCAAAAGCACATTCTGACACACCATGATTGAAAAAGCGCCGCCCGGCTTCCTGCCTGGCGGCGCTTTTCTTGTTTCCGCATTTCCATCCACAGATAAACGCCGCTGAAGACTGAACTGTGGCCATTTGACTTTATAGACAGAGGCCATCCGAAAAACAAGGTTTGGCAATGTGCGAAATCCTGTGATAGGAGCAGATATTTGGCTCATGTGCCCTATGTGGTGATGAAGGTTGCCGCGCACTTTCAACGGAGATTTCTTGCTTCCAAGTGGCGCCCTCCGGGCGCGATCGGGGGGATTCGCCACCCCCGGGTTCCCTCGCCCTTCGGGCTTCGGTCACCCGGGGTTATGTTTGTCCAGCCCTTCGGGCTGCTTCCGTTCTGGCGGCGATATCGTCTTTCCGTTTTTCCAATTGCCGGGTTGGTAGTCTGTTAAAAGTAAATATGCAGATACCGCCTGTCAAACGCCTTCTTCCATCACCACATTTTGCACATTAACAAAAAATTACTTCATAATAGGCAATGGCGTCACGGCCCTTCAGGTTGTCTTGGGATTGGCCAGAGTCCGGCCGGCCTTTCCGGCCACTTGGACTTATGTGTCCCCCTGCGGGGCGCCATTTCAAAATAACCGGCTGCACCCAGGGCTGCACGACCGACGGCCGCTTGCCCCGGGCTTTTTTTGCTGCGCCCCTGCAGGGCGCCTGTAGATGAGGCGTTGCCTTTTCCACAGTGGCTTGAATTTGAATGGTCTTTCGCAGGCCTTTACCGCTCCGCAGTCATAACCACAAAGGTTGCTGATGCCGCAGTTGGACTTTTCGGACGGCCTCGAGGCAACATCCGTGTTCGTCGGTGTCCATCGGTGGTTCTTCTCTGTTTTCGCGATGACCGGACCGCCGGGGGAGGCGCGGACGCCACGGCAACACCACGCCTCCGGTTACCGCGCCACCAGCAAGACCTGACCAGCCGTGGAACGCTTCAGAGCAGCTTGCGCAGCCGCTCCATCACCAGCGGCTTATGCAGGATGCCGTCGAACAGCCGCAGGTCGAAATTGTCCACCGCCTCAATGTCCGCGGTGACGGCATAGATGCGCGTCGCCTTGCCGCCGGGCAGACGGCGGATGTTGCGGACCAGTTCCTCGCCATTCATGCCTGACATCCACATGTCCGTGAAGACAATGTCAAAAACCTGGCCATGCAGTTTTTCCAGGGCTTCGGGGCCGGACCCGGCGCAGACGGCGTCCACGCCCAGCTTTTTCAACATGGACTCCATGACCCGGAGGTTCATGGCCACATCGTCCACCACCAGCACCCGGAGGTCGGCTGGCGGCTGGCCGGTTTCGGCTGATTCCTGAACCGGCGTCGCGGCCGGGGCCGATGGCTCATAATGCAGATTCCGCACGGTCACCCGGAAGCAGCTGCCGACGCCGACCTCGCTGTCGACCTCCATGGCGCCGCCCATCCGGTCGACCAGCCGTTTGCAGATGGCCAGCCCGAGGCCGGAGCCGTCGTAGGCGCGGTTGCCGCGGGCATCGTCCTCCTGCACAAAGGGATCAAAGATCTTCTGCAGGTGCGCCGGGTCAATGCCAATGCCGGTATCACGGACGCTGATGGTCAGGACGCCGTCCTCGCCGTCCTCGCCCACAGGCGCCGAACCGGCAAAGGCCACCTCGATTTCGACCCGGCCCGTCGGCGTGAACTTGATCGCATTGCCGACCAGGTTCAGCATCACCTGCCGGAGGCGAAGATTGTCCAGATAGATGTCCGGCAACGGCTCCGGGCACCGCACGGCGAAGTCCAGCTTCTTCTCCCGGGCCTTGTGCTTGAAGATGACATG
>CAYOUR010000383.1:0-2072 GCA_964407145.1 uncultured Lentisphaeraceae bacterium | reverse complement strand
ATTGCGCCATGGCCTGGTGTCGTCGTCCTGGCACGATGCCCGGCAGCCTGAAGGCTGTACGACCTACGGCAGCCTGAAATAAAGCGTTTGCCACCGCATTTCGCACATTACCTAATTCTCAATCGGTGACCGGTTACAATAATGTTACGCCTGTAGCCGCGTCGAATGCCGGGTGTCGCGCCAGGGGCGTCAACAGGCGTGTGTTGCGTCGGCGGGCATTCTGCCGCGGGCTGGCCGGGCAGACCATGTAGCCCGGCGCCGGCCATCAGGCGCAGCGCGGGTTGTTTCCCGGACGCAGATTGGCCTGGGCGGCATCGGCGAAGAGGAGATAATGCTCGCAGCAGAGCTGGCTGTGGAACGGCAATGGCGGCAGCCAGGCCCGCCGGCGTTCCCAGGCGTCAATTTCGGCCATGGCCAAGGGCGATTCGCCGGCGCCGGTTTCGCCTTTCCGGCGGAAGCGCAGCTTTTGGTCGTGAATCACCTTGCCGTCGAGCTCGAGCATGGGGTGGCGGCCGATTATTTCCAGGCCATAGCGGCCAGGATGACGGCCGAATTCAGTCTGTTCAAACAGGACAAAGGCGCTGGCGGTCATGCTGTCGATGTAGGGCCAGGCCTGTTCGAGGAACGCGCCGGTCTCATCCAGGCATGTCGCATCCGTGCCGGGGGCGCCGAAGATCATCATCAGCAAGTTGGAGATGCCTTCGGCGGCGGCCGTTCTGATCACCTCCAGGGAAGGCCCCGGCGCCGTGCCTTTGTTCATCACATCAAGGAGTTTTCGCGAGCCGCTTTCCATGCCCCAGCTGATCCAGCAGCATCCGGCCTTGGCGGCTTTGTTGAGCAGGGCTGGGGTGTAGGCGCCGACCGTCCTGGCCATGACCTGAAAACGGCAATCAAGGCCAAGTTCCAGAATGGCGTCGCTGAGCTCTTCCAGGGAGACCGGGTCGACGTACTGGTCAACCATGTAGAAATGGCGGCAGCCGTATTGGCGGCGGCGTTCCTGCATCTCCAGCGCGACCGTCCTGGCCGGGCGCTCGCGATGTTGGCCAAAGGAGTTGTTGTGTGCGCAAAACCGGCACCGGCGCCACTTGCAGCCGCGCGAACCATAGATGGGCATGACGGGAACGGGATTGAAGTAACCGTCCGTGGCCAGCGCGGTGAAGTCGGGCATGGCCAGCAGGCCGAGGTGGTCCAAAACGCGGCCCCGGCCGGAAAACTCAATGGCGCCCCGCCTGCGGCAATAGCTGCCGGGAATCTGGTCCGGAGGCAGGCCATCGAGCAGGGCGGCAAAGGGTATTTCGCCCTCGCCGGTCAGGACGGCGTCGATAAAAGGCGCCGCTGCCAGCAATTCCTCGGGCGACAACGCGCTCATGGCGGCGCCGCCGAGGACAATGCGGCCACCGGCGCGGAGGTCGCCGAGATACTTGGCCAGCGCCAAGGCGAAGGGCAGCTGGTCCAGGTACATCACCGACAGGGCCGTAATTTCGGGAGTGGCCCGGCCGCTTCGGGCACTTTGCCGGGACAGCAGTCCGCGCAGGTCATCGGCCAGGCCGTGGCCGGCCAGGTAATGGCGGGCCTGCTGCTCCAAAAGGTCGATTCGGCGTCGCGCGTCGGGCATGGCGGCCGTCCACCTGGCAGAGTAGACTTTCGGGTTCAGGAAAACGTCCAGCTGGCTGTGGCTGAATGCGCGCATGGCGCCAAGGCGAAGGTCGGAATCACAGAGATGATGCCAAAGCTCCAAGTTGGCGTCGAAGACATCAAGGGCGACTTTCTTGCTGTTGGCCACGGCGGCCAGGCAGGCAAGGCTCAGGGGCATGTAGGTCGGTCCTGTCCGAGGCGGGAAAACCAGGGTGATGCGCATAAAATGATGCTGTGGGAGAGGCGTTGCGGGCAGCTGGTGGGCAGCCTGTTTTCCAACCAGAACGGAAGTCGCGCGCCGAGAATCCAACCAGGCAGGCGAATAATATATTGCCGGAACGCCTGGCCGCTAGCGCGGGGAGCACACTTTGGCATTGGAATTGTAACCGGTCACCGATTGATCATTATGGTCAATGGGCGACATGTGGTGATGGACG
>CAYOUR010000382.1:0-2083 GCA_964407145.1 uncultured Lentisphaeraceae bacterium | reverse complement strand
ACATCCGGCAGTCTGAAAGTTCACAAATGTTCATCACAAGATTTCGCACATTACCAAAACCTGTAGTCATGGGCTCCCGGCGCAGGATTTCCGCCAGGGGCCATTTTCTGGCCGTCTTTAGGTCGCCGGCAGGTCTTCGGGCCGGAGGCGGACCGAGACGATGTACGGTTCCTCGCCGGGAGTCCAGTGGCCGTAGGTGGTGGTCACGACCGTGCCGTCCGGCAGGACCTCGACGCCGGGGTAGGCGCAGTCCATGCCCAGGTGGTTTTTCATGATGCGGATACGGTATTGGCCCTCGCGTCCCTGCTTGATGTCGTCGTAGGTCCCGAGCCAGGCGCACCAGTCACCGCGGGTCGGGCTGTCGAGGCAGGTGTCGCGGAAGCTGATGAAGAGCCGCCCGTCCTTGAGGTATCGGGCGCAATGGCGGTCGCCGGTGAGGGCGCCCTGCATCTCCACCGGTTCGGTCCAGGTCTGTCCCTGGTCGGGGCTGAAGATGACCATGGAATTCATCTTGCGGGCGTTTTCGCGCAGCAGGACCGCGAATTCGCGGCCGTCGGGCGATTTGACGATGGCCGGTTCGCAGAGATTGGCGACCGGGTGGGTGCAGATGGATTTCGGCGTCTGGCTCCAGGTCAGGCCGCCGTCGCGGGTCCAGACCTGGTACAGGTGGAAGTTGGTCTGGCTGTCGCCGCGGCAGGCGGTGTAGATCGGCTTCCAGTCGCGTCGTTCGCGGTCGCCGGGCTGCAGGCGCAGGTCTTCGGCCGGGCCCCAGGTCTGGCCCTGGTCCGGCGTGTACTGTGTCTGCACCCTGGTCCGGCGTTCGGCGCCGTCGCCGGACTGGTAGACGATGCTGCGGCGGTTGATGTTCCGGCCCAGAAACCGGCCGTCGTCATGGAACAGCGCGAAATATTCCCCGGGGCCGGTGGCGGCGATGTCGCCCATGGCGACGATGCCGCCGTAGTCGCCGACCGGCGCCAGGTCGGACCAGGTGTCGCCATCGTCCTCCGAGACGGACTGGCGGATCGGATACAGGCTGGAAAACATGACCAGCCGGCGCTTGCCGGAGCGGTCGTACATCTTGTAGAGGATCGGCGTCTCCAGGGACGTGCTCCAGCTTTCCGGCACGGGCAGGCGGTCGGACCAGGTCAGGCCGCCATCCGGGCTCTTCTTCAGCACGATCTGGCCGAAACCGTGATTCTTCGGGTAGACGGTGACGATGGTTTTCTGGTCGTCGAGCAGGACGGTGGTCGGATGGCCGAGGTACAGTCCGCTCTCCCGGTCGACAACCGTCTGGCGCCAGGAGTCCGCGGCGAAGTCAATGATGGGTATGGTATAGTTTTTTTGCATGATGCAATCCCTGGTTGACAGCTCTGTTTCGGCGCACGACCCTCAAGGCGTGCTGGCGGCCGGCGCGCAGTGACCGCGCCGGCGGGTGACTTTCCGCGCCCAGTCCGCCAGGCTGCCTGTGCCTCAGTACACCGGCCCCAGGAACGCGCAGGCGCGATAGTCGTCTCCGCCGAAGCGGTCCCAGAGGGTGGGGCGGAAGAGGTCCACGGCCGGGATGTTGTGCATGTCGACCGGGATGCGAAGCATGGCATTGAGGGTGATCATGTCCGCCCCGATCAGGCCAAAGCTGTTGGCGTCATGATTGGGGCCGATTTTCGACATGTATTCGAAGGAGGTCATGTCCCGCGGAGTCCAGAACGTCTCCGGCCAGGTCTTGTCCGTCACGTCGCTGATGTGCCGGGCGACTTTCTCCGGCAGTTCGACGGTTTCGCCCTCGACGACGGAGCAGGTCAGGAGGTCTCCGACCATGTTGTAGCGGTAGGCGGTCATGGGGATGCCGCCCGGCGAGGTGAAGTGGCTGGACAGGCCGTCGCCGGGGAAATACGTCAGCGCCGCATTCATGTAGGTGGTGCCCTTGATGGCCGCGGCCATCAGTTTTTTCTGCAGGGCCGGCGTCGCCATGATCTTTTTCCAGACTTCCTGGACGGCGGTATTCCGGTCGGCGCCGGCCAGCTGGAAGATGTCGATGCCGTACTCGAGGGCGCCGGCGCCGGAGTTGCGCTTGTCGATGATGCCG
>CAYOUR010000381.1:0-2109 GCA_964407145.1 uncultured Lentisphaeraceae bacterium | reverse complement strand
GCCTGCCGGCGTCTGAATTCCCGCCAAAGCACAAAATGACGATGATTCGGCAAAAGGCGTTGGAAAAATGGCCTGTCCGGAGGTATTTTTTCGCGTGGCTTCTAGAAATCAAGCCCACCCACCCAAGAGGGGGCCACCATCCATATTTGTCGCGCGTGCGCGAGGAGGGCTTGGGGTTTTGTTGGCTAATGCCTTGCCCGTATCCAAAAGCCCTGTTATCAATGGCACGGTTCCGCCGTCCTTGCGGGATGCCCGGCAAATGAGGCTGGACTACGTACGGCAGGCTGAAATCAAGCATTTGCCACTGCATCTCGCACTTTGACCGTCATTATCAATCGGTGACCGGGTACCAAGTCGCGTTCTGATTCTTTGGGACTGGGCTCCAGCTGTTTTATTGTTATACTCATTTGTATTATTGTTATATTCATGGTAACATGACAGATATAGGTTTTGATGAGGGTTGGTTGAATTCCTGATGAATCAGCACGTTATGCAACGAGGCATGCCATGTCTAGGAAGCAACGGTTCACCCTGATTGAGTTGTTGGTGGTCATCGCGATCATTGCGATTTTGGCGGCGATGCTGTTGCCGGCTCTGAGCAAGGCGCGGGAAAAGGCGCGTTCGATCACATGCACCAACAACATTCGGCAGTCGGTCTTTTCGCATGCCATGTACTCTGCCGACTATGAGGACGTGATAGGCATTCAGATAGCCAACAGCTCCGCCTGGATCGACCATCTGGCCGAAGGCGGCTACATGTCGAGCCGGACGGCGCCGGATGAGGCGATGTGCCCGGGCCGGGACACCTTCAAGTTCAAATGCAAGTACTGCACGCTGGGCGCCAGAATGGCCACTGGCCATGCCCCGCCCGGCATCTACATCAGTCTGAAAAGCTCCCGCAACCCCCTTTATGCGGATGCCTTTCTGATTGCCAAGAAAGTTCGGCAGCCGGGGGATTTCATTCTTCTGGGTGACAGCTACAAAGGCACCGGCGGCCATTTCCACAACAATTGCTACCAGACGTCGTACGTCTACCTCACCTCCAGCACCGCTTTCAGCTTTTCGGTCGGCGTGCATGGCGGTTCCGGGAATTATGGCTATCTCGACGGCCATGCCGGCGCGCTCACCAGTCCGTCCGCCGTCGCCGAAAAGCATATAGCCGAATACAAGGCCCAGGGTCTGACCTATACCGGGCAGGTCTGGGTGTATGACAAGAACAACGTCCTGGTCAAAGCGTATTGATGGGGCTTGCCCGGCCGGGCGCATCCGCCCGGCGCCGACTGGCGGCGGCACCGGCGGGCCGTGTGGTTTTCCCTGGCATCCCGCGGCAGCAGAAGGAGGAACTGACGAAGGGAACAGGAATTTTACGCTCATAGAGCTCCTGGTCGTGATTGCGATCATCGCGATTCTGGCCTCGATGCTGCTGCCGGCACTGAGCAAGGCCCGGGACAAGGCGCGCGGCATCAGCTGTATCAGCCAGCTCAAGCAATGTTCCCTGGGCGCGACCATGTACGCCGATGACTACGACGGCTGGGGCTCGCCGAGGTACCGCTACCCCTATAACGCCACTGGTCCCAATTGGACGATCACCAACTCCGAATGGCGCTGGGCCGGCGGCCTCTGGACCATGGGCTATGTTCCCGTCATGGAGGTGTTCCATTGCCCGAGCGCGGTGCCGCTGCTGTCGGCCCTGCCGGCCTCAATGCTGACGCCGACCAACCAGAAAACGCTTGTCGGCGGTAATTATTCCTACGGGATCACGACGTCAAGCGCGAATGAAACAGACGGCTCCATCCGGTTCAGCCAGATCACCAACCCCTCGGCCAGCATTTATTTCGGGGACAGCATTTACTATGTCACGTACAACAGTGCGAATGTCTGGGCCCCCTCGTACTGCATCGACCGGTTTTCGCCGCCGACGGCCGACACGCAGCGCACGGCGCATTGCCGGCATGGCGGCCGGGCCAACGCCGCCTTCTATGATGGCCATGCCACGGCTGCCGACAAAAGCGAATGGCGCGCTTCCGGCATCACCGGCGGCCGGACTCTGACCTATGCCCCGATTGGTTTCTGACCTCTTGTCGGTCCGGGCCGGCGAAACGTCTGCGG
>CAYOUR010000380.1:0-2144 GCA_964407145.1 uncultured Lentisphaeraceae bacterium | reverse complement strand
AACTTCGTGACCCGCTCCTTTGGCTTCGACACAGCCGTGGAAAAAGCCACCGAGGCCATCCGCTGCGCCCACATCGAAGCCCTGGGAGCGCCCGGCGGCATCGGCATGGTCAAGCTCATGGGCCGGGAGTCGGGTTTTATCGCGGCCCAGGCCAGCCTGGCCCTGAAAGAGGTCAATTTCGTGCTGGTTCCCGAAGCGCCTTTCGAGCTGCACGGCCCTGACGGCTTTCTGGTTCAGCTCAAAACCCGCCTGGAGCAGCGGCAGCACGCGGTCATCGTCGTGGCCGAGGGCGCCGGCCAGAACCTGTTCGAAAACGACGGCGACACCCAGCTGGACAAGTCCGGCAACAAAATCCACAAGGACATCGGCGTTTTCCTGAAGGAGAAGATTTCGAGCTACCTGAAGGGGCGCAACGTCGACTTCAGCCTCAAATACATTGACCCGAGCTACATCATCCGGAGCACGCCGGCCAACGGCATGGACTCCATCTTCTGCCTGCACCTGGCCCAGCACGCCGTCCATGCCGCCATGGCCGGGATGACCGATGTGATCATCGCCAACTGGCAGGGGTATTTCACCTATGTTCCAGCCAGCCTGGCGACCCGGTCGCGCCGCAAGATCGACCCGCGCAGCCAGCTCTGGCAGAGCGTGCTGCTTTCGACCCGCCAGAACGCCGACTGGCCCAGCCATGCCAAGGCCTGAACGCCGACCCATCCAATCCGCCTGGCGGCCGCGCCCGAGCCGCGGCCTCCCCCACCGCCCCCAACAGGGAAAACGACTTGTGAGCACGGCCACCGCCACCCGCGAAATGTTCGAGATCATTGACGACGGCGGCAGCGTCGTCGGTATTGCCCCGCGCCGCTGCTGCCATGGCAATCCCGCCCTGGTCCACCGCACGGCCCATGTCATCGTGCTGTCCCGGGACGGGCGCATTCTTCTACAGAAACGCGCGGCAGACAAGGACATTCAGCCCGGAAAATGGGACACGGCCGTCGGCGGCCACCTGCATCCCGGCGAAGACTATGAAACCGCCGCCCGACGCGAGCTGCACGAGGAAATCGGCCTGCCGGCCAGCACGCCGCTGCAGGCGGCCTTCACGCTCAAGGTGCGCAACGCCATCGAATCGGAAAACACGCAGGTGTTCATCGCCGTCAGCGACGGCCCCTTCCAGGCACAGGTCGCGGAAATCGACGAACTGCGCTTCTGGTCCTGGGCCGACATCGACGCCGTCCCCGCCGCCGCCGATGTCTTCACCCCCATCCTGCTCGAGGAGCTGGCCGTCCTGCGGGCCGCGCCGTCCGGCCGGGCCGCGGTTCCAGGCGCGGCGTTCATGAACGGCGCCGTCACGGCCACAACCCAGCCACGAGCCTGACCGTCCCGCCGCGTCATCACCCACCAGCCATCAGGACTCGCGCATGGACTTCTACACCCTGGTACGCCCGGAGCACCTCAACCACTACGGATACCTCTTCGGCGGCAGCATGCTGAAGTGGGTTGACGAATACGCCTACATCGCCGCCCTGCGCGAATTCCCCAGCTGCCGGCTCGTCACCCGGGCCATGGACGCAGCCTCGTTCACGCAAAGCGTCAACAACGGCGCCCTGCTCCGCTTCCGCGTCAGCCGGACCCGTCTCGGCCGGACCTCGGCGACCTACCGGGTCAAAGTCGTCGCCCGCGACTTCCAGGCCGCCGATGTCTATCCCGTCTTCGAAATCTCGGTCACCATGGTCTCCATCACCCAGGACGGCCGCAAGTCGCCACTGCCGGAACCAGTTATCCTGGAGGATGTTCCAGACATCGACCAATGACCGGCCACCCGATGCCGGCCGGCCACCGTCCCGGTACGGCGATTTTTCCGCCGGACACGGCGACACTGCGGCTTTTTCCAAAGGCCGGAACTTGTTTTTCCCGGCTTTTGACGCTATAATTAAACGCATTGCCGAAGCCTTTCCGGTCAATAGAAACCAGAGACTGACGCAGCGACAAGCACAAAAGGTTTTCCGGAACAATCGCCCAGAGGGGATTTGCCATGATGAAATGGTTCCGTTTCACCCTAATCGAACTGCTGGTCGTCATCGCCATCATTGCGATTCTGGCGGCCATGCTCTTGCCGGCTCTGTCCAAAGCCCGCGAAAAGGCGCGGA
>CAYOUR010000379.1:0-2161 GCA_964407145.1 uncultured Lentisphaeraceae bacterium | reverse complement strand
GAACACGCCGTGACAACGCCTCACTGATGGCATAACCGCCTGCCGACATCTACCGGCCCTCCTGGACCATTCAACACCGACTACACCATAGGCTCAATGGCAAAAAACACAAACCAGCCAGCCTTATTTTTTCCCCGAAACACCACAAACAATCCGCAAACTATCGATACGCCATTTATTTACAATCATCTATTTATCAGCATAACGCCGGTTGGGGTTTTGTCAAAGCCGAAAGGGTGATATAGTGTGAGGGTGATATTGGGAGTTGTTCAGCGTGATTCTGCCGACGACGTCGGGCAAGGTGGTTTGGAAGTGCTTTTTCCGGGACGCCGGCCGAGGAGGAAAGGAACTCTGATGCCAGTCTACGGCAGTTGCCTGACGGCGCCTTCGCCTTGTGGCCGGCGGCTTTTTGATCAACATCTGAAAGACGCATCATTTTCCAGGAAGCGCTTTCCTGTCTTCAGTGAAGATGGATTCTGGGGAAAATCAACAATCATCCGTTAACGCCATGTCATCAAGTCCCATTCTCAGGCTAAGCGAAGTCAAGTCGCGGAACATGTTGTCCATTCTGCGTTTTCTGGTTCAGCGCGACCACATGTCACGTGCGGAGCTGGCTTTGGCGCTGGGTTGCGACAGCACGACCGTGTCACGCGCCACGCGCGAGCTGCTGGACCGCGGGCTGCTGCATTATTGTGGCAAGACGGCCGTCGTGCACGGCCGTCCCCGGGAGATTCTTTGTCTGGACTCGGCGCGCCACTGCAATCTCGGCCTTGCCTTTGACCGCGAGAGCATCACCGCCGTCCTGACCACTCTTCGCGGCGAGACCAAGGGCGCCGTCACGCGCCAGCTGCCTTCCGGCTGCAGTCGCGAGGACTTCGTCGGCGCCTTGCTCGCGACCGCCAAGCCTTTGCTGGCTCAGGTCAAGGGCACGCTGACCGGCATTGGCATTGCCGCCAACGGCACGGTGACGGCGGACGGCGTGCTTCTGGATGTCAGCCACTTCCCGGAGCTTGAGGGCCTGCCCCTGAAGCAAATCTGTGAACAGGCCTTCGGTTCACAGCCGCTGGTCGTTGACCCGCTCCCCTGCCAACTGCAGCGCCATCTGATGTTCCGCGAGGCCGACCGGCAAAAAAACACTCTTTACATCCTGGCCGGCACCGAAATTGGCATGGGGGTGGCCATGGACGGGACGGTCGTCGGCAAGCACCAGCACCATGCCGGGGAATTCGGACACAACAACTACGAACCGGATGGCCTGCTCTGCACCTGCGGCCGGAGAGGTTGCCTGGAAACACGTTGCAGCACCGGGGCCTTGACCGCACGCCTGCACCGCTGCTTCAATTATGACGTGGATTTCAACGCCGTCTGCCAACTGGCCCGCAGTCGACACGAGCTGGTCATGCTGGAAGTCGCCAGTGTCGCCAACCTCCTCGGCACAGCCATCGCCAATCAGGTCAACAACCTGTATCCTGATCATCTGATCATCGCCGGCCAGCTCCCCGCGCTGGGCCAGGAATTCCAGGACATCCTCATCCGCAACATCCGTGGCCAGCTGTTCCCGGCGGCCGCGGAGGGCTTGTCGATCGACTGCCTGGAAACCGACCAGACCACCAGCGCGACGGGCGCCGCACTTCTGGTCACCGCCAGGCTGCTTGACGACATCACCTTCCTGGACCAGGTCTGCCCGCCACAACCCTCTTGAGACTGCAACACGGCTCGATCTCCTCTCGCTGGCACTCAACTCGGGCATCGACGCTTCAGCGCGGGATACAGTCCAGACTGGCTCAGAGTCGTCCTGGAGCAACGCCAGTCAACACGCGCCAGGCAGACCGCTATCCACGAAGGTGGCGCTGCCTCTGTCATCGTCGGCGGCGCCGGACTTGTTTGGGTAATCGGTCACCCGTTGATGACAGGGCTTTTGGATACGGTCAAGGCATTAGCCAGACACCCTCCGAAAAGCTTTGGCCGAAAGATTCATTCGCAAATGTCGCAGATGATCGCGGATTTTCAAGGCGTGCAAACAAGGCGCGCCTTGAAAATCGTAACCGGTCACCGATTGATAATGACGGTCAACGTGCGAAATGCGGTGGTACGCGCTTGATTTCAGGCTGCCGTATGGTGTCCCGCCCTCCGGGCGGCCAAAGCAGAGGTGTCTCTTCCC
>CAYOUR010000378.1:0-2236 GCA_964407145.1 uncultured Lentisphaeraceae bacterium | reverse complement strand
GACGGTTCTGGCGGTTTCCTATGACGGTTCTGGCGGTCTCCTTCGACGGTGCTCGCGGTCTCCTATGACGGTTCTGGCGGTCTCCTTCGACGGTGCTCGCGGTTTCCTATGACGGTGCTCGTGGTCGCATTGGCTGTTCATGTCGCCGTTACGTTTTTCGCGCGGGCACAAATTAACCCCAGGCATGGTTGGTGATGAAACGATTTTGGACACTTGGAGCGATGGCCTTGCTGCTGATTCTGGCGGCCGGTGGCGGCACCGGTTGTCGGACGGTCCAGCCGCCGAAGCGGCCGGTGGCGAATTTGTTTCCCACCTTGATTCCCATGTCCAGCCTGGAGTCTCTGCAACCGCATCCCGCTACCCAGGAGCAGATCGCCGGGCTGCTTGAGCAGGTCGGCTGCCTCAGCCTGCTTCGGCAGGCCGGCATGCTCGATACCGAACTGGGCGTCATGGCCCGAGGCATCAGCCAGCGCGGCTATGCCGAAATTGACGCCAGGCGCGCCCGCACGCCGCTGCTCTGGCTCGCCATCGCCAGAACCGTCGACGGCGCCTGGAGGCTTGCGGCCGGATTCCCGGAATATCCGCCTGACTCCTGCCGGTCCGGACTTTCCGCGCAAGAACAGCCGAGCGGCGTAGCACGGGCGAGTCATCTCCCGGGGCAGGGGCTGACGCCGACCTGGGTCAAGGAGCAGGACGGCTTCCGGGCTGAATTGTATCAGGTCCTCAACGCCGAAGGCAAGGTCGAGCGGTGGGGTATGACTTGGCAGATTGCCGGCCGGGAAAACTGACATGCCGTCCAGCACCGTGTTTCCGGGACTGTCCATGCCGGCGCTGTCGCGCCTGGCCGTTCACAACCGCCGTTGGGCGTCAAGGATGGCGACTTGGCGTCAGCTGGCGCCGGTTCCCTGGCAGGGCGTCGGCCTGGTTTTGTCGCCGCAGTTGCGTGGTCTTTGCGAGACTTGTCTGCCGGTCGCGGAATTCTATGCGGATCTGCGCTGTCTGGCGGGGTGTTATCTGCCGTCGCCGTCCTGGACACCGTCTCTGTTGCGGGGTTGCCAGTATCACACGGCGGCGGCCATTGGCCCGGACGTACCGCCTTCGCTGCCGGATTTCTGGGCAACGTTGCCGTTGGCGTTGAACCATCGGGTGACGTATGCTCCGGAGGAGCTTCTGGCGTTATTCTGCGCCTTGGCGGATCCTCCGCGTTTCGGCACGGACTCCGGCCGTTATCCCGCCCAGCTGGCGCGTCTTGCCAGCCTGTTTCGAAGCTGGCCGTCCGGCGGCCGTCCGCTGCGCTTGTTGGACATTGGTTGCGGGGCTGGTCTGAATACGCTGGAAATCGCGGCCATGGGGAGGGAATGGCTCGGTGACGGCTTGCAGGTGCTGGGAATTACCTCGGAGCCCCTGGAGGCCTGGATGGCACGGCGCCGATGTCTGCCGCATGACCCTGTCCGCCAGCGCCGTCTGCAACGCTATGGCGCTGACCTGCCCGTCGAATTCGCGGCTTCACGTTTCCAGGATTATGTAGCGCCGGGGCTATTTGACATCATTGTCTGCAACGGCCTGGCCGGGGGGCGGTTCCTGTGTCGGCGCCAGGACTTGGACGTGTTTTTGGAAACATGTCTTCGCAGCCTCCAGCCGCGCGGGAGCGTCTTTTTGGCCAACCATTTTCATGACGGCTGCCGGGCGTCGTGCGAGCATCTGCTTGAACGGGCTCGCCAGCGCGGCCTCCGCGTCCAGGGCGCCTGGCAGGACGCCCGGCTGGAAACACCAGCATGAATAGGCTGGATGAGTGCTGCGTTCTGAGCGGCCGCCAGGCTTGCGGCATGTGCCGGACAGCTGCTGCGCAGCATCCACGATGCGCTTCCTGGCAGTCGGATTTTTATGAGCTGTCGCAAAAGTCGAACCGCCGCGGCAGCACCTTGGTGGTCATGGCCGCGGAGTGCTTGAAGGGCGGCATACCTGCGGCGGGCTGAAGAAATCCGCCGCAGCTCCGCTTCCGTTCCGACGAGTCTGGGTACCCATTCTCGCGGAGCGTCGCTGCGGCTAAAAGACAACATACAAGCCTGTACTACGTACGGCGGCCGACAAAAGCCAGTACTACCTGCGGCGATGTAACCGGTCACCGATTGATAATGACGGTCAAAGTGCGAAATGCGGTGGTACGCGCTTGATTTCAGGCTGCCGTATGTAGTCCCGCCCTCCGGGCGGCCAAAGCAGAGGTGTCTCTTCCCCC
>CAYOUR010000377.1:0-2279 GCA_964407145.1 uncultured Lentisphaeraceae bacterium | reverse complement strand
GACCTGCGGCAGCCTGAAGGCTGGACGACCTGCGGCAGCCTGAAGGCTGGACGACATGCCGAAGCCGGGCGGGGGGACCTGTGAATCCACGTGCATTTATGGGCGCCCCGGCACGAAAAAACCGGCGGCACCGCAAATGGTGCCGCCGGTCTGGGATGGCGCCCCGGCTCTTGCAAGTCAGGGGCGCGTTTCGGCTTCCAGCTCGTCGCGGTTTATTTCCACTTATAGACCAGCTTGGCGAAATAGGTGGTGTCGAGGCGTTCCGCGCCCTCGGCAACCAGGTTGTTGTACTCGTTGGCGATGCCGAGGCGCAGGCTGATCGGCTTGGCCATGAGCAGTGGGATATCCAGGGACGATTCGTGGTAAATCCGATAGTCGTCGAAATCATTAAAGGCCGGCGTGTAGGTCAGGTCGCTGACCAGCTTGCCCCATTCGTCGATCAGGCGCTCATAGTGCAGGTTGAGGTCGACGCCATAGGCGCTGTCGCTGTCGCCGTCATAGTATTCCTTGCGCATGTAGCTGGCGCCGATGCGGAACCGCAGCTGGGTGTCGGGCTCCTTGAAGAAGAAATAGCCATAACCGGCGACGGCGTGGGTGCGGAGCTTAAACCCGCTGAAGTCGTCCTTCTCGAATTCAATTCTGGCAAACCAGGAATTGTTGGTGTTGGCGATCATGCGCTCGTAGTCGGCGCCAAGGCGATATTCCTTTTCGTTGGTGACGCTGTTTTCACGGGAATAGACGCCGTTGGCATACAGCATCAGGCGGTCTTCCGGACCGGTCATGATGCCCTTGAGGCCGGCGCCGCCGGTGAATTTCTCCGTATTGCCGGTTTTGCCGGTGGCATCCAGCGAGGCTTCACCGGACCAGGTGCGTCCAAGCGGCGGCGGCGGGATGGTCGGGTCAGGCATGCCGGTCACCCACAGGGCCTTGACGTTATTCAGGGCAATCGGAGCCGCCAGCCCTTCGACCCGGACTTGGCCGGCGTCGCCGGGAAGCAGCTTGCCGCTCAGGCGCTCATTGCTGCTCAGAACGCCATGCAGGGGCAAAGCCGTCTCGATGCTGGTAATCTTGGCCTGGTCGATGGTGATTTCCCCGGCGAAGTCGGTCAGAATCGTGGCCTTGCCGGCAAAGACTTTCTGGACTTGCCCGACCAGGACGGAACCGTCGCTGAGCCAAATCTTGTCGGCGTGCGCCAGCGTGGCGCTGAAAACGAGAGCGAGAACTACGGCTAGATGTTTCATGATTTTTCCTTCTTGTGAATGAGGCGTTGACAAATTGGGAAACGAATACAATAATTGCAAGGCAAAAAAACTCTCTGCGGCGACCGACGCCGGCTTTGGCCAGGGCGCCAAACCATCCCAGGGACTGGCCCGGCTCGGAAAACCGCCGGCATTTCGATGATTCTGGCTGTCGAAAGAAAAGACAATAAAAAATCAGCGGGAGGTTCGTGGCTTCGACCAAGCCGGAAACTCCCGCCATGCCTGGCGCGGCCCTGCTTGGCGACCGCGTCCGGCTTGATGGGCTGAAAGCAAAAACGGCTTGCTTCCAGACAATGCCTGGTTTTACTTGTTTTTCAGCAGGTCCCGGATTTCGGTCAGAAGGACTTCTTCCTTGGACGGCGCGGGTGGGGCCGGTGGCGCCTTGGGCGCTTCGGCGGCTTTGCGTTTGAGGCTGTTCATGGCCTTGACTACCATGAAGATGGCGAAGGCGATGATCACGAAGTCAACCGCCGTCTGGATGAACTTTCCGTAGTTCAGGGTGACGGCCGCGACCGCTGCCTGGACTTCCTTGCCATTCTCCACGATTGCCGGCACGGCCTCCTTGAGGGTGATGGCCAAGTCGGTGAAATTGACCTTGCCGAGCAGCAGCCCCAGCGGCGGCATGATGACATCGGCGACGAAAGATGACACGATTTTGCCAAAGGCACCGCCGATGACAATACCGACAGCCATGTCAATGACGTTGCCGCGCATGGCGAAAGTCTTGAATTCCTGCATCAGTCCCATACGAGTTCCTTTCCCTTTACATTACCCAAAAAACATGTTGTTTAAAAAACCTATCCTTACTCCCTTTCGGGATATGTGCGCTGTATTATACCAGTCATTACTGTAATATGCAAATCCATGAACGCAATCCAATGGTAATCGGTCACCCATTGAGAATTGCGCCATGGTATGGTGCCGTCGTCCTGGCATGATGCCCGGCCAATGAGGCTGGACTACCAACGGCAGCCTGAAGGCTGGACTGCCTATGACCGCCCGGAGGGCGGGACAAACATA
>CAYOUR010000376.1:0-2282 GCA_964407145.1 uncultured Lentisphaeraceae bacterium | reverse complement strand
AATGACCCTGCCAGGCTGCCACCCCCGGCCAACCGCATGGGGAAGGCGCCCGACATTTCAAGACCACAACGCCCAAAAATCCATCACTCCCACCGCCCCATACGTCCTATTTGCCCCCCATGCGTCCCATAATCATCAGCCATCTATGGCGCCTGGCTCCGCCCCGGCACAAAAACCAGGGAATGCAACCCCAAAGACGCAATTGCGACTCCACGGCTGGCAGAATCGCCAAATCGCAATATGATATGAATGAGCTGAATTTCACGCCAGAATACACGCGCCTGCAAACTGGAAAAGGACATGAAAATACTGGTCACCGGCGGCAAGGGAATGCTGGGAAAAACGCTGCAACGCGAACTGGCAGACCATGACCTGGTCATTGCCGACCTCCCCGATGTCGACATCCTCCACGGCGATGCCTTCTCCCGCCTCGTCAGCGACGCCCGGCCCGGCGCCGTCATCCACTGCGCCGCCATGACCCAGGTCGACCGCTGCGAACAGGAACCGGAACAGGCCTACCGCATCAACGCCGCCGGCACCGCCAACGTCGCCACCGCCTGCCAACAACATGGTGTCAGGCTCCTGGCCATCTCCACCGACTATGTCTTCAAAGGCGACCTGGACCGGCCCTATCACGAATTCGACCGGCCGGAACCCAACACCGTCTACGGTAAAAGCAAATACGCCGGCGAAGACATGGTCCGCACCCTTTGCCCCAATCACCTGATCGCCAGAATCTCCTGGCTGTACGGCGAAAACGGCCCCAGCTTCGTCCATACCATGCTCGCCCTCGCCGATGGCACCCGGCCGGAATTGACCGTCGTCCAGGACCAGATCGGCAACCCGACCAGCACCACCGCCGTGGCCCGCCACCTGAAACTGCTCCTCCAACACCAGGAACTGGCCGGAACCTTCCACCTGACCTGCGAGGGACAGGCAACCTGGTATGACTTTGCCCGGGAAATCTTCCGATGCGCCGGGGTCACTCAACGCGTCATACCCTGCACGACCAAGGACTTCCCACGACCCGCCCCGCGCCCGGCCAATTCCAGACTCGATAACATGATGCTCCGGCTGCATGGCCTGCCCACCATGCCAAACTGGCAGGACGCACTCCGGGAATTCCTCGCCGACGCCAACCACTAAGCCAATCATCAAATCATCGAATCACCCGACCCGCGCGCGGCGCCCCAACGGCAAAATCAATCCCCGCGCCAGCGATCTTGCCTGATCACCGAATCCATACAGAGGAACAAAACATGCTCGCAAAACGCATTCTGGTCACGGGCGGCGGAGGCTTCCTGGGCTCCTGGCTGTGCGAAAAACTGCTCGAACAGGGCCATGAGGTGATCTGCGTCGACAACTTCTTCACCGGCGCCAAACGCAATATCTTCCCTCTCCTCGGCAACCCCAAATTCGAACTGCTGCGCCATGACGTGACCGTGCCGCTCTACGTCGAGGTCGATGAAATCTACAACCTGGCCTGCCCGGCCTCACCCGTCCACTACCAGCGCGACCCCGTCCAGACCGTCAAAACCTGCGTCCACGGCGCCATCAACATGCTCGGCCTGGCCAAACGCCTGAAAATCCCCATCCTGCAATCCTCGACCTCCGAAGTCTACGGCGACCCCTCCGTCCACCCCCAGGTGGAGGAATACTGGGGCAATGTCAACCCGGTCGGCATCCGCTCCTGCTATGACGAAGGCAAGCGCTGCGCCGAAACCCTCTTCCATGCCTACCGCCTGCAATGCAACCTGGCCATCAAACTGGTCCGCATCTTCAATACCTACGGCCCGCGAATGCACCCCAACGACGGCCGAGTCGTCAGCAACTTCATCCTCCAGGCACTCAACAACGAAGACATCACCATCTACGGCGACGGCGCCCAGACCAGGAGCTTCTGCTACCGTGATGACCTCATCGATGCCATCATGCGCATGATGGCAACCCCGCATGACATCACTGGACCGATCAACATCGGCAACCCCGGCGAATTCACCATCCGGGAACTGGCCGAAATGGTCATCGAACTGACCGGCGCCAAATCCCGCATCATCCGACAGCCCCTGCCGGCCGATGACCCACGCCAGCGCAAGCCCGACATCTCGCTTGCACAACAGGCGCTGGGCTGGCAGCCCACCGTGCAATTGCGCGAGGGCCTGGGCAAAACCATCGAATACTTCGACCAGTTGTTGATGGCGAAGTGAAGCCTTCCGTGTCGTCAACCCAAGCAATCTGTTAGCCTTGAGTACCATCGCAACCCCCACCATCAGGCGCCTGAT
>CAYOUR010000375.1:0-2310 GCA_964407145.1 uncultured Lentisphaeraceae bacterium | reverse complement strand
GTTGATTGAACTGCTGGTTGTCATCGCCATCATTGCCATTCTGGCAGCCATGCTGCTCCCGGCCCTGTCCAAGGCCCGCGAGAAAGCCAGGACGATCTCCTGCACCAGCAACCTCAAGCAGCTCGGCCTCGGCCAGCTGATGTATTCGCATGACTATGAGGACTACTTCCCGAGCTGCTCCCACAACACCATGAAAATGAGCAACTCGGTGGCGCCCATCCCGGAAATTCCACAGTTCCTCAAGTCGACGACCGCGGACACCTGGTATCCCGGCTGGCCCAATGCGATCTATCCCTATGTCGGCGACATCAAGCCCTACAAGTGCCCCTCCAACACCGCCGATTTCTACATGGTCAACTACGGCATGCCGGGCGGCGCGCGCTACACCGACTCCGTTCGCTATGACGACACGCTGTTCTGGCATCCACGGGTGGCACAGTCCATCACCCGGCCCAGCGGCTGCGTCCTGCTGTCGGAAAAAAGCCAGGGCGGCGGCACGCCGTACATCCTCGCCGGACAATATTATGGCATGTGGATTGACCATAACAACGGCGCCAATGCCGTACACGCCGACGGCCACGCCCAATGGTGGAAAGGCACAACCGCGCCGATCGGCGGCGGCTGGCCCGCACCCAACAACACCACGACCTGGGCCAAGCACATCGTCGACGAGGCGTTCCTCAACTGGAACAAATGACCGGCCGCCCCCCTGGCGCCAAGCGCAGCCGGACGCGCCCGGCAACACCACCCATACGGCCATCGGCCGAGACTGACGCCGACGGCGCCGTGCTTGCGTCACACGCCTCAGACAGGTTGCCACCTTGACCCGGCGACCAGGGGCCGGAGCGCGCCGACCGCAACCACAACGACTTTCCGGCTCCCCATCCCCCATCCTACCGAGCAGATCATGCAACCATCACCTGGCCTCAACTTCGCCACAGTCAGACAACCCGACGACTTTCTCCTGGTCGACTACCACCATGGCGCCTGGACGTCCCGCTGGTTCCCCAACGGCCAATGCGATGACGAACGCCATCAGTTCTTCCGGGAAGTCTATCTTGAGGCCACCCTCTGCCTGACAACACTCTTTCCCGACGAAGACATCATTCTCCTCGAAGCCGCCAGTGGCGACCAAGGCTGGCGATTGGTCTGGAACCGACACGGCTACCTCCAGGCCTTCAACCGCGCCAACGGACAGCTTTTGGCCTCTTCGCGACTGCCGCCCGCGACCTACGTCGACCACACCTGCCGGATTGCGTTCCTGGTCTCCAACCTGGCCTTTGGCCGGTCCTGCCGGGGCGACCTGGCCGACACCATCAACTATTCCCAAATCAGCCTGTTCGCCGCCAAAAACGACGCCCTGCCCTTGCGCCTGCTCTTCAGCCGGACCTTCGAGCACCAGTCCGTGCCGCCCGTGCCCAGGCAGTGGCTGGTGCCAGCCCACAGCCCGCTGACCGCGTTCCGCGCCTACAACACCGTCCGCCATGAATTATGGCAGACGCCGGACGACCCCGGCGGCCCCGCCGTCCACCCGGACTTCTCCGGCGCCAGCCGTGTCTTCAGCCGCTATGACGCGAGCGCGGATACGCTCCATCTGTTCTCCGGCCCGGAATTCCTGCGCACCGACTCGTACTGGCTGTTCACCCGGATCAGCGGCGCCCGACCCGGCCAAACCAGCCTGCGCCTGTACCTGTCCAAGTACAACGCCATGCCGAACATGGCGCCGGTCTTCTACTGGTCCACCGACCGCCGCCACTGGCAACAGGCCAACCTGCTCGAACCAAGCACCGCCGCCGGGCTGTTCCAGCCGCTGCTGACCGCGCCGGCCGAGGACTTCTACCTGTCGTCCTCCCTGCCGTTCATGGACCTGGAACGCGAAGAACTCTGCCGCCAGGCCGCAGCACTGCCCTACGTCACCCAGGAGGAAATCGGCCGTTCCGTCGCCGGCAACCCGATTGTCATGCTGACCGCCACCGACCCGGCGACACCGCCGTCCGCCAAAGCGCACATCCTGATCATCATCGGACAGCATTCACCCCAGGAGATGATCGGCGGTCACGCCATCCTGCCGCTTCTGACTGAACTGGCCGCCATCCCAGGACTGCTGCAACGCCTGGCCCTCCACGTCGTCCCGACCGTCAACGTCGACGCGGCCGCCTACGGCAGCGACGGCCTCAACCTGAATCTGTTCAACACCAACCGCTGCTGGTTCGAAGACCCCCAGCCGGAAATCGAAGCGGTCAAATCCTGGTGCCAGCGCGAACCGCCGCGCCTGCTGCTCTTCTTCGACTGGCACGCCGGCGGCACCTG
>CAYOUR010000374.1:0-2341 GCA_964407145.1 uncultured Lentisphaeraceae bacterium | reverse complement strand
GGTCGTCCAGCCTCATTTGCCGGGCATCGTGCCAGGACGACGACACCAGGCCATGGCGCAATTCTCAGTCGGTGACCGATTATGGCTCAGTTGGCCGGTTGGCGCGGCGTTTGTTTTTCAAAAAAGGCCGCGCTATATTATGACATTTTTACAGTGAATGTCATGCAAATGCCAGGTTCCGGCAGTTCATGGCCAGGCAGCGTCCATTCTCAGACAGGAGTAAGACATGACCAAGTCAGCAACCATGACCAGGGGTCTAGGCGGTTACTTTTCGGAGTGGTGTTCTCGTCAGTCGGAGCTGCCTGCGCTCGTCCACATGGAGGGCAACAGTCTACAGCACCGGACGTATGGGCGGCTCTACGCCGACGTCCTGGCTTGGGCCAAGGTGTTCCAGGACCGCCAGATCGGCAAGGGTGACCGGATTGCCTTCATCGCCCCCAAGTGCCTGGAGCATTTCAGTTTTTTCTATGCCTGCTGGCAATTGGGCATCATCGCGGTGCCGGTGTGCGAGACGCTCGGCGACCTGGAGATGGGCTTCATTCTGCGGGACAGCGATTCCAAGCTGGCGATAGCCGAGAAAAGCCTGGCGGCGAAGGTTACGGCCAATTCCGGGAATATTCCGGTTATGGACATTGACGCCTTGCCGCAAGGGGACGCCAATGCTCCAGTCGAGGTGGCCCTGGTGGAAAGCGCTCCTGACGATGTGGCGACGATCATCTACACCAGCGGCTCCACGGGCATGCCCAAAGGTGTGATGCTGACCCATAAGAACCTGTGGGTGAATGCGTCCTGGGGGCTGGAAATTTATGGCATGAACCAGCACGACCGGGTCATTTCGCTGTTGCCGTACTGGCACAGCTACGCGCTGGTTTGTGAGGTCATCTGCGTCATGATGGCCAATGCCTCTTGTGTCATCGCCAAGGACATCCGCGACTTCAAGCGCAATCTGTCCGTGTACCAGCCCACGCTGATGCTGGCCGTGCCGCGGATTGTGGAGACCGTCAAGCTTGGCATCGACAAGCAGATTGAGGAGAAACCGCCGAAAGTCAAGGCACTCATTGACAAGGCGGTGTACAACGCCTCGCGGATTTTCACGGCGGGTCCGCGTCTGGACGGCGGCATTCTCCGGATGGTGACCCACCACACCTTCTACGACCCGCTGGTCTTCCGTAAATTCCGGCAGGCGTTCGGCGGCAAAATCCGCTGCATCATCTGCGGCGGGGCGCCGCTTGACCTCGAACTGCAGATTTTCTTCAAGTACATGGGCATTTTGGTCATGGTGGGTTACGGCTTGACCGAGACTTCACCGGTGATCAGCGCGAACACCCCGGAATGCCACCGGCTGGGCAGTACCGGCAAAGTCTTTCCCTGGCTGTTGCCCGAGCACGGTGGCGACTATACCTTCAAGGACGACGAGGGCAACCTCGGCAAGGACCTGCATGGCCAGCTGCTGGTCAAGGGCGACTGCGTCATGAAAGGCTACTGGCGCCACACTGACGCCTCGGCCAAGAGCTTTGAGGACGGCTGGCTGAACACGGGCGATGTCGGCTACTGCGACGCGGATGGTTTTCTGTTCATTGAAGGCCGGAAGGGCAACATGATCGTGCTCATCGGCGGCGAGAAGCTCCATCCCGAGCATGTCGAAGACGCCGTGCGCACATCGCCGGCCATTTCCGAAGTCATGGTCATCGGCGAAAAATGCAAGAACGTCTACGCCTGCGTCAATGTCCACGACGACGTCCGCCAGAAAACCCCGGCCGGGGAGCTGAAGAAGCTCGTCAAGGCCGAAGTGCAGAAGGCGACGGCGCATCTGGCTGCCTTCCAGAAGCCGAAGGATGTCCTGATCCTGCCGGACTTCAACTTGGAGGACGGCACCTTGACGGCGACGTTGAAGGTCCGTCGCTTCAAGGTCATGGAGCTGTTCAAGAATGAGATTGAGCAGTTCCTGAAGGAGAACGGCGAGGAGGTCGCCACCAAGCGCGAAGTTGGCATTGCCAGTTCCAAGGTGTTGGAAAGCCTGGCCAACAGCTCGGCGCCTTCAGCCAAGGGCAACGGCAACGGCAACGGCAACGGCAGCGGCAACGGCAAATAGCCTTTGTGCCGTCCAAGACGTCATCGTCGTCGGTTTTGAGGTGGCTTGCCGGCGTTGAAGCGCTCCCCGAACGGCCGAACGGCATGGGTTTCACGGAAGGGCAAGACCGTCCGTGAAGCTCATGATTGAAGCGGGTCGTCTCGTCGGCTGTTCACGAAAGCGTGGTTGCCTTGCCCGCTGTTGGAACATTATCGGTAACCGGTCACCCATTGAGAATTGCGCCATGGTAGGGTGTCATCGTCCTGGCAC
>CAYOUR010000373.1:232-2341 GCA_964407145.1 uncultured Lentisphaeraceae bacterium | reverse complement strand
GGCGGCGCGTCCTGGGCCGCCTGCAAAAACATCTTCCGACGTTCGTCGAGAATCTTCTGCTCATTGACCTGCATGTCGTCGACATGCTTCTGCAACCGTTCGATGCGGCCCTTGGCGTCCTTGATCACCAGATCAAAGCTCTCCTTCAGCAACGTCAGCAACTCGGCCTCCAGGCGCTTCTTTTCCGCCTCGTCCTTCGCGGCCAGGTATTGTTGGCCCATTTCCCGGCACTGGCGCTCAATCTGGCCAATCTTGCCGGCAAACTCACTGCGGCGCGGCAGCTTGCCACGCACTTCCCGGAAAAACTGCTCGAGGTCAGTCCGGCGCAACTCTTCCAGGCGGCGGTATTCCTCAGGATTCTCCGCCTTCATTTTTTCCAGCAGCTTGACGACATCCTGGCCTTTTCCCCAGGCATCAAGACGCCAATGCTTGCCGGACATGCCGGGTTCGCCATTCGCTGGTTCCTGCGTTGCCGCGCCGCGGTTGTCCTGAGCCCGGACCATACCGAAGCCCAGAAACAGCAGCAACGTCAGCGCCCAATTCAGCCGGATACCCTTCATGGTCTTTTTCCTTTCCACTTCTGCCTTTACCACAGACAAACTTACCGCGCCAGGAGGCCATCATGCCCTCGGCCGGTCTATGCGGTCACAGGCTCTCATGCAGATCAAACTCCAAGGTCAACAGCTGATTGGACAGATCGCGATACGCGTCCGCCGAAACCGTTGACCGCGACTCGTCCGCCGGCAGGCGGAAATCGCCCGCCACGGTCGTCCGCAGGCTCAAGTCAATCTCCAGCTCCTCCAGTTCCGCGAGGGTCAGCGCGCAGTCCAGCAGCCAGTAGTCTTCCGCGACCTCCGGGCCAACCGGGCGGCCGGGCTGGGGTGCGACACTGTTACCGGCCAGCACCACGGCCGCCTCCGACTCCCGCAACGGCAGGGACAACCGCCAGGCGGCGGCCAGGAACACCAGGGCGGCCGCCGCCCCGAAAACCACCTGGCCGATCAGCCGCAGACGCCGCCGGCGCCGCTGGCGCCGCATCTCCATCAAGGCCAGAGTACGAGCCCGGGCGTCAAGCTCCGGCGACGGCGCCGCCGATGGCGCCGCCAGACCGTAGGCCAGCACAAAACCACGGCAGAAGTCGCACGACAGCAGATGCCGTTGCTGCTCCTGACTGACCACGCCGTCGCCGGCAATCACCTGTTTTTCAAATTCCGTGCATTCCATCACGCACCTCCTTCATCCCACTCCTCTTCACGGCCTCTTCCCGCGGCGCTGGCGCCACGGCTCACATGAACTCCGCCAGCATCGTTCGCATCTTGCGCACGGCATAATGCATCCGACCCAGAACCGTGTTGAGGTTCGTTTGCTGAATCTCGGCGATTTCCTTGAAACTGACTCCCCGTTTGCGCAGCAGCAGGACTTCCCGCTGGTCGCTTGACAGCTGCTCGCTCGCTTTTTCCATGGCGACCTCCAGCAGAGAGTGGTCCATTTCCTCCTGAGCCGAAGTATAGGTTGAAGGCAGATTGTCGGTCAGCTCGACCATTTCGGCCTGGCTTTGTCGCCGATAGTGGTCCATCACCAGGTTATGGGCGATACGGCAAATCCAGGCCAGCAGGCGTTGCTGCTCACGGTAGCTGTGCCAGTGGGTCACCACCTTCAGCCACACCTGCTGGAAAATGTCATCGACAAGAGGATTGTTCCCCGGCAGCAATTTGTGTATGTAGGAAAACAGCGGCAGCCGATACCGGCTGTAGATGACCTCGAAGGCCCGTTCATCACCTGCCCGGCAACGCTCCACAAGAACTTGGTCTGGCTGTTGCTCCAAATCCACTGTCACTGCAGATTCCTCTTGACCATTAAACGCTGCCTGCCCGCCATTATTGCCTGATGGGGTCTCATCATGCCGTCAATCGATGCCGGGTTACAGCCAGTAGGGGTACATCGGCATGGCCAGGTAGACAACCGGCCATCGGCAAAGTTGCCCCGCAGACGCCCAACCAACCTGGAAACACGGCCTGCCTCAACTGTCAATGCCGGATAATACCATATCACCCGTAACGACCACTGTCCACTGACGTCCACTGTCCACGGCGTTTCCGCGTAACCGGT
>CAYOUR010000373.1:0-222 GCA_964407145.1 uncultured Lentisphaeraceae bacterium | reverse complement strand
TCACCCATTGAGAATTGCGCCATGGCATGGTGTCGTCTTGCTTGCATGATGCCCGTCAAATGAGCCTGGACACCATACGGCAGCCGGAAGGCTGGACGACATACGGCAGGCTAAAGCCTGAACGACATACGGCAGCCGGAAGGCTGGACGGCCGATGGCCGCCCGGAGGGCGGAACCACCTACGGCAGGCTGAAATCATGCGCCGGCCACCGCATTTCGCAC
>CAYOUR010000372.1:0-2501 GCA_964407145.1 uncultured Lentisphaeraceae bacterium | reverse complement strand
CGCAAGCCGGTCGACACATCAATAGATTGCTGATGGCCGTCGTGAGCAAAAAAAACACCGCACCTCGCCCTTATCCTCGGCGGGATGCGGAAGCCGCGAAGCGGCGACGCAGCCCGACGAATGATACGGGATAGATGGGGGGTGCGGGGGGAAGGAAATACCCTTCGCTTCGCTCGGGCCGCCGCTTCGCGGCTATCAGACTATCCCTGCACCTGCGGTGCAGGTCTGCGTCCACCGTCCCTTCCTTCCCCCCGCAAGATCCTATCCTCCAAAAACCCTCATACGTTGATTGAGGGGCTGGAAGTCCTTGTCGTCGGGAGGTGTGTCGATATTACCGAATGGCATTTGTGCGAGCAGGTGCCAGGACGCCGGCAGGTCGAACGCCGTTTTGACTTCTGTCTCGATCAATTCGCCGTAATGCTGGAGGCTAGCTCCCAGGCCGACTTCTGCCAGTTGGCACCAGACTGCAAACTGCAGCATGCCATTAGCGTGGTCGGCCCAGATCGGGAAATTCGCCTTGTAGGCCGGATACTCCTGGCCGAGCCCCTCGGTCACGGCGGTGTCGTCAAAGAACAGCACGGTGCCATGGCCGGCGGCGAAGCCACCGATTTTCGCGGCCGTATCCGGAAAACGGTCTGCCGGCACGATTTTCCTGAGAGCATCGCGGACGATGCTCCACAGCTGCTGATGCCGGTCGCCGAACAGCAGCGCCACGCGCTGGCTCTGGCAATTGAAGGCCGACGGCACGTGCCGCAGCAGCGTCCCGACCAGTTCGGTAATCGCCGCGTCTGGCACCGGACTGGCGTTCCCCAGTCCATACACGGTCCGGCGCGCCTGGATAATCTCGACGAAAGTCGTTTTGTTCATGGTGCTGCCCTCCCCCATTGTTTCAGATAAACAGCGTGTTATTGCTATGCTTGGCCATGGCCACGAAGGACGCCACGCCGGCCACTTCATCGACTTCGACCAATTCCTCGCGGGTGACGCCCATGACATCCATCGCCATTTCGCAGGCCACGAATCGCACCCCCAGTTCGCGGGCCTGCCGCAGCAGTTCCGGCAGGGTGGTGACATTCTGCTGGGCCATCACGTGCTTCATCATAGCCGTGCCCATGCCGCCCATGTTCATCTTGGACAGAACCAGCTTGTTTGCGCCCTTCGGGAGCATCATGCCGAACATCCGCCCCAGAAATGACTTCCGCACCGTCGGCGCCGGATTGCGCCGCAGCACGCTCAGTCCCCAGAACGTGAAGAAGATGCCGACCTTGGCGCCGGCGGCGGCCATACCGCAGGCGATGATCAGCGCCGCCATCGCCTTGTCAAGATCATTGCTGAACAACACAATCGCCGCCGAATGCTGCCCCGAGACCGCCACGCCCGCCGACGCGCCTGCGTCAGCTGACGCCGCCGCACCCGAATCAGCCGACGCCGCGCCAGCCGCGCCAGCCGTGCCCTTCTTTTCGAGCAGGGCCTGCAGGCCTTCCGGGGTCTTATTCAGCTCCACCAGGATATTGCCGGTCGAGGCGATCCACTGCCGCAGGTCCGGCTCAAACGACGCCGGCGCCTGCAGCCGCACACGGTCGCCGCCGGACAGACCGTCAAACTGCTTCTTGATCGAAATCACCGGCCCGGGACAAGCCAGGGCGCGCACATCAAGAGACACTTCCCGGCCTGACGCCGCCGCCGCGGGCGCGGGCGCGGGCGCCGCGGCCGCCTTTGCGGTCTCGTCCTCCGGCAAGCGGTTTTTCTTCTGGACGACGACCGGTTCCGGGTGGAATGTCTTCCAGGCGACAAAGCCGCCGGAGAGGTTGCTGGCCTGGTAGCCGCGCTGCCGCAGGATGCGTTCGGCCAAGTAGCCGCGCATGCCCACCTGGCAGAACGCCACGACTGGCCGTGACTGGTCGAGTTCACCCAGACGCGAGCGCAGGGCGCCGAGCGGGATGTTGATGGCGCCGGGAATGGAACTGAGGTCGTGTTCCTCCGGTTCGCGCACATCGAGCAGGACGGCGTCGGCCGGCAGGGCGTCGGCATGGACAATCTGCGAATCGCCGGAAAGCACGTTGCTGGCGATGAAGCCGGCGAAATTGACCGGGTCCTTGGCGGAATTGAAAGGCGGCGCGTAGGCCAGTTCGAGGGTGGCCAGCTCCTGGACCTTCAGGCCGCTGCGCATGGCCACGGCTATCGTGTCGATGCGTTTGTCAACGCCCTTGCCGCCCACGATCTGCACGCCGATGATTTTGCCGTCGTCGGCAAACAGCAGCTTGATGTGCATCTGGCTCTTGCCGGGATAATACCCCGCGCTCGACACCGGGTGCAGATAGACCTTCTGGTATTTCAGGCCGGCTTGCCGCGCCTTGGTCTCGGTGAAGCCGACGCCGCCGGCCGTCAGGTCGCCGACCTTGACGATGTTGCTCCCGAAGGTGCCGGGATACGCCGACCCGCGGCCGGCCATATTGTCGGCCGCGATACGGCCCTGCTTGTTGGCCGGGCCAGCCAGCAGG
>CAYOUR010000371.1:0-2535 GCA_964407145.1 uncultured Lentisphaeraceae bacterium | reverse complement strand
CATTGGCGGCGCGCACCCAGAAACTCACGCTGAAGTCGCCGTCCACCACCAGGTCGGCGCCGGGGTAGGCCACGGTCCGGGTCGGCGTGGGCAGACGCAGGTAATAATTGACGACGTTATCGTCGCTCGACAGCGGGTTGCGGCCGGCCAGGACTTCGTTGTTGTCGGTCACGCCGTCATCGTCGGTGTCGGCGACCGTCGGGTCCGTGCCATGCAGCTGCTCATTGTAGTTGGTGAGGCCGTCGCCGTCAAAGTCGTCATTCGGGCCGACCGTCGCGTCGTTCGGGTCGGTCTGGCTGAGGAATTCGTACAGGTTGTTCAGGCCATCCTTGTCGGGATCGGCATATTCCTCGCCGGCGGCCAGCAGGTTGTCAAAGTGCAGGTACTCCCAGTAGTCGGCAATCTTGTTGTCGTTGACGTCAATGGTCATGTCAACGGCCTCCGAGGCGAATTGCGCGCCGGTGAAGACGCCGGCCAGAGCCAGGTCCGGCAAGGTGACAGCCGGGTTGTTGACCAGGCTGACGCGGGTTGCGGCAAAATTCTCCGCCGTGGCGCCGCGGTCATTGAAGGTGGAGTACAGAACCAGGCCAGCCGGCAGGACCGGCCCCTGGTTGGCGGTCAGATCGGCAATGGAACCGGCCGCCCAGTCGCTGTCGCGATCGGCGGTGAGGCTCGCGGCCGGACGGGCCACGTTCCACAAACGGAGGTCGTCGACGTCGCCCAGGAAATTGCCGCCGCCCACCACGACGTCGGTGCCTCGACTGTCCGGCATGGTTCCGGCCCGGGTGCCGCTGACCGTGTATTCGAGGTATTCCTCATCATCGGCAGCGGCCTTCCAGGCCAGCGTCAGGGTCATGGTCTGGCCGTTGACGACCGCGGCGACATGCACCCAGGTGGTCGCGTCCGGAATGGCCACCGCCGAGGTCAGGGTATTGGCGCCGACGTTGAAGGCGACCCTGCGGTCCGCCCGCAGCACAATCTGATAATGCGTCAACCCGCCGACGACGGCGGCCTTGCGCAGCAGCACGCCGTTCGGACTGCTGGCGCCGCGGAATTTGAATTCGGCGGTGAAGTTGCCGGTGAAGGCGAACGGGTCAGTCGTCACGATGGTATTGCCGACGGTGCGGCGGTACCAGTTCCGGTAGGTGACCTTGTCGCCATGCGTGCCAAAGTGGACGTAGCCGTTGCTCTGCACGGGCACCTGGCTCCAGGCCGCGGCCGCGCTCGACGGCTCGCCGGACAGCGTCCGCGCATAGACGGCGTCCGTGCCGGCCGCGCCGGAAACCAGCGTGTAGTCGGCCGGATTGAACCAGGCGGCCGCGACTTTGGCCGTGCTCAGCACATTGCCGTCCGCATCGGTGATGACGCGGGTGAAGGCGCCGGCGGCTTCACTGATGGTGACCGTGACCGAGCCGCCGTCGGTGTACCCGTCGTCGTCCGAGTCGGCCAGGCCGGGATGCAGCCCCAACGCCTGCTCCTCGGCATTGTTCAGGCCGTCGCCGTCGGAGTCGGCGACATTGTCGAAGATTTCGCCATCGGTGCTCTTGATCTTGGGATCGAGGCCGGCGAGGTATTCGTAGTAATTGGAGATGCCGTCGCCGTCGTAGTCGCCATACTTGCCGGTGGGCGTGCTGTCGTCAGTCAGCAGCTGCTTGAAGAATTTGTATTCCCAGCGGTCCGGAATGCCATTGTAGTTGGAATCGGCCTCGGCTTCGAACGGGTTGCTGTCGGAAATGTCGGCCACCGTGGCCGTGCCCTGCAGCACGGCCGCGTTGCGCCAGCTGTTCTTCCAGTCCTGGGCGCTGCCGGCCACCGAATCGGCCAGATGCATGATGTAGACCGGGTAGGTGGCTGTGCCGCCGGCGACCGCCGTCTGCAGCGCCGCAAAGTCGGCATACGTGCCGTCGGCAAAAGCCGTGGTGGTGCGGCCGTCGAGATTGCCGTCGTCAAAGCGGTAGTACGCCGCCAGGCCGGTCTCACTGCCGGACAGGAGCACCGCACGGTTGTCGGCGATGTCGTCGCTGCTGCGGACCGTGTTCCAGATGCGCAGGTCGTCGATGTAGCCCTTGAAGCCGGTTCCGGACGTGAAGCCGGCGCCGGCGCGGACGCTGATGACGCCGGGGCCGGTGCTGACCGGCTGACGCGTCGAGTAGGACTGCGCCACATTCTCGCCGTTGACATACAACGCGATGGTCGTGGTGTCGCCTTCATACGTCATGGCCAGGTGCGTCCAGACATCGGCCGGAGCGGCGTAGGCCGGCGGCACGGAAAGGATTTCCTCGCCGCCATTGAGGTCGGTGAAGACCATGGTGAGGCGGCCGTCAACCAACCGCATGCTGAAGTTGACCAGGGTCTTGCCGGTCATGGTGCCGACCACGCGCTCGATGATCGTCCCGTCAGCCAGGTCCGCATCCGGCTTGACCCAGGCCTCAGCCGTCCAGGTGAGCAGGCCGAACCGGGCCTGGTTCGGCAGCAGCAGGAAGCTGGCGTCCGTACCGTCGGTGTAGAGGGCGCGGTGGACAAGCGGATCGTTCA
>CAYOUR010000370.1:0-2541 GCA_964407145.1 uncultured Lentisphaeraceae bacterium | reverse complement strand
ATACAGCGTGCCGCGGCCGGTCTGGCCGCCGCCGGCCACAATCAGCCGGTCCGGCGCCGCGGCTTTCAAGCGCCACTCCTCGTCAGCCATGGCCGCTGTATCGACGCCGGCGGCCTTGGCCGCCAAGGTACGCCCCACGAACAACATGCAGCCGCTGACGGCCTCGCCCTCCTGCCGAACCGCAATGTCGGCCTTCAGGGCCTGGCTGAGGTGCTCAACCAGCTCGGCGGCGGCGCGCTGTTCGCCGCGGTTCGCCCCCCGCGGCGTGACGACCACGCAGGGCTTTGCCATGACCGATGCACTCAACAGCGCCAACGCGCAAAACGCCAGATTCTTGCCAGAAAGCATAACCTTCTCCATGGATTGATGAACTGATTATTCACGGTTTGAATGAGAAACACCCTGGCACCGGCCCCGCGGCGGAAGGCTGACAGCGGCCCGAATCGGGGGCAGCGAGGACTATGCCAGTCTCCTTCACCTGCCGACGCCCGAAAACGAACGCCGAACACATACCTGATAACTTATACAGCCTCAAGTCAATTTGCAACCAGCGAATCGTCAATATGCGCGATGCCTTCAGCCATAAAGGCAGGTGCATACCGAAAAACAGCCTGGCAACGGCCCGGAACATGCGACCAGAAAATTGGAAATTTGAAAAATGCGAGGTAAGTTATTGGCTATTAACTCATACCATTTCACCACGCAATGCCCTGGCCGGCCGTGGCCAGCACCGCCAGGAGTTTGAGACCTAAACCGGGCAGCACCGACATCTTGGCCAAACCCGCCATGGCAGCGCCGCCGAATTGGCCAGGCCGTCACTCCCACCAGGCTGACCTCGCCCGGAACCGCAACCTTTATCAGTAAATTCCAGGAAAGAAAACTCAATATGGGCATCCGCATTATTGGCACGGGAATGTATGTCCCGGATCGCATCCTGACCAATGCCGACCTGGAAAAGATGGTCGACACCAGCGACGAATGGATCACCACCCGCACCGGCATCAAGGAACGTCGCATTGCCGACGATCAGACCACGACCTCGGACCTGGCCTGCCGGGCCGCCCAAAACGCTCTGCAGATGGCCGGCCGGCCGGCCACCGACCTGGACCTGATCATCGTCGCCACCGTGACCCCGGACAAGCCCTTCCCCAACACCGCCTGCCTGCTGCAGGCCAAGCTGGGCGCCGGACCGTGCATGTGCTTCGACCTGGAAGCCGCCTGCTCGGGACTGCTCTATGCCATTGAAGTCGCCCACGCCATGATGACCGCCTCGCCCAACTACCGGCGGGCACTGGTCATCGGCGCGGAAAAATTGTCCGCCATCACGGACTGGACCGACCGCAATACCTGTGTCATCTTCGGCGACGGCGCCGGCGCCGTCATCCTGGAAAAGAATGACGACTATCCGCACGACTTCTACCTGGCCGGGAAATTCGCCGCCGATGGCCAGTACGCCGACATCCTGCAGATTCCGGCTGGCGGCAGCGCCCAGCCGACCAGCCATGCGACCGTTGACGAACGACTGCACTTCGTAAAAATGGGCGGCTCCAAGACATTCCAGCTGGCTGTTTCCCTGATGGCCAACACCTGCACCGAAGTGCTTGAGCAACACGGCATTTCCTGGAATCAGGTCCGTTGGCTGATACCACATCAGGCCAATGAACGGATTCTGACCGCAGTCGGCACTCGACTGGGCATCCCCGAACGGGTCTATGTCAACATCAGCCATTTCGGGAACACGTCCTCCGCCTCCATCGGCCTTGCCCTTGATGAACTCAACCGCGCCGGACAGATCGCCCCCGGCGACCTGATCATGCTGACGGCCTTCGGCGGCGGCCTGACCTGGGGCGCACTCCTGCTGCGCTGGTGAACACCAGGTCGCACGTCAAGGCCGGCGCCGGACAGCCTACCGGGGGCATGCGGCCAAAACCCGGCGAATAAAATCATGCTTGGCCTGCGTGTAGCCGTCGCGGTCATGGGCAAAACGCCGGGCGAGCGACTGCTTCAGCGCCGCATACTCCGAACACAGAACCTGGTCAGAGCGCAGACGGTCCCGGAAAAACAGGTACCAGCGCCACTGCGGGTCAGTGACGGCCACGATATGCACGTGGTGGCTGCGGACCTCCGGCACGATCTCCTTGACGAAGAGATAGCCGCCGTGGGCGCCGCCGTCACCCCGGTCCAGGTAGCCAAGCGCGACCAACGGCGGGCGTAACGGAGCAATCGGCTGCTCGGGCGCGATGGCGATGGCCAGGTCGAGAATGGGCTTGGCGGCAAGACCCGGCACAGCCGTGCTGCCAACATGCTGGATGTCCAGCACGAGAGACCCCAACCGCTGTTGCAGGCTGGACTTTTCCCCGACAAAGGCCTCCCGCCAGCCTGTATCTGACGGCACCACTCTGACTGTCCCGCGCTTTAAGCCAAGCATACGTAGAAGAGTGCTTTCGCATGTTACGGAAAGACCGTGACAAAAAGACGGCGGCGCTGCTGACACATGGTTCGCAGCAAGACGCCGGCCGAACCATACCAGAACAAAAAAAG
>CAYOUR010000369.1:0-2547 GCA_964407145.1 uncultured Lentisphaeraceae bacterium | reverse complement strand
TCAAAGATTATGTCTTTCTGTCTCAGCCTGACATGGAGGAGACGTTCATTGTCGAACGCACCGGCCGGGTGAGGGTCTCGGTTGAAGGCGAAGGACCGGGTCTGCCACCAACCCGCCGGACCGCCGACCTCCCCTGCCTGCTCCAGATGAACGAGCTGCTCGGTTCCGGGCAGTCCTGGCGCTGGCAGGGCGGCTGGCTGCCCATCCTGGTCGTCAGTGATGGCCAAAACCGCGAGTTACAGCTGTTTGCCTGGAAAAACCGCCTTTTCTGCCAGACTCCGACTGCCGGAGCACTGCTGTTTCCTGGCCGGAAGGCCATTTCCGATGCCTGCTTCCAGCAGGCGCAAGAGGAGCTCACCGCGGCCTGGCAGGCCTGGTTCCAGGCCGGGACCATCCCGCCCGACCTGGAGCCGGCCTGGGACAACGCCTGCCGCAGCGCCATCGTCCAGGCCAGGTCGGCGTTCTTTGGCCAACACCCCAGGTACGGCGTGGAGCATTATGCCGAAAGAGCCCACGATGCCTTCCCGCCCGCCACGGTCGCCATGACGACGATGCTGATCGAATTCGGCCATGCCGCGGAAGCCATGCGCAATGTCAGCTACTATTTCGACCGCTTTGTCCGGCCCGATGGCGTCGTCGACTACTATGGCACCGCCATTTCCGAATACGCGACGCTGCTCCTGCTCGCTGCCCGACTGGGACGGCTGTCCGAGGCCGGCCGCGACTGGTTCCGGCACGACGCCCTCCCGACCGTCAAAAAAATGCTGCATCGTCTGTATGACCAAATGGACCGCCTGATGCATCCGGAGGGCAGCCAGTTCCAGCTCCTGTTCGGGGCGCCGGAGGCGGACACGCGTCGCGAAGGCGGCGAGTATTTCCACAACAACCTGATGGTCCTGCGCGCCTTTCGGCAGCTGCAGCCTCTGCTGGACGGCGTTGATCGCCTGGCAGCCGCCGAACTGGCCCGCCTGACTGGCGTCCTGTCCCGACGGCTCGAACGAGCCCTGGCATCCCGCCGCGACGCCTTTCCCTTCCCGCCCTATCGTCTGGAACAGGACCGGCCGATTGACTCTTTCACCAGCTGCCGCGACTTTGCCTATGCCAACTACCGCTATTACCCGGAAATGCTGCAAAGCGCCCTGCTCCCAGGCACAGACGCCTTGAAAATCATCCAGGCCCGCGAACAGCTTGGCGGCGAGGAATTCGGCCTGACTGTCCTGGCCTGGGAAGGCTTTGCCACCGGCTACGACCATTGGCCGATGACGAGCTATGCGCAAGGACTGCTGGAACTCGGCGAACACGAACGCTTCGAACGCATCCTGAAATGCCATTTCGAATTCTATCAGACGCCGGACACGTTCACCGCCTACGAGCACATCTCGCGCGATGGTCAACCACGCTATGCCCGGGCCGACTGGTGCGTGCCTGCCCAGCTGACCCTGCCGATCCTGCTCGCCTGGAAACACCGTTACACGCCCTATGACGCCTGGTGACGGCAGCCCCCGCCAGCCGTCCGGCAACTACCCTGCCGGGAAAACGCCGGTACGCGCGCCCCCCACGCCCGGCGTCGATACCGGGGCGAAGAATGCCCGACCTGACGCCATCCGCTCAATCCAGCAGGCGCCAGACGGCCACGGCCTCGCCCAGGGCGTCTTCCGTGTCTGCGACGGTAAACGGAAAACGCCGTTTCAGGTCTGACGGCGATGACGCCGCCAGCATCGCATGATCCGCCCATTCCAGCAGTTCAAGGTCATTGTAGTCATTGCCCAGGGCGTACGTGGCCGTAATCCCCAGGTCTGGACGAGACGCCAGCCAGGCCGCGCCTTCCGCCTTGTTCACGCCAGGAGCGAAAATTTCCATCCAGAGGCTGCGTCCATCCAGGGGCGACGTCGCCCGAACCACGGAGAAATCCTCCAGTCGGCGGCAGATGGCCTGAAAACGCTCAAGGTCCGGCGGAAGGATGGCGATGGCCTGGCTGGCCTGGTCCCAAGTCTCCATCACGGCCAGTTCATGGCAGAAATCCTGATAATGCGCGAGGCGCCGGTCAAAGTCAGTACCGGCATTGGCCGGGTTGGCAAAGCGGCAATACGCAAAATGATGATTGTCCGGCACAGGCGCCTGAATCATGAAATCGACTTCCGCCGCGGTCAGGACCTCAATGACGCCCCGGACTTGCCCGGCGGAAAGCTGCCTGGATCTCTCAATGGCGCCATTCGACCAATTCAGAATGCCCACGCCGGTCGAAAAAATCCAGTAGTCAATCGGCAAGGTCCGCGGCAACACCGGGTAGCCGGAATAAAGGCTGCGACCACTGGCAATGGCGACGACGTCACCACGCGCCCGCAAGGCTTCCATGACGGCGATGCTCCTCGCCGAAATGGGCACCCCGCGCCGCAACAATGTTCCGTCTAAATCGCATACAATCAAATTGGCCATGGCAAACAACTCCGCCCTTCATTCATTGACCCATTCCACCGTCCCATCGATGCCATCCGGTCCCATCGCCCCCAGACAAAAAGACCCCCGCCGGGCTTCCCCGGCGGGGGT
>CAYOUR010000368.1:0-2556 GCA_964407145.1 uncultured Lentisphaeraceae bacterium | reverse complement strand
TGTGGTTGCATGGGTGGATTGATGATGAACGCGAACCCGCTTACGGGCCAAGCCGTTGGGCGGCCGGATGGTCCGGCCGTCGGGCTTGACCGCCACGGCGGGTGGCGGCGAAAAGACCATGGTATACTTTCGTCCCCGGCCGCGATTTGTCAAATGCGGCCCGGGTAAAAGCCCGTCCCTGGTGGGGGCTTTGTCGAGGGCGTCAGACGAGGTCGGCGGCCTTGGATGATTCCGGTGGCTCCGTGCGCAGCAGCCGCAGGCTGTTGGCGACGACGAGCAGCGTGGCGCCCGTGTCGGCCAGGATGGCCAGCCAGAGCGAGGCCAGGCCGGCCAAGGTGAGGATGATGAACAGCAGCTTCAGGCCGAGAGCGAACATCACGTTCTGCTTGATGATGGCGAGAGCGCTCCGGGAATGGCGGATCAGCCAGGGCAGCCGCGACAAGTCGTCGGTCATCAGGGCGACATCGGCGGTTTCCAGGGCGGCGTCCGTACCCATGGCGCCCATGGCGATGCCGAAGGTCGCGGCCGCCATCGCCGGGGCGTCGTTGACGCCGTCGCCCAGCATGGCCACATGGCGGTGCTGGCGCACCAGCCGGCCAATGGCGGCGACCTTGTCCTCCGGCAGCAACTCGCTGTGGAATTCGTCGACGCCGGCTTCTTCGGCGATGGCGCGGGCGGTGCCTTCATTGTCACCGGTCAGCATGACGACAGGGGTCACGCCGAGGGCGCGCAGGGACACCAGCACGTCGCGGACGCCCGGGCGCAGCCGGTCGGCGATGCTGAGCAGTCCGCACACATGGCTGTCATTGCCGATGGCCACGACGGTGCGGCCGGCCTTTTCCAGGTCCTGGGCCTGGGCGTGTCCGGCAAGGTCTTCCTGGTTTTTTTCGTGCATGAACCGGTGGCTTCCCAACCAGAACAGCCGTCCTTGCCAGAAGCCTTCCACGCCTTTGCCGGGGAGCATGCGCGTGTTTTCGGCCGGGGGCGGGTTCAGGCCGGCGGCGCTGGCTTTGCGGAGCACGGCGCGTGCCAGCGGGTGTTCGCTGTGGGTCTCCAGGCTGGCCGCCCGCTCCAGCAGTTCCGTCTCCGAGTGGCCCTGCCAGGGGATGACGCTGAGGACTTCTGGCCGGCCTTCGGTCAGGGTGCCGGTTTTGTCCATGGCCAGCGCCCGCAGTTTGCCGGCGGCCTCCAAGTACGCTCCGCCCTTGATGAGGACGCCATGCCGGGCGGCCGCGGTCAGTGCCGAGACAATGCCGACCGGCGTGGCGATGACCAGCGCGCATGGGCAGGCAATGACCAGGACCACCAGTCCGCGGTAAATCCATTCGGCCCAGGCGGCGCCGGTGACCAGGGGCGGAAGCAGGGCGACGGCCAGGGCGAGGAGCATCATGGCCGGCGTATAGACCTCGGCGAAGCGGTCAACCCACTGCTGGGTCGGCGCCCGGCGGGCCTGGGCGCTTTCGACCATGCGGATGATTCGGGCCAGCGTCGTGTCGGCGGCGGCTTTGGTCGTTTCGATCTCCAGCACGCCGTGCTCATTGATGGTGCCGGCAAAGACGTCGTCGCCGGTCATCTTGGGCACGGGCATGGACTCACCGGTGACCGGGGCCTGGTTGACGGCCGATTCACCCTGGCGGACCGTGCCATCCAGGGGAATGCGTTCGCCGGGCCGGACCAGGATGCGCGTCCCGGGCGAAATTGCCTCGACGGGCCTTTCCTGGCCGGTGGCGGCTTCCCGGGCGGTTGGCGGTGCCAGATTCATCAGGGCGCCGATGGCGCGGCGGGCCCGTTCGACGCTCCAGTGTTCCAGCAGCAGGGAGACAGCGAACAGGAACGACACCGTCGCGGCTTCCAGCCATTCGTTGATGGCAACCGCGCCGATGACGGCCGCGACCATGAGCAAATTCATGTCCGGCCGCCAGCGGCACAGCGCCTGCCAGGCTCTCGGGGCGACGTGCCAGGCGCCGGCGGCGGCGGCGGCCAGGTAGAGCACCCAGACCGGGAGCGGGAAGACATGGTCTTCGCCACCGCCGGCCATGGCATGGATGAAGCTGTCATGCCTGAGCCAGTGGACGATGAATCCAGCCAGGATGAGGGCGCCGCTGACGGTGGTCATGATCAGCCGGCCATGGCGTTCCCAGGAGCTCGTCGGGCGGGGGCGCAGGCGCTGCTCCCAGGGCAGGGCCGTCATGCCAGTTGCGCTTACGGCCTCCACAATGCGTTCGGAGTCAAGGGCTGCCGGGTCGAATTCGACGCTCATGCGTGCGTTGATGGCATCGAATTCCAAGTTCAGTACTCCGGGCAGGCCGCCGACTTCGCGGCGCAGAATGGCCATTTCCTCGGCGCAGTCCAGGCCCTCTACATGGTAATGGATGATATGCATGGATGACAACCTTTACCCGGGGATATGTCTTTCATGGCAGGCTAAGCGTGTCGCCGTTTTGACTGGCATACGGGCAGTTCAGTTCCCGGACATGTCCTTTAGCCTGCCGTAGGTCGTCCAGGCTTTAGCCTGCCGTAGGTCGTCCCGCCCTCCGGGCGGCCAAAGCAGAGGTG
>CAYOUR010000367.1:0-2559 GCA_964407145.1 uncultured Lentisphaeraceae bacterium | reverse complement strand
GCAAGTCAATAGTCAGAAGAGTATAGTGGACCCCAAAAATTGGACAAGGCTATACGCATAGAAGGCCTTAACTGTTGCCCTCGGGGAGTCACAGTGGCGCCTGATGACGATCGACGTGCCGTTGCCTAATTGCCGACGGCAGGGGCTTGCCCCCAGGCGTTTGGGCGGGCCGGACGGAAAAGCGGTGTTGCAGCAGGCAGCCTTTCTTGAGGCAGCAAGTGCCATTTGTGGCGGGGTTGGATGGCGTTTCGCTGGGCAGATGATTGCGAATGGCGATGACGGGATTGCGAGGGACGGGGGGATTTCGTGGCTGAGTGATGGCGGAGGTGATTCGCCGTTGGCGGCGCGGGGGCGCAAAACGCGGAGGTCACGGCGAATGGCCAAAACGGAGAATGTCCTGAAACGGCGAAAATGTGTTTCTGGAAGTATCTTTTCTCCAGTTGCTTATAGAATCTCTACGCATGGCAGAGTCCCGGGATTCTGCTCGGCGGAGAATTTGGCCGGGGCGGGCCGGAAACGGCGGCCGAGAGGGGCTGGCAAGGGCCTTCTCTGTTGGCGAACGGAGAATGGCGGGGAGTTGCAAAAGCCTGTGGGACAAGGGGCTTTGCGTCTGGAACAAAAAAGCCTCCCGGGGGAGTCCGGGAGGCTTTTGGATTATTGGCTGGTGCGCGCAACAGGATTCGAACCTGTGACCTCTACCGTGTGAAGATAGCGTTCTAACCAACTGAACTATGCGCGCCCGACGGTTGACAGTTCTTTAAAGTACCCACGATTCCGTTTTTTGCAAGTCGCCAGTCATGGAAAAACACCTCGTGGCCGAAAAAGTTCCAATCTATCAGGGGGTGGGTTTTGAGGTCGGCCGCCGTTTCCGGATGACTGCCGGCGCCATGTCCTGATAGGCAGGGTGGTCAGCAGCATTAATCTTGGGCTGGAACGGGGCGACCAAGGGTAGGGCAGGAGCACAGCCCGGGTTGCAGTTGGGCGGCTGCGGCAGGGCATTCGTCGCTCGCCGGTTGATCACGTCTCCAGCATCAAGGCGTCGATGTAGGCGTCTTCGAAGCCTTCGAGGGTGTTGAGCGGCAGTTCACGGGGGCGGTCCGCCAGGGCGATCAGGTCCGGCAGCACGTCAGGCCTGGTCGCCAGTCGGGCGGCGCCGCCCAGGCTGGTATTGCCGACCAAGACGTATTCGCCCGGCGGAAGCATGCCAATGGCGATGGCATTCCGGAGGTCAAGATATTGGGCAAACCCGCCGGCGAGGTGGATTTTTCGTGGTGTGACGCCGCAATGGCGGGCCAGGGTGTCCATGCCGGCGCGGACGGCCGCTTTGGCCTTCATCACCTGTTCGATGTCTTTTTCCGTGATCGACACGCCGGGAGTCAGGGTCATGGCGTTGGCACTCGGCTGGAAGCGCCCGAAATGGTTGAGGCGTCCTGATTGTCGGGCCGTGGCCAGGAAGTCGACCAGGGCGGAGCCGCACAGTCCCCGGGCGGGAATGTCCTGGCCGCCGATGACGGAGAAGCTCCCGTCGGCGTTGATATGGTCGATGGCGCCCTTTCCGGCGCGGCAGCCGCAGCTCAGGCCGGCGCCTTCGAAGGCCGGACCGGCGGCGGCGGCGGTGCAGACCATGCGGTCGCCGAGATTGAAGACGATTTCGCAGTTGGTCCCGATGTCCACCAGCATTTCGGCCGGTCCGGGCATGGTTTCCTGCAGGCCGGCAGTCAGGTCGCCGCCGACATAGCCGGAAATGGCCGGGACAGTGAGCAGGTCGCCGGCAGTTTGGAGCCCGAGCTCACGGGCCGGGCGACGTGGGAAAACCCGGCAGGGTGGGGTGAAAGGCAGGGTGCCGATGGCGGTTGGGTCGATGCCGTGCAGCAGGCAACTCATGACGGTATTGCCGGCCACGGCCAGAATCGCCGCGTCCTCCGCGCCGATTTGTGTCAGCACCTCGTTGATGGAATCAACCGCGGCCTGGCGGAGGGCATTCAGTCCGGCCGGGGTTCCGGCTTTCTGGATGCGGGTCAGGACATTGTCGCCAAAGCTGTTCTGGCGGTTGAAGCAGCTGGCTTCGGCCACCGGAATGCCTTTGATGATCCGGGTGGCGGCGACGGTGGTGGTTCCCAGGTCGATGCCGATGGCTATTCCGGGATGATCCGGCAGAGGGCGGCTTTTCCAGGACGACGATACCTGGCCGGTGGTTTCCCGCAGGGAGCTGTCCGGGACCTCGACTTCGCCGATGGGCCCTGCCAGCCGGCAACGGCAGGCCAGGGCCGGCCGCGGGGCCGAAGGGTTGACAGTGCAGGCGACGTTGTCGATCATCCAGGTGCCGGAAAGCAGGACGACGCCGCAGCGGCCGCAGACGCCGCGGCCGCCGCAGCGCAGATCGAGTTTGACGCCGGCTTCGGCCAGAATGCTGGCCAGTTCCTGGTCGTGGTTGGTGATGGTCACGTGCATGATGCGTGGTGGTTGTTCGGGGAATGTTGGTTGGCGGCCAGGCCGATTTTTCGGGTAATGTGCGAAATCTTGTGATAGGAGCAGATATTTGGCTCATGTGCCCTATGT
>CAYOUR010000366.1:0-2580 GCA_964407145.1 uncultured Lentisphaeraceae bacterium | reverse complement strand
TCCGCAACTGCGACGCGAGGCCGTTTTTTTGAAAGGCGCCGGACAACCGGCCCGGCCCGACCGCACCGGCCAGAGCCAGGGCAGCCACCTTCACCCTGAAACAACCTGTTCACATGACCATGCTCCTTGACGACGCCCTCCCCGGCGGCAACATCATCGTCCAATCCCAGTCCGGCCACGAGGCGACGCTGGCACCGGACCTGCGGGACACCGGCACAAAATGGTTCTACTGGAAATTCCGGGCCCGCTTTGCCGAACCGGGCCGTTACGTGTTCCGGTTTGCCCCCTGGCCGGCCATGGGCACGCGCGGTCCGGCCGTCAGCGCCGACCGCGGCCATTCCTGGCAATGGCTCGGCGCCGACACGGTTGACTTCGCCGCCGAATCCTTTGCCTACGACTGCCCGGCGGCCGGCCTGGAACGATGGTTCTGCGTCTGCATACCCTATCTGCAAACCGACTGGGAGAACTTCCTCGCGGATGTCCCGGCCGCGGCCGAACGCTCTGCCGAATTCTGCCGGAGCCGCGAGAACCGCCCCGTCGAATGCCTTTCCTTCGGCGATCCGGCCGCACCGCGACGGCTTTTCCTGGCCAGCCGCCACCACGCCCAGGAATCCATGGCCACCTTCGCATTGGAGGGCTTCCTGCGAGAAGTCTTCGACCACCCCGACGCCTTTGCCGACTTCTTCATCCTGGCCGTACCGTTCATGGACAAGGACGGCGCCGAAAAGGGCGACCAGGGGAAAAACCGCCAGCCGCACGACCACGCCCGCGACTACGGCCCCGACCCGATCTACCCGGAGGTCAAGGCGGCCATGGCCCGGATCACCCAACACCAGTTCGACCTCATTCTCGATCTGCACTGCCCATGGCTGCGCGGCGGCCCCACCAATGAGACCGTCTATTTTGTCGGCACCTATCCGCCAGCCGCCCAGCAGGGTCTGGAGAAATTCTCGCGCCTGCTGGCCGAGGAAGCCCCGCCCGACGCACCGCATTTCCCGGCAGACAACCTGCCCTATGGCGCCGGCTGGAACACCGCCGCCAACTACAGCCAGGGCATGGCCCTGGCCTTCTGGGCCAACAACGCCTGCGCCTGGCGCCCGCAGGGCATATCCGTCGAAATCCCCTTTGCCAACCTGCGGGACCTGACCTTTCTGCCGCCCAACGCGGTCAACCTGGGCCGTGCCTTCGCCCGGGCCGCCCGCCGCTTTCTGCAGCAGCCGCGCCGGCAATGACAGCCGAAGTCGCCGTCGCTGCCAACCGCGCCCTCAGAAGAACCGCTCCGCCGCCATTCTCGCCCGCCAGGCGTCGTCATCCTGCCGGATGCGTTCCTGCTCTGCCGCCGGGACCTCCGGATGAACCGGCGCCTTGCTGACCAGGTTGCCGGTATAGGAGTCATGGTCAATCAGATGCCCGGCCAGAATGTCCTCCTCCGTGATCCGGGAATGGATGATCTCGCGGAACGTCGTGCGACCGCGGTCATAGACCATGTGCAACACGCCGTCCTCCGCCTGGACGGCGTCGGGATACGACGTCTCCCGGCTATCCAACAGCAGCGAAGCCGACCAGTTCAAACCCTCGTCCTCGGACAGAAAGGCAGTCAGGTTGCAGCGGCGCTGCGAATCGTGGTTATTGATCAGCAGCACACGGCCGGACCGCAGACGTCTCAGGAAAAACCTGGTCGAGGGGTTGGGGATGGCCGAGGGCTCGCCATCTGTCCAGGTTCTGCCGCCATCGCGCGAGAAGGATTGCCCCAGGCTGCCGCGCGCCCTGGCCAGCAGCCACAGACAGCCATCGCGGCGCTCCAGGACCATCGCCTCGTCAAACGGCGTCGGCACTTTGCGGCCGGCCTGGCGCGGCCGGAAAGTCTGCCCCGAATCCGGGCTTTCATAATAATGATAGCGGTCATCAGTCCAGTCATACGCGCACAACAGCCAACGGCCGTCCCGGAGGACGGTCGGCTGGCAGCGCAGAAAGCCCGGCGCCACAAAACGCGGCTCGCTCCAGACCAGCAGGTCGGCGTCCGGCTCGGTGCAGACGATCGCCCAAGTGTTGAGATGCCGCGGGTCGGCCTTGCGCCCTGCCAGGCGAAGATCATAATGCCGCTGCGTCCAGAACAGCCACAGGCGATTGACGGGGTCGAGCCACAGCTGGATGTCCAAGGCCTGCAAATCATGTTCCGGCCGCCCGGCTATCACCAGCAACGGCTCCCGCCAGCTGAGACCGCGGTCCGAACTGGACGCCAGCAGGCAGTAATTGCGCAACGAGGGTTCTCGGATGCCGCCCGAATACCAGCCGGCAAACAGACGCCCCGAACGCGTGCCCATAATCGTCGGGCAGCCCTGCCAAAGACGCTGACCGACGCCATATTCCGCCCCCGGCGAAAAATCAATCCGGGCGACGACGGGTTGCTGATGCTGCATGAATTGCCTCCAGGATGCTTGATGTAACCAACAGAGCCGGCCGGCCACCGGAGTCGATGGAATCTATTGGACGCAGGGGACCAATCTCCTATAGGTCCTATTCCACCGTCCCATACGTCCCATACGTCCCATACGTCCTATTCCACCGTCCCATAGGTCC
>CAYOUR010000365.1:0-2610 GCA_964407145.1 uncultured Lentisphaeraceae bacterium | reverse complement strand
GGCCGGAACCGCGCGACCAGGGCGTCTACTTTAACCCGTCCCGCGACACCGGCGCCTCCATCCGCTACCGCCAATGGCTGCAAACACAACTCCTCGCCGCCGCCGAACAGGCCGTCCAAAACCTGGCTCCTGGCTCGCTCTGGCATGGCTGCGGCAAAACCGCCGTCAACATGAACCGGCGCCTGGAACGCAACGGCGACATCGTCAATGCCCCCAACCCCACCGGGCCGGTCGACGACCGCCTGCACGTGCTCGCCCTGCGCGACCAGGATGGGCGCCTCCGCGCCCTCGGCGTCCGGGTCTCCTGCCACCCGGTGGCCACCGGCGCCCAGCACCTGATCACCGCCGACTTCCCCGGAGCCTTCAAAAAAGCCTGTACCGAAGCTCTGGGCGCGGAGGTAACGCCCTTCTTCCTGCAAGGCGCCGGCGGCGATATGCGCCCGGCCGCCGCCGCGGCCGGCGACCGCTGGCGGCAGCTCGACCATGCCGAACTGCCTGCCGTCGGCCGCCAGCTGCTCCACGAAACCCTTGCCGTCCTCCATCAGCCACAAGGCCTGGAACACATCATCCCCGGCGCCTTCCGCGGCGCCTTCGTGGAAGCCGAAGCGCCCTGCGAACGCCTGTACACGACCCGGGAGGACTTCGTCAAGCTGCTGCAGGACGGCCCGCCGAGCTATGCCTTCTATCCCACCCACGCCCTGGCCCGCCTGGACGCCGGCCTCGCCATCCCCGACCGCGTGAAGATCGGCGTACAGACCCTCTGGCTGAATGACGACCTGGCCATCATCGGCATCCAGGGCGAGGTCTTGATCGGCCTGGGTGACTATGTGGAAAAGACCCTGCTGCCGAAAAAGGCGATCCTGCTCGGCTACTGCAACGGGTGCATCGCCTACCTGCCCGACTCGCACGAGGTGAAACGAGGCGGCTATGAACAAATGGGATACCTGTACCATATCTGGACGGGACCATTCCGGCCCGGCCTGGAAAAAACCATCGCCAACGCCGTGACGCCCTGACCCCGCCGGCCGTGGCAGCCGGCGCGCCCAAACCACCCCATCAGCCGCAGTTCAGTAGCGCAGAAAAAGCGGCCGCCTGATCTTCTTGAGCTTGCTGCCGCAATGCGGACAGGCTGCCGGCAGGTCGGCGACAGCTCGCAAAACCGTCCGCTCCGCCTTTGCCGGCGCGTCGCCTGCAACCGTATCATGGTGAGGATCGAACTCGAATTCCTCGGCAAACCCACATTGCGGGCACGTGACATCATAAAACACCGGCTCGTGCTTCCGACGCAAAAAACCCGACAGCTGGAATACATTCTCCATAAGACGCCTCCGTGATGACTTGCTCCCCCGGCCCGGCCCGATGCGACATCTGGCCGGCCTGACCACTCCCACTGGATCCTCTTCCCGCGGGGGCAACTCCGCCTTCGGGCCAGGTTTCTGCTGTCACGGACTCAACGTATGACGGCACCCCCGACAAAACATGGCAGGTCACGCATTCCTTTCGGCGATGGCGTAGCCAGCAGCGGCGACTTTTTCGCGCAGCCACGCCGGTTCCAGCACCCGGATGCGGCCGGCTTCGGCCAGGACCCAGCGCATGACTTCGTGCTCAACCGTCGGCTTCAAGGTCAAAATCAGCGACCCGTCCGCCTGCGCCTGCAAATCCGACTGCATGATCTTCTGCTGCTCGTAGATGTAGAAGGCGATCTCGGCGTCGCAATGCAAGCGGATGCCGGCGACCTTCGGGTAGTTGAACAGGCCGTTCGCCCTGGTCTCGGCCAGCAGCTTCTTGTCCGTCTCAAAGCTGCCGCAGCCATTATGCAGACTCACCATCCGCTGCACCGCGAAGACCCGCACCTCGCGCGTCTGGTAAAGATAGCCCTTGGCGTACCAGACGCCCTTGTGGAAGACGATCAGATGCGGCTCGAAACGATGCGTTGACTCCTCGCCGTTCGGCTTGCGATAGACCAGCTCGACCATCTGCTTCCGCCGCCAGGCGTCAAACAGCTTCTTGAAAACGACCGGGTCGATGCTCGTCTTGATTCCGGACGCACACAGGATGGACTCGATCATCGCCATGTCGAAAAAATCGGAGCTGTTCGTGGCCAGGGTCTGCGCCACCGCGTCGTCGACATCGCGCCGCAACGGCTCCGGCAACAAGTCCGCTGACAGCCGCGTGCCCAGCATCGCCATGCTGATGAAATCCTGTTCGAAAACTGGGCAGCTGAACTCCCAGGAACGGTCACGCAAATAATAGCCGCGGTTCTGGGGGTCATATTCCAGCGGCGCCTTGTGCACGTCTATCAGGTCCTTGATGTCGCGGGCGATCGTGCGCGCGCTGCACCCGAACGGCTGCCCGTCCTCATCCTCAAAAGACGTGATCAGCTGCGCAAAACTCTCGGCATTCGGATAGTTGTTTTTCTTGGCCTCGGCGATGAATTTCAACTTGCGTATCAGCTGCTCGCTTTTCTTCTGCATGCACCAGCTCCTCATGATGACGCCAACCGTTCAGTGTTCCGTTCAGACAATATAACCCCATACGCCCGGAATTGGCCAATGAAAGCCACCAAAAAAAGGCTCTTCTGGAGTTTGGGAAAAGAATAATGTTGGCTCT
>CAYOUR010000364.1:0-2614 GCA_964407145.1 uncultured Lentisphaeraceae bacterium | reverse complement strand
TACAACAATGGCCTGCAGCACCAGGTCGTCATCACTCTCATGGGCCTGCCGCCCGGCGTCCATGACACCTACCCGCACAGCGCCAAGTTCTACTGCGACTGCCTGGAAGCCATCCTGGCCAACGAACTGCCGTTCCACAGCCTGTGCTTCAAGGACGCCTCCGGCACCAGCACCCCGACCGTCATCCGCGACACCATCAAGCGCGCCCGCGAAATCCTCGACGCCGCCGGCAAAAAGGACTGCCCGATCGAGATGCATACGCATGATACCGCCGACATGTCGGTGGCCTGCTACCTGGCTGCCGTCGAAGCCGGCGCCGAAATCATCGACCTGTCCATGAGCCCGATGTCCGGCGGCACCGGCCAGCCCGACATCCTGACCATGTGGCACGCCTTCAAAGGCACCGACTACACCCTCGATGTCGACTACGAAAAGATCATGCGCGCGGAAGACGAATTCGAGAAGGCGATGAGCAAGTACATGCTGCCGCCGGAAGCCAAGGAGACCAACCCCCGCATCACCCTGTCCCCGATGCCTGGCGGCGCCCTCACGGCCAACACCCAGATGATGCGCGACAACAAATGCCTGCACCTCTTCCCGCAAGTCATCAACGCCATGCGCGAAGTCGTCGAGCGCGGCGGTTTCGGCACCTCGGTCACGCCCGTCTCCCAGTTCTACTTCCAGCAGGCCTTCGCCAACGTCACCCAGGGCGCCTGGACCAAGATCACCGACGGCTATGGCAAGATGGTCCTCGGCTACTTCGGCCGCACCCCGTCGAAGCCCGACCCGGAAATCGTCAAACTCGCGGCCCAGCAGCTCGGCAAAGAGCCGACGACCGAAGACCCGCGCCTGCTCAACGACAAGAACCCCAAACTCGGCATCGCGTTCTGCACCGAGCAGCTGAAGCAGAACAACCTGCCGGTCACGGAAGAAAACATCTTCATTGTCGCCTGCTGTGAGGAAAAAGGCCTGGCCTTCCTCAAGGGCGACCGCCCCATGGGCTGCCGCTTTGTCGAAGAACCCAAGAAGAACGCCAGCACCCCTGAGAAAAAGGAAGACAAGACCGCCATGGCCAGCAACAACGCCCCCGCCTCCTACACTGTCGTCGTCAATGGCAAGCCGTATCACGTCGATGTCGTGCCCGCCGCGGCCGGCGCCGCCCCGGTGGTGACCCATGTCCAGCCGCTGGCCGCCGCTCCGGCCGCCGCCGCCGCTCCGGCTCCGGCCGCCGCTCCGGCCGCCGCCGCCACCGGGACCGAAATCACCGCCCCGATGCCGGGCACGGTGCTGCGCATCGTCGCCAATGTCGGCCAGGCCGTCAAAAAAGGCGATGACATCGTGATCTTGGAAGCGATGAAAATGGAGCAGGCCATCAAGGCCACGGCTGACGGCACAGTTGGCGCCATCAACGTCAGCCAGGGCGACACGGTCGAATCCGGCCAGGTGGTCGCGGTCATCTGAGTACCCTCGTCGTCGCCCCGGACCGCACGCGGTCCGGGGCGCTCGCCGAAAGCCACGGGGGAACTGACGCGAACCGGCCCTTCCGCCTTCAGCGCCGGCCAGAGCTGCCGCCACGGCGGCCAGCCTGAACAAACCGGCCGGCCGAACGCCCCCATCAACAGCCATTGCCTCAGGGGTTTCTTAGGAGATCGATCACTATGCTCAAAAAAACAACGATGCTTCTGGGCGTCGCCGTCCTGTTGGGCGGCTTCCTCCTGAACGCCCAGGAGAAACCGACGGTAAGCGCCGCGGCCCAGGCGGCCGAAGACGCCGCCGCCTGCGCCGCCCTCGGCTGCGAGGCCAAATGCCCGAAACAATCCGCCACCGCGGCCTTCCAGGATGAATTCAAGGTCGCCAGCCTGAGCCTGAAGAGCAACGACGGCGTCTTCGAGACGATTCAGGATCCGGCGTCCGGCATTGTCCAGTGCAAGTACATCTGGCCGACCCCGGCCGTCGTCTACCAGCTTTCCATGCGGGAGACTCAGGACGTGACCTCAGGCCGCCCCCTGTGCATCCTGAAGATCACCTCCGCCAACGGCGAGGCCGAGGGCGCCGTCCCGTCCCGCTCCAAGGCCGAAGTCAAGGCCGGCGTCGCCGCCAAGATCCTGAAGGTCAACTTCGCCTCGGGCGAAACCGTCCTGCCCGGCGATGTGATCTACGAATTCGTCCCCCAGGTGATTTCGCATGACTCGGTCACCGCCAGCGCCACCCACGCCCTGAGCGTCAAGGACATGCTGGTGAAGCTGTGGGAAAGCACCGGCATCTACGCCTTCATCCAGCAGACCCGCCTGGAATGGACGCTCGGCATCGGCAAGGCGATCATGATTGTCGTCGGCCTGGTGCTCGTCTATCTGGCGATTGTCAAAGGCTTCGAGCCCCTGCTGCTGCTGCCGATCGGCTTCGGCGCCGTCATGAGCAACATCCCCCTGGCGGACATCGCCGGGCCGGACGGCATCCTCGGCCTGCTCTTCCACGGCGTCAACCTCGGCATCTACCCGCTGCTGATCTTCCTCGGCATCGGCGCCATGACCGACTTCGGCCCCCTCATCGCCAACCCGAAGACCGCCCTGCTCGGCGGCGCCGCCCAGCTCGGCATCTTCGCCGCCCTGCTCGG
>CAYOUR010000363.1:995-2654 GCA_964407145.1 uncultured Lentisphaeraceae bacterium | reverse complement strand
CAACCACTGGGTCAAATCCCTCTTTTCATCACAACATTTCGCACATTAACCAAGAATACCCTCCAAAAAAATATCTGTGTACCTCTGTGTTCATCTGTGGTTCTGACCAGCGGCCAGATCATGCTGGCGGATGGCGTTGCGGCGAATTTTGCCGGAAGTCGTCTTCGGCAGCGCCTCAACGAATTCCACGACGCGCGGATACTTGTAGGGCGCCGTGACCCGCTTGACATGCTCCTGCAGCGCCTTGACCAGCTCCGGCCCGGCCGCGAAGCCGCTGTCCGGCGCCAAGACGATCGTGGCCTTGACGGCTTCGCCGCGCAAGGCGTCGGGATAAGCCGTGACGGCGCATTCCAGCACCGCCGGATGCTCCATCAAGGCGCTCTCGACTTCAAACGGCCCGATCCGGTAGCCTGAGCTCTTGATTACATCGTCGTCGCGCCCGACGAACCAGATGTACCCGTCCTCGTCCCGCCAGGCCATGTCGCCGGTGCTGTAATCGCCGTCCCGCCAGCTGGCGGCCATGGCTTCCGGGTCACGGAGATACTCCCGAAACAGACCGACCGGCCGCTGGTCGCGGGCCTGCCGCACCACCACCTTGCCGACAATGCCGTCCTCGCACGGCCGCCCCTGCTCGTCCACGATCGCCAGGTCATAGACCGGGGAAAACCGGCCGGTCGAGCCGGGCTTGACGTCCATCCAGGGGAAATTGGCGATCAGCACGGAGCCCTCGGTCTGGCCGAAGCCCTCCACCAGGCGCAGGCCAGTCTTCTTCAGCCATTGGTGGTAGACTTCCGGATTCAGGGGCTCGCCGGCAATGGAGCACTGGTGAATCGTCCTGAAATCATACTTGGCCAAGTCCTCCTTGACCAGAAAACGGTACACGGTCGGCGGCGCGCAGAACGTGGTCAGGCGAAAGCGCTCCATGGTCCGCAGGAACTTCTCCGCCTGAAAATGGCCTTCGGAATCATAGGCGGCGATGACGGCGCCGCACAGCCACTGGCCGTAGATCTTCCCCCAGCCGAATTTCGCCCAGCCGGAATCGACGGCGGTCAGGTGCAGTCCGCCGTCCTCGACACACTGCCAGTACTTGGCCGTGACAATGTGCCCCAGCGGATACGTGAAGTCATGCAGGACCATCTTGGGCATGCCGCTGGTGCCGGAGGAAAAATAGATCAGCATCGGATCATGCAGGCAGGGATACTCGGCGCCTTCGGGCCGGAGCCAGTCCGTGCCGTGCATCGCGACTTCACGCCGGAAATCGCGCCAGCCGTCCGGGACCTGCTCGCCGACGACCAGGACGGCCTCCACCCCGGGGCATTCCGGCAGCGCCGACGACGTCGCCGCCACAATATCCGGATCGTCGACGATGACCGCCAGCTTGACTTCCGCCGCCTGGAAACGGTATACCAGGTCCTTGCTCTTCAACTGGAACGACGCCGGAATCGCGACCGCGCCGATCTTGTGCAGCGCCAGCAGGCAGACCCACACCTCCACCCGCTGCTTCAGAACCAGCAGGACCTTGTCCCCCTTGCGGACCCCCAGCGACTTGAACAAATTGGCGGCCTGGTTTGACCTCCGCTTCAGGTCGCCGAAGCTGTAGCGGCTGATCTCCGGCTGACGGTCGTCAATCCAGAGATCAGCCGCTACAGCTTCGGCGAC
>CAYOUR010000363.1:0-985 GCA_964407145.1 uncultured Lentisphaeraceae bacterium | reverse complement strand
CGTCAATCCAGGCCAGCGCCGGCTTGGCGTCGTCAGCCTCGGCCCAGCCATCCACCACGTCATACGCAAAATTGAAACGGGGCGGGACCGTGACCCGGTAGTTGGCCTTGAAATCCTCGTAGGAAGAAAAGTCCTGGCGGGGAAGGTATCTTTTCAGCATCATGACCTGTCTGTCCTGAAACCTGGCTTGTTCTGGCTTTCCGTAAAGATGGTGAAAAAGCGGCGGCGGCTCAGCGTTGAATGACCGTCAGGAAACGGGCCGGGCCGCCCACGGCGCGCTGCCCATGCGGCACCCGCGGGTTGAAATAACAGGCGTCGCCCTCGTTCAACGTGAACTCATGCTTGCCCAGGATGACCTTGACCGTCCCCGAAAGCACCAGGTTGAACTCCTGGCCGCCGTGCGTGATCAGCTCGACGTCGCGGCCATCATCTTCGAGATTGACCAGCAGCGGCTCCATCGTGCGGCCAATGTAGTTGAACGCCAACGCGGAAAAATTGTATCCGGGATGGCGGTCGATACGGACGCCCTGGCCGGCGCGGACCAGCGTGTAGTCGCCCATCCGCGGCGCGTCGCCGGTCAGCAGGATCGTGAAGTCCGTGCTGAAGATGTCAGCCAGCTGGTACAGCGTGCTGATCGGCATGGAGACCTGATTCGACTCATACTGGCAATACAGGTCGTGGTCGATGCCGAGCTTGCCGGCCACCTCCTGCGTCGTCATGTCGAGCAGCTGCCGCATCTCCCGGATGCGGGCCGTGATCTGTTCCGGATGATTCCCCATGGTTTTTGACTCCTGCTGAGCGGGCGTCGCCGGCAGCCGCGCCAGGGCCGCGCCGGCAAAACAGCCCAATCCAAGTTTGCTGGCGCCGCGCTTTCGGCCGGCCACCGCCCGGACCCGGCCAAGGCGGAATGCGGCCGCCGGAAAAGGAACAGGCCACCACCGCAGGCCGGGGTGCCTGCCGCGGAGGCCTGAATCAGAATGTCGAA
>CAYOUR010000362.1:0-2679 GCA_964407145.1 uncultured Lentisphaeraceae bacterium | reverse complement strand
TTTGATTCCCCATTTGGAGACTGAAGAGCTGTCGGTGGAGACGGATGTGCCCCAGCATCCCGACCATGCTCGGCATCAAGGGCGCCCGCACCGAAAGCGCGAACAACGCCATCCTGCCCGTCGACGTCGCCGGCGTCAAGGTCATCTCGGTCGACTTCTTCCTGGAAAACAGCGACCATGCCGTGATCTGGCGCGGGCCGATGAAGCAAGGCGCCATCAAGCAATTCCTGGAAGACGTTTGCTGGGGCGACCTTGATTTCCTGATCATCGACTGCCCGCCCGGCACCGGCGACGAGCCCCTCGCGCTCTGCCAGATCATCAAGGGCGACAAACGCGCCGTCGTCGTGACCACACCCCAGGAAGTCGCGGCCGCGGATGTGCGCAAATCGCTCGACTTCTGCGAAAAACTGTCCTTGCCCGTGCTGGGTGTCATCGAAAACATGAGCGGCTTCGCCTGCCCGCACTGCAACCAGGTCACGTACATCTTCAAACAGGGCGGCGGCGAAAAACTGGCCGCCAACGCCAACGTGCCCTTCCTGGGCCGCATCCCGATAGACCCGACCGTCGCCGACAGCTCCGACGCCGGACAGCCCCTGGTCCACAAATACCCGGACTCGCCCACCGCCAAGGCCTTCGCCGAAGCCGTCCAGCCCATCGGCAAACTTGCGGACGAACAAGGCTGACCACCACCCCGGGCCACAAAAACCGACCGGCAGTCAGGCCAAAATGCGGCCGGCCCGGGAGAACCGTCTCCCGAACCGGCCGCGCTTATATCTGAGACTCGAAACCCCTGGCCTGACAGGTCACCAGTGGAGGACGACCATCTGGTGGCAGGTCAGACTGTCAAGACGGAAACACAGCCGACCGGACTCGTCCGTCTCATAAAGCAGCGTGCCGCCCTGTGGCTCCAGCGTAATCCGCTTGATCTGCCGACGCGGCTTGAGGCTGATGCGGACATTGTTGAGCGGCACCAGCTCTTCAATCACCTCAATCGGCCCGCGGCTGCTGACGCCGTCGACCTGCAGGTTCCCGCCGCGCACGACCGTGTTGGCATACAGCAGATGCAAGACCGTGCGCCGGGACCCCTTCTGGTCCATCAGCGACAGCCGGGCAGTGGACGGCAAATTTGTCCTGATCTCCGGTTCGCCCAGGGCCATGCGCACGGCCTTGCGCAGGAAGTTGGCCATGGGTACATTGCCCCAGCCGCGGTAAATGCTGAACACCGGATGGGCCAGGTACATGACCGGACCCTTCTTCACGCCGGCCGCGAAGCCGGACGGCTCCAGCTGATACGGCGTATGCTGATGGCTGCTGAAATGCAGGTAGTCGGTGCGGTTGAAATACGGGTCGTAGACGTCGCCCAGGCTGTCGCCGTCCTTGACCAGGACGCGCTGTCCAGTCAGGTACATCACCATCGGCGCCCTGAGCCCGGCCGGCTGCAGGCCGTTGCTGAACAACACATAGTCCGGCCGGAACGGACTCGGACCCTGGCATTCGGCCCCGAGGTCAAACAAAAATTTGCCGTCCGGACCCAGACCGCTCTTCCCGGTCAGCAGCAGCTTCCCGCCCTTGCCCAGATACGTGTCCAGACGCTTCTTCAGACGAGCCGAAACGGCGACCTCATCCGGCAGAATCAAAAGCCGGTACGAGTTGAAATCGGCTTCCAGGTCAATCACGTCAAACAGAAAATGCCCCTCCAGCAACACCCGCCCGGCGCCGATGTCCCCGGGAATGTCGCGGGCCTTGGAACCCTCGACCGCAGCCTTGGTCAACAGGCCAATCTCGGCGACGTTGCTGACATGGTCACACCACGGCTCCTTGGCTTCAACCTCGGCATACGCCGGAGCAATCAGGTCGTAAGTGCTCTCATCCAGCTTGCCGCAAGGATGCAGCTGGTCGCCGACGCTGCACTTGGCCCCGAACGCCAGCATGGCCGCGCATTCATACCGCAATGCATTGCGGTGCTTGTAGCCGCCAAACTCGCCCCAGGTGGTGTGGAACTTCCCGGTCATGCCGAGAAAGTCAAGCTCCAATGTCTGGGCGTACTTGGCGGACAGCGGAAAATGATCGTATCCCCAGCCGCCCGTCGGCAGCGACTCCAACTCCAGGTGCGAGAAGAATTTCTTGAGCACGTCCCGCTTGCCCGGGGTGAGGTGGCCGGAGTTGTGGAAGACCGGCATGTCAGCATTGAAGTCGGTGACCGCCTGAGTGGTCAGCTGATAATATCTTTCCAGAGCCATCTGGGCGCATTTTTCCCGGTCGGCGGCGATCAGCGGATTGAGACCATTGTCACGCATCACCTTCAGGCAGTGCACGCACCCGCAGGGGAACTGATGCACGATGTCCAGAAAAATGCCATCGCAATTGGGAAACAGCTCCAGCGTCTCCGTGATCTGTTCAGCCAGATATTCAGTGTACGGCGAATTGAAGCAGGCGCGCCGAAATCCCGGCCGGATGGTGCTGGGAATACTCGTGGCCAAAGTGTCCGGGTCGACGGCGACCCACTCCCATTCCGGATGCTCCGCCAGAACCGCCGAATCAAGCCCCGCGGAAAGGTAAATCGGCACGTTGATGTCAATCTCCTTGCAGGCGTCAAACTGGCTGCGCAGCAAATCAAAACTCAAATTGGGATGAAGCAGGCCCTTCTGGGTGAAATGATAATGCCACCCATGGTGGCAC
>CAYOUR010000361.1:0-2682 GCA_964407145.1 uncultured Lentisphaeraceae bacterium | reverse complement strand
TGGCCTTGTTCTCGGCTTCCAGGCGTTTGGCTTCGGCGGCCTGGGCGGCGGCCTGGGCCAGAGCTTCCTCTTCGCGCGCCTTGTTTTCGGCTTCCAGGCGTTTGGCCTCGGCGGCCTGGGCCGCCTGTACCGCCGTCTGCTGGGCCTTCAATTCGGCAGCCAGGCGTTTCTCCTCGGCGGTCTTGACGATTTCCGCGGCGTTGGCGGCTTCGACGGCCTTGGCCGCGGCGTTGGCCTGTTCGCGGGCCAGGCGTTCGGCTTCAATGCGTTTGGCTTCGGCTTCCTTGGCGGTCGCCGTCGCCTTGGCCGCGGCGTTGGCCTGTTCGCGGGCCAGGCGTTCGGCTTCCAGGCGCTTGGCCTCGGCGGCGGCGGCGGCATCCTTGACCTGGGCCGCGCGTTCGGCCTCGGCCTTGGCCAGGGTGGCCAGGCGGTCCGCCTCGGCCTTGGCCTTGGCCAGCTCCTCTTCCTGACGCGCCCTCTCCGCCGCCAGTTTCGCCTGCTCGGCCGCGACCGCTTCGGCCGCCGCCTCGGCGACTTCCGGCTCGGGGGGTGGCGGCGGTTGGTCGAGGGCGACATAGGCCGCGCTCACCCAGGCCGTCGCGTCGGACGGCGCCTTGACGCGGCGCCAGTTTTCCAGGCTTTCGACGATTTCCAGCCTGGTGCCCTTGGCGGCGTTGGCGAAGGAGGAGAACACCAGCCCGGGTCCGGCGTACAGCCGGCAGGGCTCCTTTTGCACGGCGTTGTTTTCATCCAGGGTGTCGACGGTCACCCAGCCGTGCACGGTGTCCGGCAGGCGCACTTCGTACCAGTCTTCCAGTTGGCTGACCACCATCACCCGTTCGCCCTGGTTGAAACGCCCGAGGTTTTCAAAGGAGGTGCCGGGCCGGGCCCGGATGTTGACCTGCGAGCCGGTCACGGTTCCCAGGCCGGGAAGCGCCGGGGCGTTCTGCGCCGCCAGGCGCGCGGCGCCGATGAACAGGGCGCCAAGCAGAAAAAGGCCCATCTTTGCTTTGTGCATCGCCGTACTCCTTCTCGGATGTCATGCCGCCAACCAGGTGCCAACCGGAAACGGCCGCCGGCCCGCCGTTATTCGCGGCCGTCCCAGCAGTAGGTGCAAACCTGCTCCTTGGGCAGGCCGATCGCGGCAATCAGGTCATCTAGTTTCTGGTACTTCAAGGACGTCAGCCCCAGGCTCGCGCGGATGTGCTCAACCATGCGCTGGTAGCAAGGCGTGGAATCGTTACAGTATTCGTCCAGCTTGCAATTGCAATTGCCCTCCAGGGCGAAAATCGCCTTTCTGGTCGCCAGGTCCATGTCCCCGCGGGCCCGCGAAAAATTCAGGAACTTGCAGTTGTACATAATCGGCGGCGAGGCGGAGCGGACATGGATTTCGCTGGCGCCCATGTCCTGCTTGATGATCTTGAAGGTGTGCCGCAGCTGAGTGCCGCGGACGATGGAGTCTTCGCAGAACAGCAGCCGCTGGCCGCGGATCATTTCCTCGATGGGCAGCAGTTTCATTTTGGCGATCTGGTCTCGGGTGACCTGGTCGTACGGGATGAAGCTGCGCGGCCAGGTCGGCGTGTATTTGACGAAGGCTCGCTTGTACGGGACAGGCGTGCGGCCGGGCTGGCAGGAGGCATTGGCGTAGCCGAGGGCATGCGCCGTGCCGGAATCCGGCACGCCGGCCACCGCGTCGACGACGACGTCGTCATTCTCGGCCAGTTTGGCGCCGCTGCGGTAGCGGGCGTCCTCGACATTGATCTTTTCATACGATGAGGCCGGGAAGCCGTAGTACACCCAGAGGAAGGCGCAGATTTGCAGGCGGTCCCCGGGCGGCAGGACCTGGGTCAGGCCGTCCCGGGTGATCTTCACGGCTTCGCCGGGCCCGAGCCAGTATTTCACCTGGTATCCGAGGTTGTAGAGGGCGCAGGTCTCGAAGGTGACGGCGTAGCTGCCTTCCTTTTCGCCGATGATGACCGGCGTGCGGCCCACCCGGTCCCGGACGGCGTAGATGCCGTCCTTGACCAGCAGCAGCATGGAGCACGACCCCTGCACCTTGTCCTGGACCAGCTTGATGCCCTCCTCGAACGAGCCGCCCAGGCTGACCAGGGAGGCCACCATCTCGGTCGGATTGATGCCCTCGCCGGTCATTTCGGAAAAATGTGTGCGGGTGCTGCGGAAGGCGTTCTGGCTGAGCTTGTCGAGGTTGTTGACGGCGCCGACGGTGGTGATGCCGTAGGTGCCCAGGTGCGAGAACACGATCAGGGGCTGGTCGCCGGTGTCGCTGATTGAGCCGATGCCGATCGGGCCGTTCAGGCGTTCGACGTCGTACTGGAATTTGCTCCGGAACTGCGCGTTGGTGATGTCGTGAATCGAGCGTTGCAGGCCCTTCTCGCCCCAGACCAGCATGCCGCCGCGCTGGTTGCCCAGGTGCGAATGGTAGTCCGTGCCGAAAAACAGGTCCGAGACGCAGTTCGTGTCGGTGACGACGCCGAAAAATCCGCCCATGTCGTTGTCCTTGCTTGGTGCCGCCGGCGGACGAGGCCGTCCCGTCCGGGGGGCGTGATGGCCTCGTCTGCCGCTGTGGTTTCTTTTCTGGTTGCCCGCGTCGTGGTTCAGAATTCCGCGCTTTGCGGGGTTCTGGGGAAGGGGATGACATCGCGGATATTGCCCATGCCGGTG
>CAYOUR010000360.1:0-2730 GCA_964407145.1 uncultured Lentisphaeraceae bacterium | reverse complement strand
TTGCTCTGAGTCCATCTGTGGTTCAAAAATGGAGGCAGGCGTGTCGGCCATTTGTCAACGGACCTCGATGGTGGTGACGGTGTTTTTGCCGTGATGGTCGAGTGGGAAGATGGTCAGGCGGCCGGGCGAAGTCAGGCCGGTCACTTCAATCGTGGTTGGCTCGTAGGGCGGGACAATCGCGAGGTGGCCCTGGTTGAGGCGGTACTTCTCCCCGCCGGGCGCCACCACGCGGTATTCCACGCCGGGGATGTCGGCTTCGAAGCGTGCCCAGACCGAGTGCGGTGCGTGCAGGTTGAAGAGGGTCAGGCGGATTGGTTCGGCCGCGGCCGGGATGCTCTCCGGCGCCAGGTCCTGGCCGAGCATGACGCCGAGAGTCTCGCAGGCGGACAGGACTGGCTCGGCCGTGGCCAGCGACTCCGGGGAATTCTCCAGGGTAAGTCCGGCGGCCTTGGCGGCGTTGGTGCGGACGGTTTTCTGCAGGGCCGGCGGCAGGATGCCGGTTTTGAGCAGGCGTCCGGCGTTGCCGGTGAATTGCTTCAGTGCGTCGCGGACGCAGATGAAGCGGTTGCGGTCGGGGACGGGTATTTCGTCATGGCCGGTCTGGCGCAAGTAGGTCTGGGCGTCGGTTTCCCGGAGCGTGAACGACTTTACCCGCATGAACTGCTCGGGGCCGTCGTTGGGATAGATGCCGAAGTTGAGATAAAACGGCAGGCGCGCGACATGGAAGAAGAGGGTGGAGGTGACGAAATCGTCGCTGGCCGGCAGGCGGTGGCGGACGTAGCGCTGCACCGGTTCGGTCGACCCCCAGAGGAACCCTTCGGTCAGCATGATTTGCGCGGCGCGGCCGTTGCCACGGGCCGTCACCGTCAGCTCGAAGTATTTGTCCAGGCAGCTGTCGTCCAGGAGGATGGTCGTCCGAGGCAGCTTGGTGTCGCCGCCGCCGGTGAGGATCAGCTCGTCATTTTCAACGGTGACGTCACCCTCGTGGGCGATTTGTTCCAGCAGTCGCGCCGGCGATTGTTCGTCGGGGCCAGGGATGAGGCGGAACGAGCCGTAGCGGTCAGGCCTTGGTTGGGCAGGGAGCACGGCCGGAATGGCCAGCAGGAGAGGGAGCAGCAGGGTAAGGGCAAGATGTCGCATGGGTTATTTTCCCTCCAGGAGTGCGATGATGTCGAGGCGGAGGCGGGCGGCCTCGTCGGCGGTCAGGCGGTTTACGGCGGCGTCTCGCGCCTTGTTGAGCAGTTCGGTCCGGCGCGGCGAATCGGGCTGCCGGTCGAGCGCCTGGAAGAACAGGAAGTCGTCCAATCCGGCGCGGAAGCCTTTCCAGCGGCGCGAGGGCATGACGGTGGTGTCTCCGGCCGGGTAGATGGCGACGGGCGAGGCGGACTTGCGGAAGTCGTCCAGCGGCACGCCCCAGGTGTCGCCGGCCAGGCCCAGCGCGGCCCAGAAACCCACGCCGGTGAGATTGCGTTGGAAGGCAAAGGCCCCCATGCGGCGATAGAACGCGGTTGGCGACAAACGCTTGTGATGGACCGGGCACCAGTAGGTGGACAAGACCGCGACCTGGTCGCGGGAACTTTTTTCCAGTTCCGCCGGCATGTTCTGGAACCATCCGGCATGGTATTGCAGGTAGTCGACGCAACGGGCCTCGAGCGCCCGGGTGATTTCTTCTATCTTCGTCGAGCCGCAGGGGTCGGCATAGACGCGCACGTTCGGGTCGGCCGCCTTGGCCGCGCGGGCGGCCGCGTAGAAGTCATCGCGCAGATTTTCATCGTAGATGTAGAAATAGAAGTCGTCATAGGAGAGGTTGCGCTGTTTCAGGTGTTCGACGAGGGCCCTGGTCCATTGGCCATAGGCCTTGGCGCCGGCCGAGGTCGTGATATCGAGCTTGCCTTCGGGCAGGATTTGCAGGCTGGGCGCTGTGCATCTCAGCATAAGCAGGCCCTTGCCTTGAAGCAGGTCGAGGCGGGCGTCCAGCGTGCTGAAGTCGGGCGGCTGGACCATGTCGCCCTCGGCATTGAATCGGGCCGGCGCCCGTTCCAGGACATGGAAGGTGTTGACATAGTTGCCGGTCAGTTCGTCGAGGATGCTCTGGGCCAGTTCGCCGGTGGTGCCATAGAGGCTGCAGTCCCAGACGATGACCGAGAGCGGATGGCGCGCGGGCAGGATCAGGGCGTCGCTGACGCGCACGGCCAGGTGGCATTCGGCGGACTGGTGGCTGGCCGTGTCGGTGCAGCGGATGACGCCGGCGTGCGTTCCGGCCGGCATCGCCCTGGTGTCGATGTCCAGGAAGAGCTGGCGGTTTTCGGCCGCCGGGATGACGACGACGCCATCCGGGCTGATGGCGGGCAGGGCATCGGCGGGCAGCTGTCCGAAGCTGGCGCGGATGTGCGCGGCCTCCCGGAGTGTCAGGGCCGAGGCCGGAATACCATCGGCCTGGACGCGGACATAGGCGGTCTGCGGGCCGGGATTGAACAGCATCAGGGCGGCGAAGACGGCTTCGCCGCCGGCGGCTGACAGGGCCAGGGACGGCCGGGCTTCCGGCGGCAGTCGGAGCAGCGGCGAGTAGGTGTTGTTGAGCGGGTCCGGAAACAGGCTCAGTTCGAGGGCGGCGGCGGCCAGGGCGGCGGCCAGAAGCACGGACGGGACAAGACGGCGCATGGCTGGTCCTTGGACTGGGGTGGTCGGAGGCATTTCTTCCTTGTATTTTACTCGGTGTCCATCGGTGTC
>CAYOUR010000359.1:0-2742 GCA_964407145.1 uncultured Lentisphaeraceae bacterium | reverse complement strand
AGCCATACATTTTGCCCACCCGCCATGTCCAGCAGGTCGATCCCGCCGGCCTGAAGACACCAGTCGAAATCGCCGCCCAATGCCATTTCATCCTGCTCCCGGAAAAATGATCGCGGCACCCCCTTCCGGCCTGCGGCCGACGACTCCCTCCTGGCAAGATTCAACGGCAATTTCCCGGCGCCGGTTTAGACAAATGCCAATGCCGGGTTATTTTATCACCATGCTGCCGCAGGCGAAAGCCTCCTCAAGCCGGCCGCTTCCCACCAGCCGGCCAGCGCTGCTCTTTGGCTCTATCGACCAAAATCCTATCACAGTCATACCACCCAAAGCCACCATCTGTACAACTCATGACAAAAATCCACGGCAAGCAAGATTTGGCGTCGCTGCTGACGCCCTTTGGCCAGGAGCACCTGCTCCGATTCTGGGATCGCCTCTCAACAGCCGAACAAAGCCATTTTGCCGAACAGCTGCTCAGCATTGACTGGGCTCGAGTGACCGGCTGGGTCCGCCAGGCAGCTGCTGGCGGCGCGGTCGCCCTGCCCTTTGACCAGCTCCAGCCCGCCCCGTACCAAAGCCTGACCCCGGCCACCGCGACGGAACGCCAAGACCACGCCCAGGCCATCCAACATGGCGAAGACCTGCTGCGGCAGGGCCGCGTGGCCGCCTTCACCGTCGCCGGCGGCCAGGGCACACGCCTCGGCTACGACGGCCCCAAGGGCACCTACCCGGTCACCACGGTCCGCGTCAAATCCCTGTTCCAGCTGTTTGCCGAAGGCATCCTCCGGGCCCAGGACCTATATCAAACCACCATCCCCTGGTACATCATGACCAGCGTCGCCAATGACGGAGACACCACAGACTTCTTCCGACAGAACGACTATTTCGGCCTGGACCCGGCCTTGGTCACCACCGTCGTCCAAGGCATGCTTCCCGCCTTCGATGCCCAGGGCCGCGCCCTGCTCGCCGCTCCTGGCTGCCTGGCTCTGTCACCCAATGGACATGGCGGCAGCTTCGCCGCCCTGCGCGATTCCGGCGCCCTCGACGACATGGCCGCCCGAGGCATCACCGTCATCTCCTACTGGCAGGTCGACAACCCCCTGGTCAAACAGTTCGACCCGCTCTTCATCGGACTGCATGACCTGACCGACTCCGACATGAGCAGCCGGGCACTCATCAAACGCGATCCGACCGAAAAACTCGGCCACTTCTGCCGGCTCGACGACCGCCTCCACATCGTCGAATACAGCGACATGCCACCAGAAATGCTCCAACAGAAAGACCGCGATGGACGCCTCCGCTTCCGCGCCGGCAGCCCGGCCATCCATATCCTCAAACTTGACTTCATCCGACGCCTGACCGACGGCAACCTCGACTTCCATCCCCATTACGCCCGCAAAAAAGTCCCCTTCATCGACCAGGACGGCAACCTGGTGACACCGGCCGAACCGAATGCCACCAAAATCGAATTCTTCCTTTTTGACGCCATTCCGCTGGCGCATCGCCCCCTGGTCCTGGAGGCCGACCGCAACGAGCAGTTCGCACCAATCAAGAACGCCGAGGGCGAGGACTCGCCGGCCAGCTGCCGTGCCGCCCAGGCGGCCCGCACGGCCACCTGGTTCCAGCAGGCGGGATTGCCTTTCCCGCTCGAGCCGGACGGCAAGCCGGCCGCCACGGTCGAATTGTCGCCCCGCACCCTCAATTCGGCCGAAGACCTGCAGGCCGCCGCGCATCGCCTGCCGCCCATCCTGCCCGGCCAAAACTACTACCTGGAGTGACGACCGACGCAACAACGATCACGACTGGCAAAGACTTAACCCACCCGGCCCGGCTAAATCCGTAACCTGCATGTCTTCCGCGAATGATCATCAGTGTCCATCGGTGTCCATCGGTGGTTCTATTACGTTTTCCATTCCCGCTGACACGACGCTCCCGGCTTGGTTTCCGGCAGCCGACCGATTCCAGGCCTTGAGGAGCCCCCCTTCATGAAGCACCCCACGCTCATCCGGCACGCGAAGAATGCCCTGCTCAATCTCGGCAGCGGCGCGCTGGTCTTCCTGGTCGGCGTCTGTCCGCTCGCCGTGCTGCGGCTTCTGGTCGGCCCGGCGGTCACCATGATCCGCGTCTTCCACCCCGGCCTGCTTCGCCTGGTCGAGGCCAACCTGGCCGTCGCCTTTCCGGACTTCGACGCACGCGGACGCCGTCGCCTGGCACTGGCCAGCTTGCGGCACCTCCTCTGGAACGGCGTCGAAATCATCAAACTGCTCCGGCATCCGGAATGTATTGCCGAGATGGTCCTCACCCCGCCGGAATCGCTGCTGGCGCCCTACCGGCAACGCCCCTGCCTGCTCTGCATACCACATCTCGGCAACTGGGAAATCCTGGCTCAGGCCGCCGCCCACTGGGGGATGAACGCCGCCGCCGTCGCCGCCGCCTTGTCAACCCCGAAAATCAACCGACTGCTGACCAGGGCCCGGACCGCCAACGGCCTGCAGATCATCAACCAGAAAGGCGCCGCCCGCAAAGTCGCCCGCGCGCTCCAGGAAAATAGGTGCATCGGCATCCTCATCGACCAGAATGTCAGCCCGCGACACGGCGGCGTGTTCATCGACTTCTTCGGACTGCCGGCGCCCACCAGCCGCCTGCCCGCGACACTCGCCCGAAAGCTCAACGTCGACGTCCTGGTCGGCGCCTGTATCCGCCAGCCGGACGGGCGTTTCCACCTGGAAATCGAACCTCTGCCCA
>CAYOUR010000358.1:0-2752 GCA_964407145.1 uncultured Lentisphaeraceae bacterium | reverse complement strand
GCTTTGGCCGCCCGGAGGGCGGGACACCATACGGCAGCCTGAAATCAAGCGCTTACCACCGCATTTCGCACTTTGGCCGTCATTATCAATGGGTGACCGGTTACAAGACGTCCGCCCCCGGCTTTGCCTCATCTTGACTTCCACGCGTACGGGGCTATAATTTCCCCCCCGCAACAACCACCAAGAGCGCCCCCGCACGCTGCCCGGCGACCCCGGTTTCCCGCCGATGCGGTGCGAAAACAGCAAGGACAAGCCAGCAATGCCCAATTCCGACATGGTCCAGTCCGTGCTCAAGGCCCTGGACATCCTCCGGCTCACGGCGGCCTCACCGCGGGGCATGCGCCTGAACGAAATCGCCGAGGCGCTGGCCATGAAGACCTCCACGGCGCACAATCTGATCCGCACCTTGTGCGCCCGGGGGTTTCTCTGCAAGGATTCGGCCAGCCGCTTTCATCCCGGCAACGCCATCCAGGAGCTGGCCAGTCTCAAGTCGCGCAATCTGGTCATGGTCGAAGCGGCCAACCTGCTGCGCCGGATTCATGGCGATTTGCCACAGGCCACCATCACCTTTTCGGAAATGACCACCGGCGCCATCCGCTGCCGGCTGCGCATGTCCCCCGACCGCCCCGGTGAACTCCAGCAACCGATGGAATACGTGTTCCAGCCGTATGTCTCACCGACCGCCATCTGCCTGCAGGCAACGGCCGTCAACGCGCCGGAATACGAACAGCTCTTCCCCTTTGCCGACTTCGGCGCCGCCACCTGGGACGCCTACGACAACTTCGCCCGCCAGAAGGACCAGGTCCGACAGCGGGGATACGCCCTGCGCCGGAAAAACAACACGACCGCCATCGCCTTCGCCATCCCGGAGAAATACGTCCTCGGACTAAGCCTGGAACAGGAGGACCTCGAAGCCCTTATCACGCACGTGAAACAGCATCTTCGCGACTTCCGCGCCGCCCTGGAATGACAACCGGAAGCCGCGCGGCCGCACTGGCCACCACGGTCACGACCCGGCATCAAGAACGAGGGAACTCATGGCCACGGGCATGGCGGGTCTCCTCCTCCGCGACACGCGGATGTCATGGTTGTTCAGGTCCGGACTCGACTGGACTTCGCAGCGGACTGAGAAAACACGCCATCTGCGCCAGAATCTGTTCGGTCGCCCCTCGTTCGGAGACTTCCGGCCAGGGCGGCGGAATCTCCGGCGGATAGACTTCCCAAAGCGGCGGCGCCGGCCGCGGCGCCAGGCCGGTCAATTTCCAGGCCAGGGTATCCGTGTCACAGGCGTTGGCCGGCCATTGCTCCAGGCATTGCCCGAACTCCGTGGTCAGCAGGTCGGCCTGGGCTTCGTCGTCGGGCTCGGGCAGGCGCAGGCCGAAATACCGGGCGAAAAAGGCCCCGATCAGGGCTCGGCGGCCGGCATCCCAGGAATGCTCGCCGGGCGGAACAGCCGAACTGAAATCCGGCCCGGCTCCCATGGCGCCATAGACATCGCGGACGCGCCGCGCCGTGGCCAGGAAGGTATCCCGCAGGAACAGAACGTCGTTGGCGCCCTGCAGCAGAAGCAGCGGCCGCGGCGCGAACAACGCATAGAGCTCCCACATCTCATAACGCCCAAGGCTGCCGGGAAACAGATTGCAGTGACAGTGCTTCTTCTGCTTGCGGGCAATCAGCTCAAAACTGCTTGGATAGCCAGTCGAAGCCATGGCCTCCAACTTGTCGGACAACGCGCCGAGGCACATGGTCAAGGTGCCGCCGCCGGAATTGCCGGCCGTGCCGAGACGGGTGAAGCGCTGGTCGCCCCGAAGCCAGTCGAGCCACGCCAAAGTCTCCCGGACAATCAGCCCCTGCACGGAAATGCCGGCCGCAAATGCCGCGGTCACACAGGAATGCCCCATGGCGACACGCTCCCCCTGGCCGATGTTGTCGGGAATCAGGGCGGCCGCGCCCTGCCGGGCCAGACGCAGCCCCATGGCGTCATACCCGGTCTTGCCATGCCGGGCATGACCGCAGCAGATCAGCACCACTGGCCAGGGCGGCGGAGCGTCCGGACAGAAAAGATGCGCCGACAACGCCGTGCGCTCCCAGCTTTCGCCCCGCAGCAGCTGCAGGGAGCAGCCGTCCAAACGGCGACTGCCGGCGGCCTCGACGCGCAGAACCGGCGCCGGAATCCGGTCCGTGCCCAGCGAACGCTCCAGCAGCGAACGCACCTCCTGCCGCTCCTCCGGATGGCACATCCGACGAACCGGCGCCGCCGCCAAAGCCGCAAACACCCGGCGCTCAACCCGCTCAATGGCCGCAATGGCCTGTAATCGGTCAGACATGCTCACTCCTGTTCAAGGCCAATGTAGAATACCAGCAGCCGTCACGACCGCCAGGCGCCCGGCGCCGATTCCGGCGCGCGGACAATTTCCAGAGCCCCCTTTAGGCGGGTTGGTCCCGAGGATTTCTTCTTGACGCAGGAAAAAGTAACGCTCCCTGAGCATTTTGCAAACAAAAGGCGAACGCTTCATGGCAATATCAGGTGCTGTAATGCAATACAAGACGCGGGGTGAGGCGAGGCGAGGCGAGGCGAGGCGGGCGTTTCCGGGGGACCGCCTGGAACCGCCTGGGACCACCGGCGTCTCGCCGGCATTTCCGGGGGACCGCCGCAGACTGATTGGACCGGTTGGACTGATTGGACCGGTTGGCGCAGCGCTGGGGCGAGGACTCACGACTCACGAGGCATGATCCCATGGATTGGACCATA
>CAYOUR010000357.1:0-2762 GCA_964407145.1 uncultured Lentisphaeraceae bacterium | reverse complement strand
CATGGCGCAATTCTCAATGGGTGACCGATGCCGCGGCGACAACCTTTTTTCAGAGTCCAGGCTGTCATTTTCCGGGGGACCGGTTACATTGTTCATCAGCTGTCATGATCTGACATTTGGCCGGGCACGATGTTTCGCGGCGCGGCCGTTGCCGGCGCCTCCGGAGTTCAGAGCGGGCTTCGGGTGGGTGTGCATCGTCGGGTCGTGGCAATTTTATCAGCCGTTTGTCACGTTGCCGTCAAACTCATTTATCTGGAGAGCGTCCCGACATGAAAAAAATTCTTATGCTGTCCTTGTTGTTAGCCGGCGTCAGCGCCTGGTCATCGTTTCCGCTGACGGAGGGTGGTCGTCCCCTGGCTGAGATTGTCATTGGCAGCGCCGCGCCGGCGCCGGTTGCCAACGCCGCTCAGGAGCTGCAGCTCTGGGTCGGCAAGATCAGCGGCGCACAGCTGCCAATCGTGGAAGTCGGCGGCGGGTTGCCCCGGCAGCTCGTCCTGTCCTGCGCCCCGTCCGTGCTGGCGCTTTTCCCGGAGGACGCTGCCGCGTTGCAGGGCAACGACGGCTATGCTGTGCGCGAGCGGGACAGCCGCCTGTATATCCTGGCCTCGGTGCCGCACGGCATTGTCAACGCCGTGTTTCGGGTGCTGTACAAAAACACCGACATCATCTGGGCCTTTCCGGATGACGAAAACGGCACGTTCTACTCACCCAACCCCAGTGTGACCTTCCAGGCCGACGGGCTCGACATCCCCAAAATGACGCAGCGCGGCTGGCAGCTGGGCACGGCTCTTCCGAACGAGTTCATGTGGGTCGTCCGCCAGGCCAACAACTGGACCACCCATTCCGCCAGCGGCGTCAGCCCGCTCAACGACGAATGGGACATGATCAAGGAATGCCTGGGCGGCCACAACCTGAACACCGTGTTCATTTCTGAAAAGAAGTACTATGAGACCCGGCCTGACTTCTTCCCGCTGATCAACGGCGAGCGCGTCAAACCGTCAACCAAAACCCACCGGACGCAGCTGTGCTTCACCAACCGCGACATGATCGCCGCCTTCAAGCAGGAGTTCGACGCCCAGGTCGAGCGCCACCCGACCGCGACCATCTACCGGGTCATGATCGAAGACAACCACGACCAGTGCCAGTGCGAAGCCTGCCAGGCCGACATCCAGCTGCCGGACGGCAGCACCCTGACCCGCCAGGACCCGCGCTTCTACTCCACCCGCTTCTTCCTGTTCCTGAATGAAATCGCCGCGCACACCAGAGCCAACCATCCCGGCAAGGACCTGCTCTCGTTCGCCTACTTCTTCACCGAGACGCCGCCAGCCATCAAGGTCGACCCGATCATCCGCGTCCAATTCTGCCCGATCTTCAAGAATTCCAAATTCGACATCCTGGCGCCGCAAAACCAGACGACACTGGACAAGTTCAATGCCTGGCTGGCGAACACGACCAACCTGACCTGGCGCGAATACTACGGGCTCGTGTTCGACTTTCCGCGGCCGGTCGACGCGATTGCCGCCGCCGACTTCCGCTACTGCCTGGAGCACGGCGTCCGGCGCCACTTCTCCGAAATGGAGAACTACAACATCGCCCGCGAACAGCGCACCTATGGCCGCGGCCCCGTGTCCTGGGACTGCAACGCCATGTACTTCTGGGTGATGGCCAACCTGCAATGGGACCCCTATCAGGATGTCAAGGCCATGCGCCGCGACTTTCTCAACCGGGTCTTCCAGGAAGCCGCGCCCGACCTGGAGAAATACTTCGCCCTGATCGAGGAAAAATGGCTGGCGGGCGGCACCAAGTCGACCTGGTCAACGCCGGCCAAGGCGCAATGGATCGAAGTCACCCTCAACGACGACGCCATAGTCGACGTGCTCGAGGGTCATCTCCGCCAGGCCGAACAGAAGGTGCGCGGCCCCAAGGCCCAGGATCTGCTGCGCCGCATCCGGGTCAGCTTTGACCTGTACAAGGACCAGGGACGCATCCCCGCCATGTCCATCCCGCGCTGCGAAGGCGAACCGCCCTTCGACCCCGACTTCACCGCGGCGCCCTGGACAAACGCCCTGACCATCACCGACTTCTACCTGGCAGACGGCAAGCCCTTTGACCGCCAGCCGCTGCTGCTCAAGTACCTGCACGACGGCGAAAACATCTACGTCGGCTTCAAGTCGACCAACCCCGGCATCGTCAAGAAGGTCAATCCCAAGTACCGCCACGGCCAGCTGGAGGCGATGCAGCTGTACTTCGAAGTGACTCCGGACAAGGCCCGCACCCCCGATCAGGGGCCGTACAACGCCACCGCCATCACCCTCACCGGCGGCACCGAAATCCCCAACTACACCAGCCCGCTGCCCATCGTCCGCAAAGTCCAGGAGACACCGGAGGGCTGGAGCCTGTGGGCCAAGATCGCCATCCGCGACACCGGCTTCGACCCGGCCGCGAAAAAACTCCGTGGCCTCTACAGTTTCCGCTTCTGGACGGGCAAGAACGCCAACCAGTGGTATGACGGCTTTGCCGGCCCCAAGGGCGCCATCTACCACGTGCCCGTCTGCTTTGCGGACATGCTCCTGCAGTAAACCGGACCGGCCGGGCCGGGCATCCGCCCGACCCGGTTCAAGGCAGCCGCAACCGGCAACGCGCCACCGGGCCGAACCGGCCAAAGCCAAAAAGCCCCTCCAGTTTTGGGACTGGAGGGGCTTTCATCTGGAGCCAGCACTCGGATTTGAACCGAGGACCTGCTCATTACGAATGAGCTGCTC
>CAYOUR010000356.1:0-2775 GCA_964407145.1 uncultured Lentisphaeraceae bacterium | reverse complement strand
GCGAGGCGTACGCGTATGTCAGCAATTTCGCCGGTCCGAACATGGTGACCAGCACGACGCCGGCCAATGACGGCTTCACCATCGAGATGTGGTACAAAGTCCACCCGAACAATACGCTCAGCACCGGTCCGCTGCTGTCCAAGACGGCGTCGGCGCCGGGCGTCCTTGGCGACTTCTGGTTCGGTTTTGAAGACGGCTTTTTCACCCTCAAGTACCGGAACATCGCCGGCAGTTACAGTTCCGGCACGTTCACGGTCCGGCGCTTCACCGACCCCGGCCTCGGCTGGGTCCATGTCGCGGCTTCGGTCAAGCGCGACGCCACCCATCCGACCGGCGCCATGCGCGTCAACTTTGTGGTCTATGCCGACGGCCAGGAGTACAATTCGGAGGACATGCAGATTCTTGGCGTGCCGAGCGTCAGCGCGGCGGTCATCGCCGGGGCCAACGAGCCCGGCGATTTGCTTTTCGGCACGCGCGGCGGCGCCGGGCTCCGTCTGACCATGGATGAGGTCCGGGTCTGGCGCGGGGCGCGCACCCACTCGCAGGTGACCTCGGTCCGCAACCGCTTCCTGACCAGCGCCGACGGTTCCGGCACTTATGGCGCGGACAACTGGAACACCCTGACGGCCTATTACCGGTTTGACGATGGCGGCCGCACCGCCGAGGACGCGCGGGTGGGCTACACCAATACGGCCCGCGCCGCCAACATGGGGGCCGCCGCCCGTTTTGACGAAGCTGTCATCGAATCCACCACTGAAGGCCAGGAGACGTACGAGTACCTTTACAGCGACCTCGACGGCGACCGTATCCCGGACTTCTGGGAATATCGTTTCTTTGGCAATCTGACGACCGCCGGCCCCGGCGATGTCGACCACTACACGGACTTTGACGACGACGGCCTCAATGACTATTACGAATACCGGCTCGGACGTCATCCGAAGGAAGTCGACGACCCGGCGGTCTACGACACGGACGCGGATGGCGACACGCTCAGCGTCCTGCAGGAGCAGCAGTTCGGCAGCGATCCTTTCCTGGCTGATTCTGATGACGACGGCCTGGCCGACAACCTGGAAGTCGCCGGCTGGAACACGGCCTTGCATGCGCAGGTGACCCATCCGGTGTACAGCATCGCGCATTGGGATGGCACGACCACGACGCCCAACCTGGCTCTTGACCTGGCCCAGGTCGCGGCCGCCGCGCCTGGCGGCATCGTGCTGCCCAAGCCCGACCGGCTGGTCAGCGCCAGCGGCTCCTACAGTCTGGAAGCCTGGTTCAAGCCCGGCGCGGCCACCTCCGGCACCCTGATGCGCTTGTTCAGCACGGTCAAAGATGACGGCACGGCCGACAATGCGACGGTCCTGGCCCTGAGCCTCAGCGCCGGCAAGGCCGTCGCCGCCACCACCGGAGCAAGCGCCACGGCGTCGACCGCGCTCGTTGCCGGCGAGTGGCATCATCTCTGCGCTGTGCTTGACTATGCCAGTGACACGGTCGCCATCCTGGTCAACGGCATGGAAATCACCTCGGTCGACGTCAGCGCCATGCCGAGCTATGGTTACTTGAATGGCCTGGTCCTGACTCTCGGCGGCGACGGTGCGGCCTCCTTTGCCGATGGCCTGCTCGACGAGGTCAAGGTCTTCAACAGCGCGCGGGCCATTACCGCGGTCAACGCCCAGCGTTTTGTGGCCGCCGACCAGCAGACCCTGGGCTTGGTCGCCTATTATCGCTTTAACGACGCCGGTGCCACCATCGAGGACTTCACGCATCCGCATCCGGCTTCCCTTGGCGACCGTCCCGCCGCGTATGCCCTGGCGCATCCGACCGATCCGACCAAGAAGACCTCGGAATGGCTGGCACCCAGCGACGCGCCGGTGGCCAACGAACTGCCCGGCGCCATCCCGAACTGGTGGGCGAGCCTCTATCAGACGGCCGGACAGCTCGGAGTGACCGAGTTCAATGGCCATTACTACGAGGTCATCGCCAACAAGATGTCCTGGACCGACTCCAAGAACGCGGCCGAGGCCGCTGGCGGCATGCTCGCCATCATCGGCTCAGCCGCGGAAAACGCCTTCCTGGCCTCGAACATGCTGAGCGGCCTGCGCGGCATCTGGCTGGGCCTGACCGACGAGGACGTCGAAGGCGAATTCGTCTGGATCGACGGCACGCCCCTGGCCGGCAACTACAGCAACTGGTCGACCCGCGCCGTCGGCGGTTCGACTGACGAACCCAACAGCTTTGTCGACAATGAAAACTATGTCTTCCTGGTCGGCGCCGGCAATACCAATTCGCGCCTGGTCGTGGGGTACTGGAATGACGCGATCAACGCCGAGCAGTATGGCGACCAGGATTCCTACATCATCGAATACCGCAACTACCTCAACGTCAACGCCGCTGGCCATGACGACTGGGACGGCGACGGTCTGAGCAACTATTACGAATACCTCGTCGGCACCAATCCGCTGCGGCCTGACACGGACAGCGACGGCCTGGCCGACCGGGCCGAATCCGTCGGCGCCTATGAAGTGCCCAATCTGATCGCCCAGCAGTACGGCATGGTTCCGCGGCCATTCGCCGGCGCCGACCTCGACAACGACGGCGTCAGCGACTTCGACGAGTACAACAGCGGCAACGGACGCCTGGACGCCGCCCGCAACAGCCGCGACCCGCTGGTACTGCGTGAACTCGTTCTGGATGGCGGCGGATCCTATGTCAACCTGCCTGACCTGCATGATTACGCCTTGGCGACCTATACGTTCGAAGCCTGGATCAAGCCGGAGG
>CAYOUR010000355.1:0-2796 GCA_964407145.1 uncultured Lentisphaeraceae bacterium | reverse complement strand
GGACGACATACGGCAGCCTGAAATCAAGCGCGTACCACCGCATTTCGCACGTTGAACGTCATTATCAATCGGTGACCGGTTACAACGGCGGCCGACGTGCATCCCGTCCGACCCTCCTGGCATGGGTCCATCCCGTGGAGCACCGGCCGCGGCGGCCGTCACGCAGAAACGGCAGCCGCCGCGGCCAGAGCCGGCTCAATCCTTGAACCCAAACAGCTTACCGGCATTGCCGCGGGCGACCTTCGCGAACACCTCGGGCGCGATTTCGCCATTGTCGCGCATTTCCATCAGGAAGCGCGTGTAACTGCGGGCAAAATCAAAGTTCTTCGGCGAGCAGATATCCGTGCCGAAATAAAGCCGATCCTGGAACTCGGTCAGGAACTTGGCGGCGTATTCGCGGTCGCGCATCAGGGCGTTGCAGCCGCTGCCGGCGGAGAGATCGCCATGCAGATTCGGATACTTGCGCATCAGGGCCGGCAGACGACCTTCCTTTTCGATCTTGCCCTTGGGGTAGCCCAGGCGGTCCTGCTCCGACGTGATCGGGCCGATTTCCGCCCAGAAGGCCTGGGAATGGCCGAGGAATTTCAGGTTGCGGAACAACTTGAGAGCCAGTTCCAGGCGCGGCAGGCCCTCGTCATCCGCAATGCCATAGCGATGCCCCGGCCGGATGGAGATATGGAAGGTGAACGGCATGTCGTATTCCTCGCAGGCGGCCAGCAGATTCAGCATCAGCGGGTCGTCAAACCAGATGTTGGCGCAGACCTCGCCGACGCCGAAGCAGCCGATTTCCCGGTAGTACTTGACCAGCCGTTCCATGCCGTCTGAATACGCACAGTTGTCAACCATGCGCGGATCGATGTTGCCATACGGGATCATCCACGGATACGGGCCTTTCGACTTCTGCACCAGCTCCTCCACCGACTGCGCGCCATGCGAACAGGCGCCGCCGACACCGGGCAGAATCACGGCCTTTTCAACCCCGATCTCCTGGTAGAACTCCCCCAGTTCATCCGGCGTGGCATAGGTGGAACCATCCCGGCGCGGCATGACCGGGACAAACCGGGTGTGGACATGGATGTCGATAAACATGGCTTTTCCCCTTCTGATGCTTGAATGGACACGTCCCTCGGACTGAGCCTCAACAAGGCTTTCGCCCGACCGGCTTCACCAGAACCAACCCGGCGCCGGACGGCATTCTCCCGAAAACAACCAACGCGGCCATTGGCCTGGCACAAGCGCCGCCGGAAACCCTCATGCCTGCCAGTCAATGCCGAAATAATCCCGCAATCCGGCGAAGAACTCCTCTTCGGTGCGGGCCAGGAATTCCCTGACCTGGCCTTCGCCCTGGCCGATCCGGAAAAGCCGTGCCTTCATGCCGGTTTCCGGGTCAAAGGCGTCGACCACACTGTTACGTCCTTGCGGCGTCAGCAGATGCACCAGGGTCTTGACCAGAAACGGCGAATCAGGATGCGTGGCGCAATAATAATGCGGATACGCGAAATCGATGGCCTGCTGCGGCTCTTCGGTGAACGAATAGAAGTTGATGAAGTCCTGCTCGGATTCGACCTGCACGAGCCACCCATGCAACGGGTCAGCCAAAATCCGGTAGCGAACGCCCTCGCGCTCCTGAATGACATCCGGTTCAAAGCACAGCGGCGTCAACGGGCAGACGCGGCCGACCCCCGCATCGGCCAGAAAACGCCCCTCCGGCAAATCGACCCGTAAAATGCGGTGCCGGCGCTTCGGCACGGCAAGCGGTTCGCCGATCAGCCAACGGCCGAAAAATTCGGTCACCTGGAAGCCCATCTGCCGCAGCAGCCAGGCAAACAGGCCGTTCAATTCAAAGCAATAGCCGCCGCGCCGGCGGTTGACGATCTTGTCGTACAGGGCCTCGGTCGCCAGCGAACAGGGCCGGCGATACAGGAGGTCAAGATTCTCATAGGGTACGCTGGTAAGGTGAGCCTTCTGCACCGCGTCCAGCGTCGCCAGCACCGGCGCCTGTGACCCTTCATAGCCAATCCGATGCAAATACCGGTCAACCGTCATCATGCTGCTGATCATACACATCCCGTTTCTACGCAACTGCACGCCTGTGGTGGCAGCCGCCGGCTATGGCCGCAACCTGGCCGGCCAGCCGCCCCGACACCACATGGACTGGCCGACGATCAGCCAGCCGAACTGGGACAACGGCCGAAAAACCACCTGCCTTGAGTATAGTTTGCCGTTGTCAAAAGTCAATTCCACCTGTCGCACTTCCCGGCCAGGCGGGAATAACCCCGCACGGGCTCTTTCTCGGCCCGAGGGCGCCCCGGAAAGGCGCCCCCGCAGGGACCCAGCCCGCGCCGCCCGAAAATGCCGGCGGAACGCCGGCGCTCCCAGGACACAGACCGCGCCATGACTGGCGGTGATGACGGCAGCCGCGCCATCAGAGCGATGAATCCTGTTCTTTTCGATGTTTCTTTCGGGAATCTTGAGACTTTCAATAATACTGCAAAAAACGCACAGCCATCCCATAGGCTCTCCAAAGTGCCCTGATATTGACCGATTCCCTACGTGTGATTAACAGGTTTTCCCAAAAGGCATTTCCGATTGTTTGAATTGTCCTAATGACCTTCAGCCAGCCGGAAGGAGCCCTGCCTGGCGCATGACCCCTGCTCACTCCGCCGGTGAACGTGGGACATCGCCGGCAAAGAGGACTTCATGAACTTCGACTTCATCGAACCAGACGGCCTGCTCCTGAGCGCCGTCGCCGTCCATGCCCAGCACAACAGGCCCAAACTGCTCGCCGCGCTCGAC
>CAYOUR010000354.1:0-2840 GCA_964407145.1 uncultured Lentisphaeraceae bacterium | reverse complement strand
CCATACGTCCTATAAGTCCCATACGTCCTATAAGTCCCATACGTCCTATAAGTCCTATTACGTCCTAATCTGGGTCTTAAAACCGCAGCACGACCTCCCCGCCTTTACCGCCTGGCACGGCCACGGTCTCGCAACGCGCGTCATACACGCCGCCCTCGCAACGGACGGCCACCCGCTGTTGCGGATGCGGCAGACGGACATAGAAGCCGGGCGCCGCCTTGTCAACTTGAAAAACGCACCGGAGCTCGTCTTCGCTCGCTTCGGCGACCGCCGTCAAGCCGCCAAAACGCGTCGTCTTGACTCCGCGCAAAACGATCTCCTGACCCGGCGACAGCCATTGCCGCGGAATCATCCGGAACAAATCCAAACCGCCATCACGGTCGTTTTCCCAATACAGCATCCAGCGGACCTGCATCAGCATCCAGGCCTCCTCGTGCGTCTTGTACTGGCTCGCCCCATGATAATGCTCCCAAAAGGCGTAACTCCCGCGGTCCTGCAACGCCGTGAGCTGGTTGTAGAAGGTCTTCAAATACAACTTGACCTCGCCGCGCCGCAAATGCGCATAGTCGTGACGACAATAGTACGGCTGGCTCAAACTGGCGTTCTCCCGCGTGCAGGGATGCTGGTTCGCCTTCACCAGCATCGTCATCTCGGGGCTGTCCGCCGCGAAAATGTCCGTCATACCCAAGTACAACGGCCCCGTCGTTACCCCGCGCGCGGCAAAAGACCCATGCGTGAACCACGTGCCTCCGTCGACATAAAGCGTCAACAAACCGTCATGCTCGCCCCACGGCGCCGGCAATGGCCCCCAACTGCCGTCGCCAAAAGGAACAACCGGCGACCGCGCCAGGGCGTGACGCAACGCCAACCGGATGTCCTCACGGTACAACGCCACCTCCGCGGCCAGCTGCGACGCGTAGTCGGCGTCCGTCTCCCGTAAAACCTCCGCCATCCCCGCCAGGCCAAGGTACGTCCCGGCATTCAAATAAAACGAATGGAAAAAGTCGTCCGGATCCGCGACCTTCCCCGATACCAGGCCGTAATAACCACGCTCACGATACGCATCAACCTTGTTGCGCTCCCGCCACGCCAGCAGATACGCGCAGGCCTTCTTCAAACCCGGCGTGCTGCGGCGCAGCCAACCGACGTCACCGCTGTAACGGTAGTGCTCCGCACACGTCCACAGAAAATGCCCGGTCTCACTCTGGTAATGGTTGAAATTCTGGATGAAACCGTCCGACCGCTGACGCGCCAGAAAAAAGTCAAGACTGCGGCCGGCCAAATCATGCCGCCCGACACTGTCGAGATACTGGATGATCGGCGCACTCTCCGTGCCAATCGGCGAATACCACCCGATCGTGGCCAGCAACGGACCCGACTCCGAACGCCCAATAAGATTCAAATCCAAATGCAGCAACCCCGCCTGCACCCGCTCGTGGATCGCCGCCTCCGGAACCGCCAGCGCCCCGGCCGCCGACAACTTCTCACGCCAAAACGCCCGACAACCCGACAGGTGCGCGCCAAAGTCGAGCTTCGCCAGCCGCGCCGCCCGCTCCGCCGGAACCGGCGAATGCGGCACCAGCAACTCGAACACCGCCTGCTCGCCCGGAGGCACCAGCACCGCCATCTCCGCGTCCGGCATCAACTCGCCATTCACCCGATTGACCGCGACAACCCGCCCGCACGTGGCCGGAAAACGACTGAAGCCATCCTCGAATTCGTCCTTCAGCCCGACACTGAACTTCCCCGCCGATACATCCGTCCCCACATACGCCGCCTTGAACCACGCATACGCCGGCGCCGGCGACACATTCACCGCCTCAACCCGCACGGCGCAGACGACTTCCTGCCCGCGCTCCACCGTCTCCGCCAACATCCGCCCGCGCAGGGCCGCCTGCTCCGCCCCTGAAAGCATGTTGCCGCCGGTGCAGGCATAGCCGACCTCGTAGTCCGTGCCCACGACCCGCCCCGGCCCCAGGGGGCCGTCCTCCAGCGTGGCGAAGGCCGTGACCCGATACTGGATGCTGTCCTCGTCCTGGACCGAATGCAGAATCGGCAGAATGCCGTCGTCCAGACGATGTGTGATCTTCGCCTTGCAGCTCTCCCCGGGGCCAATCACAAACTTCAGGCGATAGTGGCTGCCAGCCTCCGCCGGGTCCAGCAGCACCGGCCGGGAATGATGGCGAATTTCTATCGCACCCCAGTACTGGTAGTCGGGAAACCCCGCCTCGCGGCTCTGCAGCTCCACATGGAACATCCGCATGTCGCGGCCAATCCCCAGCCAGACCGGACAGTACGGATCGCGATTCTCGCGACAGGCCCCGGCATAGCTCTCCTCCGCGGCGCCATTCATCCGGTCATGATCCGATGCCAGGCCGCGGCCGGCTATGGCCGCGGCGACCTCGGCATAACTGCGCCCGTCGTCCCCGGGTACAACGGCCACGCCATATTCGGGAATGTACGGCGGATACGCGCTCGAGACATCACGGGCCATAAACGAAAACGAACAGAGGTCGCTCCGCACGCTCACCAGGGTCGGCCGCGACCCCAGCCCAGTCCTGGCCTCCGACAACTCCAACGTGAACTCCGAGACCTCGCCCAGCCGCGGCGCACTGGCCAGACGACCGTGCTTCACGCTGACCAGAACCTCTCCCGCCCGCCGCGCGAACAAAACTCGAATCTTCATCGCCTATCCCTAATTGTGTGTTCTTCCACGCCAAGAGCCCGGCTGACGACTCAACCGAAAACCGCCACACCATCCGCCAGCACCCGAAAAGGCGCCGGCCGTAACCGGTCACCCATTGAGAATGGCGCCATGGCATGGTGTCGTCATCCTTGTA
>CAYOUR010000353.1:1639-2846 GCA_964407145.1 uncultured Lentisphaeraceae bacterium | reverse complement strand
CACCCGCCCAAACGACGCGCAACCGACCAACAAACCGGCTGGCCGACTCCGCCGAAACGGCGGCATCTGCATGGCGACAAGGGAAAATGGTGCATGACAACGTACGCCGACTATGACCTGCATCTGCATTCGCAGTGGAGCTATGACGCCACCGCCGCCATCAGCGACTATTTCCGCCTGGGACGGGAACGACGCGTGCGGGCGCTGGCCCTGACCGACCACCACCTGATGGACGGCTATGAGGAACTGGCCGGCGTGGCCGCCGAATATCCCGAAGTGGGCTATGTCGCCGGAGCTGAACTGACCGTGCATACGCCGACCGGCAGCATCGACATGGTCTGCCTGGGATTGCCCAAACAGCCGACACCGGAACTGGCCGGCGTATTTGACCAATACCGGGCCTGGCAATGCGCGTACGGCAGCGCCATCTCCGCCAACCTGGTCCGCATGGGACACAACTTCACTGACGCCGAGCGCCTGAAAGTCCTGCGCAGCTACCGGCCGGAGCGCATCATTGCGCGCCAAGGCTGCACCCACGTCAAAAACGCCATCCTGCGGCAGACGCTGCTCGAACGTGGCGTCGCGGCTGACCTGGACGGCCTGCTGGCCGTCCTGCGCCAGTTCCGGGACATGCCGACCTACCCGGAATACGATGCCGTGCTGCCAGCCGTACGCCGCGCCGGCGGAGTGACGCTCATCGCACACCCCTATGGCTATTTCCGGCAGCTGGACCGACGGCGGATGGACGAACTGCGGGAAATGCTGGCCTTCGACGGCATCGAATGCGCCCACCCAAGCCTGACGGCCGAGGCCTCCGACACCCTCCGCGCCTATTGCCAGGAACATCGCCTGCTCAGCTCCGGCGGCTCCGACTGCCACGCCGCCGAAGGGGACTTCAGCCGACCTGACCATGTCGTGGATTTCGCCTGCCACTGCGGAAAACCGGCATGGCTGGACGAAATCCTGGAACGCGTGCCGCTCCTGCACGGAGCCTGAACCAAAGGCAAATTCAACCTTGGCGGCCCAGGCAGAAGCACCAGGTGAAGCCTGGACGACGTACGGCTACCTGCGGCAGGCTGAAGCCTGAACTACATACGGCAGGCTGAAGCCTGGACGACGTACGGCAGGCTAAAGCCTGAACGACATACGGCAGGCTGAAGCCATGGTGGCCACGACGGCAACGGGTGTCACTGCAAACGCAGCATGG
>CAYOUR010000353.1:0-1539 GCA_964407145.1 uncultured Lentisphaeraceae bacterium | reverse complement strand
GGCTGAAGCCATGGTGGCCACGACGGCAACGGGTGTCACTGCAAACGCAGCATGGTGACTTCAAGCGGTTCGAGGTCAAGAACCACAGTCGGCCCAACGACCTTCGCCGGCTTGCCGCCCAGATGCTGCCCCAGACAGGTGACTTCACGTGGAGCGGCAAAAGTCACGGTTGTCTTTTTCTCATGGTCGGCGTTCACGACCAGAAGCCAGGTCTCGCCATCCTTGCCGAACAGGCGGAAGCCGATTTCGGCCGGCGTCTCAGGCGCCGGCGCGATGGCCAGCGGCTGGTCAACCGCCAGCAGGACATCGTTCAGGCTCTTGATCTCCGCGGCCACGGCCTTGACCTCGGGCCAGCGTTCATCAAAGGGGTCGCGGCGCAAGGCCCGGCCCCCGTCGGCGATCAGCTTGTCCATGCGATGCAGGTCGAACCATGAATAGTAAATCAATCCGGTGGCGCCGCCGGCGATGCACATCCAGGACATGGCCTTCAGTTCGGCCTGGGAAGGCGCCCGGCAGGCCAGGACCTCCTCGTCGCTCTTGCCGTAACGTTTCCAGTAGGAGGCCCAATTAAAGGCCTGGGGGACCATCCAGTTGGCGAAGCTGCCAAAACCGCCGGCCGTCGTCTTGCGGGCCCATTCCAGGGCCCGGCCCGGCGGCGAATTGGGAATGGGATACGGGTCCGTGCCGATGACGTCAAAACTCGGGATGTATTCGCGGACATCGTTGACCTGGTAAAGCACCACCCAAGTCGGCCGGCCGGGGTCCAGCTGCTCCATCTGGTCGCGCCGGGCGCTCAGTTCGCCAATCATCTGCAGGGGCAGTTCATCGTTGATATACCAGGCGATGATGGCCGGATGATCCTTGAAGGCCTGGACGACCGACGCGGTCTTGGCCGAGGCCTCCTGCGGAGTCTTCAGGCCGGCACGGCCGCCATAGAAGTCCTTGACGCTGTAGATCACCTTGAGGCCGGCGGCGTCGACCATGTCCAGTGTCTCACGCTTAAGCTGGGAATACGGCATCAGGCAGTTGAAGGCACTGTCGCGATAAAGGGCCAATTCGTCTTCGCTCACGCCGCCAAAATACATGCCCAGGGGGAAGAAAGGCTGGCCATCAACCACCAGGCGCCGATGCCGGTCGATACGGGACTTCCATTCGGGCAGGGCGGCCACCCGGTGAAAAGTCAGTTCACGGGTCTCGGTCTGGCCATTGCCGGGATTGACCGCCTCGAGCCTGAGCACGTAGTCGGCTGGCGCCAGACCGGCCGTCGGAACCAGGAAGCGAAGCGACTTGTCATCGCCGCCGGCGGGGGCGAAGGTCTGCAATTCACGGCCATCGGCAGCCAGCAGCTTCAAGGCGATGCCGGACAGCTGCTCGGGCCGGACGTCGCCCTGGGGGGAGACGGCGGCGAATACGGTCAGCGGTTCGCCGGTGGTGTAGTGGCGGTAGCTGTCCGTCGTCAGCACGCCCAGGAACGGCGGGATGTACTCATACAGGAACACGTCGTCAAACCAGGCCTTTCCCGTGCTGCCCTGGCGGCAA
>CAYOUR010000352.1:0-2848 GCA_964407145.1 uncultured Lentisphaeraceae bacterium | reverse complement strand
GAAAAACCCGGAGGGCGGGACAAACATAACCCCGGGTGACCGAAGCCCGAAGGGCGAGGAAACCCGGGGGAAGAGACACCTCTGCTTTGGCCGCCCGGAGGACGGGACTACCTGTGGCAGCCGGAAAGCAAGCGCGTACCACCGCATTTCGCACGTTGACCGTCATTCTCAACGGCTGACCGGTTACGAAAAAACTCCGGCCACGGCCACGGCAAATGGATATACCGCAAAACGGCATTATATTGCTCCTGCGTTTAATTGTGGTGAAATCACCCTCAACATACCCCAGTCAAGGAACCTCCATGCACGAAGCCGTCGTCCTCCAATATCTGTCCGAAACCGGCGCCCTTCTGGAAGGCCATTTCCTGCTGCGCAGCGGTCTGCACAGCGACCGCTATTTCCAGGCCGCTCTCGTCCTGCAGCACACCATTGTCGCCGCCAAGCTGTGCGCGGCCATGGCCGAGGAATGGGAGAACCAGAACATCGACACGGTCATCTCCCCGGCCATTGGCGGCATCCTGGTCGGCCAGGAAGTCGGGCGCAGCCTCGGCGTCAAGGCCATCTTTGCGGAAAAGGACGAGCAGTCCAACCTGCTGCTGCGGCGTGGCTTCACCCTCAAGCCGGGTGAACGCGTCCTGGTAGCCGAAGACGTCATCACCAAGGGCGGCCGCGTTCAGCAGACCATTGACCTGGTCCGCGCCAGCGGCGCCGTTCCGGTCGGCGTCGCCGTCATGGTCGACCGCAGCGACGGCGGCGTGGACTTCGGCCTGCCCTGCAAAAGCCTGATCAAACTCAGCCTGCCGACCTTCGCGCCGGAACAATGCCCGCTCTGCCAGAAGGGCGTCCCCATTGACAAGCCCGGCTCCAAATAACCTGGCCGAAACGACGCCCCCCCCCAGAGCCCGATGCTTCCCGACGACGACGACGGGCCAGGACGACAGCCAGGAACTGGATCACGGCGACTCGCTCCAGCCCCGGCAACGGCAGCCCCGACGACAGCTACACTACTACCCAAAGTCATGCCATGATGCAATGGATTATAAAGAAAATCTTCGGCAACCGCAATTCGCGGATGCTGAAAAAACTGCAGCCGATGGTCAACCGCATCAACGACTTCTTCGCCAGCTACGCGAACCTGACCAACGAACAGCTGCAAGCCAAAACCCAGGAGTTCAAAGACCGGCTGGCCAAGGGCGAAACGACGGACGACATCCTCTGCGAAGCATACGCCGTGGTCAAGGACGCCTGCCGGCGCCTGTGCGGCACCACCGTCAACGTCACCGGCCATGACCTCGTCTGGGACATGGTGCCCTTTGACGTCCAGCTGGTCGGCGCCATCGCCCTCCACCAAAACCACATCGCGGAAATGGCCACCGGCGAGGGCAAGACCCTGGTCGCCATCATGCCCCTCTATCTCAACGCCCTCACCGGCCGCAACGTCCAGCTCGTCACGGTCAACGACTACCTGGCCCGACGCGACTCGGAATGGATGGGACATGTCTACAAATGGCTCGGCCTCACCGTCGGGTGCCTCCAGAACAACCAGTCATCGGCCGTCCGCCGCGAACAGTACGCCTGCGACATCACCTACGGCACCAACAGCGAATTCGGCTTCGACTACCTCCGCGACATGGGCATGGCCATGAGCCGCGAGGAAATGGTCCAGCGCGACCATTACTTCGCCATCGTCGACGAAATCGACAGCATCCTCATTGACGAAGCCCGTACCCCGCTCATCATCGCCGGGCCGGCCAAAGTCTCCACCCACATGTTCGACAAGCTCAAGCCCGCGGTCTCCGAACTCTACCGCCGCCAGGGCAAGCTGATGTCCGACTTCATGCAGCGCGCCAAGGCCATCCTGGACCGGCCTGACGCCAGCGCCGAGGAAATCGACGAGGCGCACTTCCTGCTGGCCAAGGTCCAGCTTGGCATGCCCAAGCACAAGCAGCTCATGCACCTGATGGAAGAGCCGGCCATCCGCAAGGCCCTTGACCGGAAAGACCTGGAAATCCACAGCGACAACAACCGCGGACTGCTCCAGGAAGTCAAGGAGACACTCTATTTCGCCATCGATGAAAAAGGGCACGAAGCCGAACTGAGCGAAATGGGCCGCCAGTACCTCCGCCCCGGCGAGCCCGACGCCTTCATCATCCCCGACCTGCCGACTATCTTCAACGAAATCGACAGCGATGACTCCCTCGACGACGACGCCAAGCTCGAGGCGCGCCGCCAGACCCAGGCGGATTTCGACCGCAAATCCGAAGTCATCCACAACATCTCGCAACTGCTGCGGGCCTACTGCCTGTTCGAAAAAGACGTCCAGTACGTCGTCCAAAACAACAAAGTCATCATCGTCGACGAATTCACCGGCCGCCCCCAGCCGGGACGACGGTTCAGCGAAGGCCTGCACCAGGCCCTGGAGGCCAAAGAGGATGTCCAGATCGAACGCGAAACCCAGACCCTCGCGTCCATCACCATCCAGAACTATTTCCGCATGTACGAAAAACTGTCCGGCATGACCGGCACCGCGGAAACCGAAGCCAACGAATTCAAATCAATCTACAACCTGGACGTGCTGGTCGTGCCCACCAACAGGCCCTGCCTGCGCGTCGACCATAACGACCGCATCTACAAGACCCAGCGCGAAAAGTACAAGGCCATCATCGACGAGATCGCCGACTGCAACCGCCGCGGCCAGCCCGTGCTGGTCGGCACCATCTCGGTCGACGTGTCCGAGCTGCTGTCGCGCATGCTGCAGCGCCGCAACATCATCCATAACGTGCTCAATGCCAAGCACCACGAAAGCGAGGCGGAGATCGTGGCCCGGGCCGGCCAGCTCGCCGCGGTG
>CAYOUR010000351.1:0-2862 GCA_964407145.1 uncultured Lentisphaeraceae bacterium | reverse complement strand
GCCGGGTATCGTGTCAGGACGACGACACCAGGCCATGGCGCAATTCTCAATGGGTGACCGGTTACGGTCGGCAAGCATTTGCCGCTGCCGCGGCTGGCAAATTCCCGGGAATGGATTATAGTATGTCTGGTCATTAACAACTTATGAAACGTTCAACGTTATCAGCCGTAGAGGAGCAGCAAGTCGCTTTTTCTCAAGCAAACGTTTTCATAGATAGGTTGATTGAGAGAGAGATGAACTTTAATTCCTTTGCCTTGAACGAGAAATTTCTGCCTTTGCTTTCCGCTGTTGGTTATTCGGTTCCGACTCCGATTCAGGAGAAGGCGATTCCGCTGTTGCTGTCGGGTCGTGATGTGATGGGGCTGGCCCAGACCGGCACCGGCAAGACGGCAGCGTTTGTGCTGCCGATCGTCCAGGGCCTGCAGTCCGGCGGCCGCGGACGGGTCCGCTGCGTCGTGATTGCGCCGACGCGCGAGCTGGCCTTGCAGATTCATGGCGTCTTCGAGCAGTTTGCGCCCGCCTTCGGCTTGCGTTCGGCAACGGTGTTTGGCGGCGTTTCGGCGCAGCCGCAACTGCAGGCATTCCGTCGTGGCGTCGAAATTCTGGTGGCCTGCCCGGGTCGGCTCCTGGACCATTTGCGTCAGGGCCATGTCAATCTCGGTTCGGTCGAGGCACTGGTTCTGGACGAGGCCGACCACCTGTTTGACATGGGCTTTTTGCCGAACATCCGTGCCATTATCCAGTTCATGCCGAAACAGCGTCAGACCATGCTGTTTTCCGCGACGATGCCGGAGGAGGTCCGCCACCTGGCCCTGGAAGTGCTGCGGGAACCGGAAACCATACGCATTGGTGGCAATGCCCCGGTGAGCACGGTGTCGCATGCCCTGTATCCAGTGGCGCCGCATCTGAAGACGGCGTTGCTGCTGCGGCTGCTCGACAAGCTGCAAAGCGATTCGGTCATCGTCTTTACCAGGACGAAGTTCCGCGCGAAACGCCTCAGTGAGCAATTGCAGAAGCATGGCTTTCTGTCAACACCGCTGCAGGGCAACATGTCGCAGGCCCGGCGCCAGGATTCGCTCGACGGATTCCGGAATGGCTCTTTTCATATCCTGGTGGCCACCGACATTGCCGCCCGCGGCATTGACGTCAGCGGAGTGTCCCATGTGATCAATTTCGACATGCCCGACACGGTTGAAGCCTATACCCACCGCATCGGGCGGACGGGCCGGGCGTTGCAGACTGGTCAGGCCTTTACCTTCTGTACCGACGAGGATAAGGCGGAAATCGCCGCGGTGGAGCGGCGCCTGGGATGCCCGGTCGAACGCAAGACCCTTGATGACTTTGATTACCAGGCGCGGGAAAATCAACAGCAGCGGGCGGAATTCCAGCGTGGCCCGCGGCCGCCTTCGGGCCGTGCTTCGGTCAGTCGCCGCAGCAGCAGCGGCGCCGGCGGGGCGGCGGCCAGCTCCCGCAGCCGTGGTGCGAGGCCGTCCTCCCATGGAGGTGGCGCCCGCCCGGCTGAGGCGGCGTCCTCGCGTCCGGGAATGGCTGCCCGGCGCCGGGTGGCGCCGGCCGGCAGTTCGGTTCGCTGAGCTTGCCATTGGCCTGGCTGAGATCTGGCCGGCCGGCTTCGCCCATCAGGCAAAACTCAAGCCCGTTGCCGTCGAACTTCGACAGCAACGGGCTTGATGGTTAAAGCGGCGGCGCCTGCCTGTGTCAATCAGGGGCAGAAGCGCCGGCCGATACGCCGGCCAGGAGGCCGCCGACGTTATTTCTTGCCGCCGGTTTTGCCGGCGGCCGCGGCCTTGGCTTTGGCCGGAGCCTTGGCTTTGGCCGTGGCCTTGGCTTTGGCCGGAGCCTTGGCTTTGGCGGTAGTGTCGCAGCCGCAAGTGCAGCAGCATTCGCCGAGGTGGACGACTTTGCCGCCGTTGTCCATGGACTCGTTGGCCGCGAGCGTCACCTCGAGGTTTTTGACGGCTTCGCTGTAGGGCGATTTGATCAGCGACTGGTCCTGGTCGAGGATGGCCTGGATAAAGGCGTCATCCTCTTCCTGTCCGTAGTCGTTGCCGGTTTTCACGGTGATGGTCCGATTCGGCTCGGTAATGGTCACGCCTTGGCGTTCGGTGTATTCCAGGCGGCCGTTCATGGTGTAAACATCAATGCCGTTCTTGCCGCCGCCGCCACGGATGAAACAACCGCTGTAGACCGTGCCGATGATACCGTTGGCAAACACCAGGTTGACGGCGGAGGCGTCTTCGGTGTCGTAGTTCTCCACGTCGGTGATGATGCCGCGGCGCCCGAAGGCCTGCACGGCGACGACTTCGCCAAACAGATTCCGGCACATGTCGAACGTATGGATAGTCTGTTCGACGGCCTGGCCGCCCGAGGTCTCGCGCCGGCGCCACCACCACACTCCGGGCATGCCGCCGACCCAGTAGGCATTGAAGAAGCCGACCTGGCTTTTCGCAACCCAGCTTTTCATCAGGGGCTCAAAGTCAAGATAGCGGTCCTGGAAGCCGGCCGCGTTGATCAGTTTTTTGGCCTTCAGGCCGGCCTCGACTTTCTTGGCGTAGTCCAGGCAGAGCGAGACCGGTTTTTCGACAAACAGATGGCAGCCTTTCTCAATGGCCATCAGTTCCATGCCGTCGTGGGCGCACGGTTCAATGCAGACATAGACGGCGTCCAGCTGCTCCTTTTTCAACATTTCCTGGTAACAGGCATAGGGCTTCGCCTGGAAACGGTCGGCGGCTTTTTGGGCGCGTTCCGCAATCAAGTCGCAGACGGCCACGATCTGCGCGTCCGGAATTTTGTTGTTGTCAAAGTGCCCGAAATGGAAGTTGGCGATGCCGCCGCAGCCGATGA
>CAYOUR010000350.1:546-2866 GCA_964407145.1 uncultured Lentisphaeraceae bacterium | reverse complement strand
TGCTGGGCTACCTGGCCGTCATCACCATCTGGACGCGCCGGCGGAGAAAGGACAGACTCCGCCAGGCGCATGAATCCCCTCCGGCCTGAACAAGGCCCAACCTTGTTGTCTGCCCGACATCGGCCTGAACCGTGAAGGCGTCGAAAGCCGATACGGCCAAGCTGCAGGCGCCCCCCCAGGGCCACCAGCCCGCCCTGGCTGTGTGCCGGTGGCTCATCGGGACTCGGACCGCGGCGCGACCTGCAAGCATTGCTGGTTGCCGCACCAGGATGAAACATGACACCGGCCAAGACATTCGCCGCCGTTTTGTTTGAATTTCGCCTGCCCGGCCAATACAGTATGGCTTCAGCAGCAGTCTTTTTCACCTTCACCGAAAATGGCCGTACGTGCCCAACCGCAACAGCAGAAAAACCACACCAGCATGCCAACACAGAAACAACAGCTCGTCGCAGCACAGATCGGCTGCGGAAAATTTTCTCTTGGCCAGGATTTCCCGAACATGACACGTCATCCGCAGGTGCGTCTGAAATGGGCCTGTGACGTGCAGAAGGACAAAGCCCAGACAGCAGCCCGGTCGTTCGGTGTTCCGGAGGTGACGGACGACTTCATGCAGATCGTGAACGACCCGGAAGTCGACATGATCAAGATTGCGACAACGCATGAGGCGCATCTGCCGATCATCGAGGCGGCGGCCAAGGCCGGAAAGCATATTTTCTGCGAGAAGCCGATGGCCATGCGTGACGACGAGGCATACCGCATCATCCGGGCGGTGCGCACGCACGGAGTCAAGCTCTGCGTCGACCTGAACCGCCGGCTGTCGCCGGCCCTCCAGGCCCTGCGACAAGCCTGGCAGGAACAGGTGGCGTCGCCACGGCACCAGCCTTGGCGTTACGTGGAAAAGCAACGGGCGATGCTGCCGGAGGAGGACCAGTCACATCTGCTGATCCGCATCCAGGATGAAAGCGCTTCCTACGGCCTTGGACACCTGGACCCCCTCACCGGCGGCGGCGAGATCATTGGCGAGTCAGTGCATTGGCTTGATCTGGGCTGCTGGTTTTTCGCGCCGCAGCGGCCAGTCGAAATCACGGCCTGGGGCTCGTCCCGCCTGTCGCATGGTGTCCATCTCAAGTTCAGCGGGGGAGACAGCATGACGCTGACCTTCTCCTGCTTCGGGACGTTCGACTACCCGAAGGAGCTGTTCGAAGTCACCAGCAAGGCTGCGCTGCTGCGCAGTCTGTTCTTCGTGGAAAACAACTACTATGGCATTCCCGGCGCGGAGACGGAGACGTTCCCGATGCAGCATTACAGCGGTCAAGTCAGCGAAGAGGGCTTTGCCGCCTACCTGCGCCGGTTCCAGGAACGGACTAGGGCCGCCACCCACGGCCTCAAGCTGCTGGAACAGAACGCACCTTTCATGGTCGACAAGGGACATACCCACATGCTGGACGCCTTTGTCCAGGCCATTCTGCTGAATCAGCCGTCACCATGCAATGAATTGGATGGCTTTCTGTCAACCTATCTGGCCCAGCGCGCGATTGAATCGATTGAGCTGCGCCAGACCCTTCCCATACCGGTGGAAAAAATCACCCCCTGCATAGGCGGCATGGTTTGAATGGACGCGGCGACCGATGGGGTGCGCCACCCCAACAGCTGCGACACGCCGTTAACAACCGGCCTGGCCGGCACGCAACTATTTGTGAGGTGACCTATGAATAGCAAGGTGGGTTTTGGCATCATCGGAGCCGGAATGATCTCCGGGCTGCATGCCAAGGCATTCAAGAAACTGTCGAACTGCTACCTGACCGGCGTCTACGACGCCAATGCCGGCGCCGCGCAGCGCATGGCCCGGGAATTCGGCGTGCGCGCCTACGCGAAGTTCGAAGACTTCCTGGCCGACCAGGAAATCCAGGCGGTGACGATCGCGGTGCCTTCCGGCATGCATGCCGAAGTCGCCATCCCCGCAGCCGAAGCCGGCAAGCACATCATGTGCGAAAAGCCTCTGGAAATCACCCTGGACAAGGTCGACGCGATCATTGCCGCCTGCGATGCCAACAATGTCCTGCTCTCGCCGGTATTCCAAAGTCGTTTCTCCCAACCGGTCCAGCTGGTCAAGAAGGCCATGCAGGCCGGACGCTTTGGCCGCATGGTCCTGGCCAGCGCGCAAATGCGCTGGTTCCGCGACACAGCCTACTACAGCGGCTCATCCTGGCGCGGAACCTGGAAGCTGGACGGGGGCGGCGCCCTGATGAACCAGGCCATCCACACCATCGACCTGCTCATCTACATCAATGGCGCCCCCAAGGAAGTCTTCGCCTTTTCC
>CAYOUR010000350.1:0-536 GCA_964407145.1 uncultured Lentisphaeraceae bacterium | reverse complement strand
CCCTGACCCACAGCATCGAGGTCGAGGACAACCTCTGCGCCGCCATCAAATACCGCAACGGGTCTTTCGGCACTATTGAGGTGAGCACCTCCTGCGCGCCAGGATTCCCGCGACGCCTCGAATTCTCCGGCAGCGTCGGCACGGTGGCGTTTGAGGAGGACAAGATCACGCGCTGGGAATTCGCCAAGCCGCTGCCCGAGGACGAGACGATTATCAACGAACTGTTCGGCCCGGCCAACGCCGCCGGCGGACGCGCCCCCATGAACATCTCCGGCGACGGTCATGCCAAGCAGATCGAAGACCTGGCCGATGCCATCCTGACTGGGCGCAAGCCGTTCTTGGACGGCCGCGAAGGCCGACGCGCGATCGAATTGATCTGCGGCATCTATGAATCAGCCCGCACGGGCAAGCCCTTCTTCTTCAGTGATTGAGGAAATGCTAATGTGGTTAATGTGCGAAATCTTGTGGGTAATGTGCAAAATTTTGTGATGAACACTTGGTTCATGTGCAAAATGTGGTGATGAAGAAGGCGCTTG
>CAYOUR010000349.1:0-2870 GCA_964407145.1 uncultured Lentisphaeraceae bacterium | reverse complement strand
TCGAATCCTGTTGCGCGCACCAGCCAATATTCCAAAAGCCTCCCGGACTCCACCGGGAGGCTTTTTTGTTCCCTGCGTCGACACAACGTTGCCGACACCGCATAAAAAGCCAATCGATACATCATTATCAGCACCGACCGGTGGACACCGGTCATGCTTCCCCGTTTGCTGCATGGCTGCATGAAAACATCACCACCAGCCACTGACGCCCCGACATGCCGGCGCTCCGAAGTCCAAACCGACAACCCCATCCAAACACAGACCGCGATTTTTTCCCCGGCAGGGATTGTATTTCCCCGGCCGGCATGGTACAATATGTCAGGACAAGTCAAACGGCAATGACATTACAGGACGCCATCTCTCGGACCTCAACTGAGCAAGGACGGTGCGGCCATGGGAAGCATAGTGCGGACATTGCGTTTTACTCTCATTGAACTCCTGGTCGTAATCGCCATCATCGCGATTCTGGCGGCGATGCTGCTGCCGGCCCTGTCCAAGGCCCGGGAGAAAGCACGGTCGATCTCGTGCATCAACAACCTGAAGCAGAACGGCCTTTTCTGCCAGCTGTATGCCGATGACTACGAGGGCTGGATTCCCCACTACAACTTCCGCTGGGTCAACGCGATCCACCCGTATCGCGGCGGCGACAACCCGATTCACACCCGCCCCGGCGCCTACGCCGGGCTGTACTGCCCGTCAGGGCCGGCCTTCCAAGGTGGCTGGAACGGTTACAACATGTACGGCTTCATCTATATGTTCGGCACGGAAGCCGACACGACCTTCTACCGCTGGGCCAAGGCCGCCAACTCCTCGGTCGCCCTGACCGGCAACTGCGGCTTCTACAATATCTATAAGGCCGTTGACACGAAATACACCATGTATCTGGCCGACAGCGCCTGCCCGCATTCCACATCGCCGACCGGCTGGGTGCAAAACGAATACTTCTACAACCGCCACTATGCCGACAACGGCTCCTGCATGTACCTGCGACATGGCGACAAGGCGAATGCGGCCTTTGCCGACGGCCATGCCCAGTCGGTCGGCGTCAATGATCTGGTCAGCAACACCTATGGCGTGCGCTGCTTCTACTATGGCAACGGCGTCTACCGTAAATCCTACTGACCGGCCGCCTTGGCCCCCCCCCAAAGGTTCGGTTCGAGCAGACTCCCGACGCCGCCATGCCAGAGCGGCGCCGGGAGTTTTTTCGGACGGCCACGAGCGGGCGCCATGATCCTGTTGCCTGAACCAGTCCGGTCCGCTTTCCAGTTCACATCTCCCGCGCCCACCGGTCCCAACAGACTAATTGTCCCCTTCATGTCCACCCACTTCCAATCAGCGCCCTTGACTTCCCGCCCCAACCGCCAGGTCCGTTTCGCCATCCTGTTCGTGCTTGGCCTGGGCTTGGCCGGCCTGGTCTATTGGCGACGGCCAGTCACCCCGGCGGTCAACGCCAGCCCCGCGCATGAATATCATTTCTTTGTCTTCAACACCCCCTGCCATCTCCAGGTGTGGGACGCCACTGCCGAACAGGCCAATGAAGCTTTCCGGGAAACAAGTGCTGCCCTGCAGAAACTCCATGACACGATCAACATCTTTGCCTCGGACAGCGAACTGAGCCGACTGAACGGGCTGGCCGCCAGACAGCCCGTCGCCTGCTCGGACACCCTCTGGGAACTGGTCATGGCCGCAGAAGAGGCCTTTCGCATCACCGATGGCGTTTTCGACATAACAGTCGGGCCCCTCATGCAGCTTTGGGGCTTCCATGAACAGATGACGACCCTGCCAGCCCAGGACGAAATCGCCGCGGCCCGAAATCAAGTCGGTTTTGACAAGCTGGTTCTGGATCGTGACCGGCATAGCGTGTTTTTTCCGGTCCCAGGCATGCGCCTTGACTTCGGCGGACTGGCCAAGGGTTATGCGTTGGAAATCGCTGAAACCATCCTGAAGCGCCAGGGCCTGACAGTCTTCCTGCTTGACCTCGGCGGCAATATCCTGGCCTCGACGGAAACGCCCGCTCCCAACCGGAAATTCCAGGTCGGCATCCGCGACCCGCGCACGTCCGACCAACTGGCCGCCATGCTGGAACTGCAGGGCGCCTGCCTGGCCACCAGCGGCAATTACCAGCGCTTCCGGGTCGTCAACGGCCAAAAAGTCGGCCACCTGATGGACCCCCGCACCGGTCGTCCCGGGGACTTCTGCGCCGGGGTCACCGTGCGGACACCAAAAGGCCGCCACTCGGATGTGTTCTCCACCGCCGTCTTCATCGCTGGAGCTGACCTCGCGCAGCGGCTGGCCAAGCACTTTCCCCGAACCGGCTTCCTGCTCCTGAAAGACGCCCCCGAGCAACAGCCCCTGACGCGCGAAATCGTCGGCGACCTGAAGCTGTAATCCTGACCAGACAAAAACCTCTATTGCCCCCCCGCGCAAACCTGGTGACAGGTGAAGGCAACCAGCGAAGACAGCCGGCGAAGGCAGCCAGACAACCTGGGGCTGACGTTGAATGGCACTCGCCTGTGCTGGAAACTCCGGCCGCCTCTCTTCCTGCCACCTCAATACCCCGGTTTTTTGGTTAATGTGCAACATCTTGTGATAAACCTTTATGAGCTTTCAGACTATCGGATGTAGTCCAGGCCTATGTGGCGCTCTGAAAGGGCGACACCCAAACAAAGTTCACAAATGTTCTTCACAAGATTTCGCACATTACCCATAATTGCGCACATTAACCTCTTTTCGAAACCGGTCACCCATTAAGAATTGCGCCATGGTATGGTGTCGTCGTCCTTGCACGATGCCCGGCAAATGAGGTTGGACTACGTACGGCAGGCTAAAGCCTGTACTACATACGGCAGGCTAAAGCCTGTACTACATAC
>CAYOUR010000348.1:0-2884 GCA_964407145.1 uncultured Lentisphaeraceae bacterium | reverse complement strand
GAAACAAGTTCGGCGCCCGGCCGCATCTGGTTGCAGTCGGGCGCCGAGTTGCGACGCAATAGAGTTTTATGTTCCATTCGGTCCAGTCAGGCTGGCCGGAACGGCCCTGGCCGATTGGGGCGGTCAGGCCTTTTTGTCGAATTGTTCTTTCCATTCCTGGAGTTTGGCGGCGGCGAAGTCTCGGCCGCCCAGTCCGAAGGCCAGGGCGATGGCGACGCAGACGGCGCCGAGCAGGAAGGTGAAGGCGGTGTGGACGATGGGGCCGCCGACGTCCATGCTGTGGATGGCGATGGCGCCGGTGAAGATGAGCACGGCCAGGCGCACGACCAGGGCGACCAGGCTGTTGCACTTGTCCCTGACCGCGTCCGCCGCGAAGTTGGACAGCCAGATGCCGATCAGCATGACGATGATGCCGACGATGATGTTGCCGCCGAAGTTCATGAAGGAGCGCAGCAGGGCTGACAGTTGCTGGAACTGGAGGAGGTCGGCGGCGGCGATGGCCGCCATGAAGATGATGGTGACAAACGCGACCTTGCCGACCAGGGCGGCCGGCGTCGGCGCGCTGGAAGTCTCTTTGTTCTTGAAGCCGAGCTTCGCCATCAGCGTGTTGAAGCCGAAAGTCTCGAAGATCTGGGTGACGATGCCGGCCACGAAGCTGCCGACCAGGAAGGCGATGAAGATCAGCAGGGCCGCGCCGATGATGTCGCCGGTGGCGTTGAGGAACTTGTCAAACAGCCCGGCCACGGAATTGGACAGGGAGTCGATCTTGAGGGCGGTCAGGGCGGAAATGACAACCGGGATGGCGACGAGGGTGTAGGCCACGATGCCGATCATGCCGGAAAGGCCCTGGTTGCCGAAGACCTTGCTGACGCCGACTTTTTCGCCGAGGTCGTCCAGATGAGAGATGACGACCAGGCCGGAGGCCGCCTTGCGGATGATCTTGGCGGCGAACAGGCCGACGAACAGAATGGCGCCGGCGGCGACCAGGTTCGGGATGTATTCCATGAACTTGGTCAGCATCTGCTCAATCGGTCCGGTGATGCCGGTGATCTTCAGGGTGCGCAGGATGGACGGCAGGAAGAACAGGAGCACGACCCAGTACAGGACGCCGGCCGTGGTCGCCGCGATGGATTCGCCGTCCTTGACGTCGGCGTGTTCCGCCAGCTTCTTCTCCAGGTTCATGGACCGGATGGCGGCGCCGGCCGTCATTTTGACGAGAGTGGCCACCAGCCAGGCGATGAAGGCCAGCGCCAGGGCGCCGATCAGGTTGGCGGCATACTCTGACAGCGTGTCGAAGAATTTCTGGATGGGGGCCGCGGCCTGGGAGAGGTCGAGGGCGGTCAGGCAGCCCAGGATGGCAAACAGCAGGATCAGGAAATAGACGGCCCGGCCGACGTATTTGGCGATGTTGGCCGTGGGCACTTCGGCGCCGGCCGGCAGGCATTGGCCGAGCTTCTGTCCGATGGTCATGGCCTCCAGGCCCCTGCGGACGGCGCCGGAAAGCCAGACCGCCAGCAGCCAGCCGATGACCAGAATCAGCACGGCGGCGACAATGTGAAGCACATTGCTTTCCACGATCATCTCCCAGACGCTTGCGAAGAAGTTTTCCATGATGAGAGTCCTTTCCATGTTCTGCGGACCTGCTGGTTGCATTTAGTCAAGACGCACCGACAGATTGACGTTCAATGATTTCAGTTGACCTAAATTCAACGGTTTCACGCCTTGCGGATGGCCGATGGCGTATCGGTATAATAAGTCGTTAGGGATAAAATGCAAGTCTCAGGCGGGAACATTTGCGGCGGCAGGTGACGGCGTTCGGCATGGCGGGGGGCTGTCCTGGTCGCACGCCGTCATCTTTCCCCTCTGCCTGGTCTGTAAGTCGCTGCCGCCGTCTTGCATTTTTGCGCCGGTTGCTTGACAAGGACGCTTCGCCGCAGGAAAGTATAGCCTGGCACACGGTGGATGCGCCGGCAGGGTGTTGCGCCAGCGCCGGACACGAAGGCGCCGGCAAGCGCCGATTGCCGGCTATAAACAGAATCAAGATGAAAAAGGAGCGGTCGCCATGATGAGAAAACTGCTGATTTCCGGGTTGTTGGCCGGGTGCATGCTTCACTTCGGCTGCGGCAAAAAGGCCTCGGAAGCCATTTCGGAAAAGTTGGCGGAGAAGATTTTGGAGAAGAGCCTCAGCCAGGACGGCGCCGACGCGGACATTGACCTCAAGGACGGCAAGCTCACCATCGTCTCGACCGACCGGGAGGGCAACAAGTCGAACATCCGGGTTTCCGATGACGATGTGACCATCGTGGGCCAAGACGGCAAGACGTCGTTTGTTTCGGGCAAGAACGCCAAGCTGCCCGATGCTTTTCCGAAGGATGTGCTGGTTTACGCCGGGGCGACGCTGACCGGCGTATGGACGTTGCCGGAGGGCTTCAATCTGACCATGGAGAGCCCGGACAGCGCCGATGCCATCAGTAAAAAATACCAGGCTGAGATGAAGCGCCAGGGCTGGGAGGAGACCGGCCTGTACAAGGTCGAAAAGCAGACAATGCTGGCTTACAAGAAGGACGACCGTACCGCCAACCTGATGATCAATGCCGACCAGGAGCCGACCGCGATCACCCTGACCGTGATGAAGGGTGAGTAGAGGCCGTCCATGGCGCCTGGTCATCTGGCCGAGTCTGCCCCGGCGCTCGCGGACGGCCGGCTGCTGAATGAGTCTTCCCTATTTGAACCACCGATGAACACGGATGCCCGCGGATTTTCCTGTATGAAAGGCGCCCCGGCCGTCGATGCGGGGGCGGTTCCAGGGAGAGCCCGTGCCGCTGTTGTCGCGAGGCGTTTTTCAGCCTTGCCGGGGTCCGGGCTGTTCCTGCGCCAGTTCCTG
>CAYOUR010000347.1:0-2961 GCA_964407145.1 uncultured Lentisphaeraceae bacterium | reverse complement strand
CGCCATCCAGCGCCTGGCCGTGCGCGGCGCCCCGGCCATCGGCTGCGCCGCCGCCCTCGGACTGGCCGCCGCCGCGCAACGCCTCCCCAACGGCACACCGGCCGACTTCCTGGCGCAATGCCGCCGAATCGCCGCCTTTCTCGCCGCCTCGCGGCCCACAGCCGTCAACCTCGAGTGGGCCCTCAACCGGTGCCTGGACAAACTGAGCCCCGGACCCGTGCCGGAAATGAGGCAGGCACTGCTTGACGAGGCCCTCGCCATTCTGCAGGAAGACATCGCCATGTGCGACGCAATCGGCCGGCATGGCATGGCCCTGCTGAAGCCGGACGCTGGCATCCTGACTCATTGCAACGCCGGCGCCCTGGCCACCGGCGGCTCCGGCACGGCCCTGGCGCCAATCTATGCCGCCCACGCCGCCGGCTGCCGCGTTCACGTCTTTTCCGATGAGACCAGGCCGCTGCTCCAGGGCGCGCGCCTGACGGCCTGGGAGCTGTCCGTATCCGGAATACAGGTCACCACCATCTGCGATTCGATGGCCGCGCAGGTGATGCGCGAAAAACGCGTTGACCTGGTCATTGTCGGCGCCGACCGGGTCGCCGCCAATGGCGACGCGGCCAACAAGATCGGCACCTACCAGCTCGCCATTGCCGCCCGCTATCACCGCATACAGTTCTACATCGCCATGCCCTATTCGACCATCGACCGCAAACTCCCCAACGGCGATGGCATTCCCATTGAACAGCGTTCGGCCGATGAAATCGCCCACTGCCCTGGCGCCCAGGTCTACAACCCGGCCTTTGATGTGACCCCGCATGAGCTGATCACCGGCTACATCACCGAACGAGGCATCCTGACAACGCCTTGACCGGCAGCGCCAACCGCCTTGACCACCTCCACCGGCTCCGCCCGCCGCCCGGCTCCGCCGCCCGGCCGCACCATCACCAAAAAGAACTGCCATGTCCTGTCCCCAACCGCCCCGCCACTGGTCCGAGCCCTTCCGAATCCGCCATTCCGAAGCCGACCGCAACGCCGTCATCAAACTGGAGACCTTCTTCGACTACCTGCAGGAAGTTGCTGGCGTCCACGCCGGCCATCTTGGGGTCGGCATCGAATACCTGCAACAACACCACCAGACCTGGGTCCTCGCCAAACTCGCCATCGCCATCAGCCGCCATCCGACCCATGGCGAGAAAATCATCGTCAAAACCTGGCCGTCCGGCTTCCACAAACTTTTTGCGGTCAGGCAGTTCGCCATTTTTGACAGCCTTGACGCCCCGATTGCCAAAGCCTCCAGCTTCTGGATTCTCCTCGATACTGCCCGCGGCCGTCCGCTGCGCCTGCCGGACGCCCTGCCCGTCGCCATGCCCGACAACCAGGACCTGCCGACCTTCCTGCCGCCGCCGGACAAGATGCCCCGCCCCCAGACCGTTGACCCGCTCACCACCCTGGTGACCGAACACATGATCGACATCAACCAGCACCTGAACAACGCCCGCTACGTGGCCATGGCCAATGACTGGATTGCCCGACACACCGCCGCCAACCTGAACGTCGCCCGACTCGAAGTCAACTTCTGCGCCGCCACCCCCGTCCACGCCACCCTCCATACCGCCGGAACCATCAGCGGCAATGACTTCGCCATCGAAATCACCGGCGGGCTCCAGCCCGATGACAATACCCTGAGATTCCAGGCCTGTGGACAACTCGCCCGATGACCACCCCACCCACCGACAGCCCCCCCGGCCCCACCTCGGCGTCTTCCACGGCCGCCGTCAACGGCGTTGCCACCGGCCATCTGCCGCGGCGGGAAACCGCGGCCATCGGCCGGTCCTGGCTGATCGGCACCGCCGGCATCCTCGCCAGCCGCGTCTTCGGCCTGGTCCGCGACATCGTCCTGGCCTGGTACTGGGGCAGCACCGGCGTCATGCAGGCCGCCTTCAATGTCGCCTTTGCGATTCCCAACATGCTGCGGGCCCTGTTCAGCGAAGGCGCCTTTGCCGCCGCCTTCGTGCCCATGATCGCCGCCAAGCTCGGCGACGGCGACCGCGCCGGCGCCTGGCGGCTGGCCGAACGCGCCATTTCCCTGCAGGCGACGGTCCTGGCCGCGATCACCCTGCTCGCCGCCGGCTGCTGCGGAGCCACCTACGCCTTCCTGCCGGAAACCGCCTCGGAACACGTCCGCCTGACCTTTCTCATCCTGCCCATCCTGATGCCCTACGCGCTGTTCATCTGCCTGGCCGGCGCCTTCGCCTCCATCCTCAACGCCCTGCGCCAATTTGCCCTCCCGGCCCTCAACCCCATCCTCTTCAATGTCGTCCAGATCGCGACCGTGCTCCTGCTCTATCCGCTCTGGCGCATGGACGAGCTGCCCGCCCTGATTGTCTTCTGCCTCAGCATCCTGCTGGCCGGATTGCTGCAGATGCTCTCCCTGATGCTCATCTGCCGGCGGCGCGGCTTCATCTTCCATTTCCAGCCGGCCTGGAACGACCCGGAAGTCCGGCAATTCTGCGCCAAAGTCCTGCCGGCCATTCTCGGCAACAGCGTGCAGCAATGCAACAACCTGATTGACAAAGCGCTGGTCATGTACCTCGGCCCCGCCGCCATCGGCGCGCTCGCCTACAGCCAGCACCTGGTGTATCTGCCCACCGGCATCTTCGGCGTCGCCATGGGCGTCGTCTGCCTCACCAGCCTGTCCCAGGCCTGGAATCGCGGCAGCCTTGAGGAAATGGCCTCCAGCCTTGACTTCGCCCTGCGCCAGATGCTGTTCCTGACCATTCCCTGCGCCATCCTCGGCGCCGTCCTCGCCGAACCGATTATCCGCATCCTCTTCCAGCGCGGGGCATTCAACGAAGAGGCCGTACGTGAATGCGCCTGGGCCCTGCGCTTCTACCTGCCGGGACTCCCGGCGTTCTGCCTGGCCAAGGTCGCCATCACGCCTCACAACGCCCGCAAGGACACCGC
>CAYOUR010000346.1:0-2962 GCA_964407145.1 uncultured Lentisphaeraceae bacterium | reverse complement strand
TCATCACCACATATGGCGCATTACCCAAATATCTGCTCCTATCACAAGATTTCGCACATTACCAATGAATTATATGCCTGATTAAGGTCTTGTCCTTGCGTTTTGGCGCCAAGGAGCGCCAATATGGCCCAGGCTAAAGTGGCCTTTCAGGCTTTGCGACCGGCGCAGCCAATGTGCGCCGCACACCGGCTGCGGCTTCCGATTCCAGCCCCCGTCATGCGTGCCTGCCGCCATCGATCAGCTTTTCAGGCGCCGCTTCTGGTCCAGCCCATGGTCACAACCGCCGGTAGACATGCCACAAGGGCAGGGGGCGCTACGTCTCAGTCGGCTTCTGGGGCTGGCCCTTCCCCTGGCGGTCGCCGGAAGTCCGGACAATCCTGCATGGGCTCTACCTCACGGTCATGGAGCGCGCAACGGCTTTGAAACGGATGCCTGAGAAAATGCCGGCAATCCCGGCAGAATGGCCCAGCGGTGGATTGGCCGGCGCCCTGGCCGCCGAATGGGGCAAAGGCATGAACACCACTCGGCGGCTTGCCCAAGCCGGCCAGTTCCGGCCGACGGCCTTTTTCCCCGGCGGACCCGGCCGCGGGCGAAAGGTTGAGCGGATCGGACGGTTCCATAACGTCCTTCGCCGCATCTACCCGGGCACCGCAAAGACCGCAGACCTGGTATTCCTCAAGCAAGGTGAAGCCATCGTAGCGCCGCTTCGTCTGAAGTATCAACGCCATGCCGCAGCGCCCACACCGCGACCCGCTACTCCCGCCGGATGCTTCGTCATTGCCGTTTTTACCCATATGACGTCATGCTCTCCACAAAAAACACCACCGATGACTGAAACGACCAACCTCCCGGCCTGAGGCCGACAGCCGCGCCTTTTCCGCCCCGGGGACACGCCGTCGGAAACAACTGGCGCCCCGTCGTACCTCCGTTCCGTTGGCCAAAGCGATGCCGGGGTGGCGCCATCACCTGAAAGTAAATTTACCACCGCAATGGCGGGCTGCAAACGGGCCGGCACGACTTCCCCGGGAAATGACACCCCGGAATATTACGTCGCATAATGTATATTATGTATAATTAGAGACAGCGGCAAAGGGGGGTACTGTCAATCACAACACGTTGAATGCAAATAGGATGAATGCATCCCGGCGCCGGCCTGTTGATAACTTCCGGATAAGTTTCGGGCCTTCCCGCGCGGTTTATGGCGTTGCTCTCCAGATCTCCGGACGGCGTTGTTGACCAGAGCTCCGGACGCAACAGTGTCCAACCGGCCCGCTGTGGTTCCGTCCAAGAGAACTGATGCCGCGCGGCAAGCCGCTACAGGTCGTTATACGGAGCTTTGATTCTGGTCAGTGTACAATCCGGCGCGCCGCCGGGACAATTTGCAGGAAACACGCGTGTGGCGGCACGCACGCCCAATCACGGTGGTTCCATCGGAGTCCGAGATCGCGCAGGTGCTTTTTCGGCCGGTCATTTCATGGCCGGCCGAAAATTATGGTTTATAGTATTTGCCCCATGGCTGCCCGGCCCCGACTGATTGCTTCGCGGCTCTTCTCGCGCTTCCTGGAATACGGCTTTTCAGTTCACCTCAACCAATTGACAATCAGTTTACTATGTATTACAACATCCTTGACTTCGGCGCCGTCGCCGAGCCTGAGTTTGACAATTCGCTGATCATTCAGCGCGGCATCGACCAGTGTCATCAGCACGGTGGCGGCGTGGTCATCTGTCCAGCTGGTGTGTTTGGCACCGGGAGTCTGTTCTTGAAAAGCAACGTTGAACTGCATCTTGCGCAGGGTTGCACGTTGCGAGGCAGTTCCCGTCGGGAGGCGTACCGCAGTTCCCTGGCGCCCTATGACACCGGTTCGGCGGCTGAAAGCGTTTCCGGGACCCACCTGGTTTCCGCCTGGCGGCAGAGCCGCTGCGCCATCACCGGCCCAGGCTGTCTGGACGGCAACAGCCCGGCCTTTTTTGCCACGGAATCGGGTACGGCCTGGCGCTGGGATTTCCGGCCCGAACGCTGGCGTCCTGGGCAGATGGTGGCGTTTCTGGAATGCGACCACGTCCGCATGGAAAACGTCACCTTGATCAATTCACCTTACTGGACCGTCTGGCCCTATGCCTGCCGAAAGGTGGTGCTTCGCGGCGTGCAGATCATCAATGACTGGAAGACCCCAAACGGCGACGGCATTGACCCGGACTGCTGCGAGGATGTCGTGATCGCCGACTGTGACATTCAGGCGGGCGACGACGCCATTGCCCTGCGGGCCAACGAGGCCAGGGGCGGCCCCAGGCACGCCCTTGACACCGTGGCCATCAGCAATTGCATCATCAGCACCCGCTTTGGCGGCATTCGTCTCGGCCCATCCGGCGAACAGTCGGTGCTGCGTAACGTCGTGGTCAGCAACTGCATCATCAAGGAGGCCACCAAGGGTATACTCTTTTCACAATGGCACCATCCGCCGCGCTGGGATTGCGGCGTTCTGATTGAAAACATCCTGTTCAGCAATATCATCATCAACGCCTACTCGCCATTCCGTCTGTATGCCCGGGGAGAATGTCGAAGCCCGGCTGGCTTCCGCAATATCTGCCTGGAGAACATCTCCGCCACCGGCCAGGAAACCAGCAATTTCCTGAACAACGGCCTGGCCATCGCCGAAGACATCCGCCTGCGTCATGTCAGGTTAACGATGGTCAAGCCCCCCTCGGCCGAGAATCATCCGGGGTTTCTGCCGCCTTTCTGCCGCGGACACGCCTTTTATTTTCAACACCTGCAGCGCCTGCAGTTGACCGACATCCAGATTGAAAGCACACCTGAAGACGGTCTTGCCTTTTCCCCCGCCGTCGTGCTTGACCATGTCAACCACGCACGAATCCGACAGCTCGCCGGTGAGTTCAGCAACATCCCGCAACTGCTGAACTGCCAGGATTGTCAAGAGGTCATGGTCGAAACCTAGGCTTCTCC
>CAYOUR010000345.1:0-3016 GCA_964407145.1 uncultured Lentisphaeraceae bacterium | reverse complement strand
TCGCGCGCGCGTGGGGTGGGGGTCTGCGGCGTCGATTTCCCCGGCCTTGATGAGATATTTGTCGCGCGCGCGTGGGATGGGGGCTGTCAGTCGCTTGCCGGATTCGAGGATGATGACCTGATATTTGTCGATCGCGCGAGGGGGGCTGGTTCTGGGACGGCCGGGCTCATGTCGCCCCCGCAACATTTGTCGCGCGCGTGAGGAGTGCTTGGGGTTTTGTTGGCTCATGCCTTGACCGTTTCCAAAAGCCCAGTTGTCAACAGCTCCGATGAAACACCGTGATTGGGCGTACATGCTGCCAGACGCGTGTTTCCGGCAAATTGTCCCGGCGGTGTGTCGGGTTGTACCCTGACCGGTTGCGAACGGACGCCCGCCGGTGCCGGGACTGTACCGAAGCCACGGTCGCGAACGGCGACGGACGCTCGCCGTAAAACCCTGCCGCTGGCGCCTTGAGTCGATTTCAAGGGCTGGCTGATTGATTCGGGCGTCCTGGACGATACAGTAAGATGACGACGCGGCGAAACGCCCGGCCTGTCTTCGCATCGCCAGCGCACCTCTGACCGGTCGGCGAGGCCCCCGGCCAAAAAACGTTCTGGCGCCGGTTACGACCCTGATTTGGAGACACCTTATATGACCACGACGATTGTTGTTCTTGATGGCCATGCCCTGAATCCCGGCGATTTGAGCTGGGATGGCCTGGAGGCCCTGGGCCAATGTACCGTCTATGATCACACCCCGGCAGAGCTGGTGCTGGAACGCGCCGGCGAGGCGGAGGTCGTGCTCACCAACAAGACCGAGCTCAACGCCGACACGATTGCGGCACTGCCCCGGCTGAAGTACATCGGCGTGCTCGCCACCGGCATCAATGTCGTTGACGCCGCGGCCGCACGCCAGCACGGCATTGCCGTCACCAATATCCCGGCCTACAGCACCCCGTCGGTGGTGCAGATGACCTTCGCCCTGCTGCTGGAGCTGACGCAGCAGGTCGGCCATCACGCCCGCACTGTCCGCGAGGGCCGCTGGTGCGCCTGCCGGGACTTCTGCTACTGGGACTTTCCCCTGCTCGAACTTGACGGACTGACCTTCGGGTCGATCGGCTATGGCCGAATCGGCCGTGCCGCCGCCGCCGTCGCCCGCGCCCTGGGCATGAAAACCGTGGCCTACAGCCCCTCGGTGAAAACCGACCGGCACACCGGCTTTGTCGAGCTGGAGACCCTTCTGGGTCAAAGTGACGTCGTGAGCCTGCACTGCCCCCTGACCGCCGCCAATCGCGCCATGATCAACGCTGAACGCCTGGCTCTGATGAAGCCGTCGGCCTTCCTGATCAATACCGCCCGCGGAGCACTCGTCGACGAACAGGACCTGGCTGACGCCCTCAATGCCGGACGCCTGGCCGGCGCCGGCCTTGATGTGCTCGCCCAGGAACCGCCCTCGCCCGACAATCCGCTGCTGAAGGCCAAAAACTGCCTCGTCACCCCGCACATCGCCTGGGCGACCCGCGCCGCACGCCAGCGCCTGATGGAAATGGCCGTCAGCAACGTCCGCGCCTTTCTGGATGGCCGGCCCGCAAACGTGGTCAACGCCTGATCTCAACCGCATTTGGGGCAAGAGTTCCCGAGGCTGTCTTGCGGCGGCATCGGGAACTGCCGCCGCCCCGGCGTAACAGCCCTGTCCGCCGTTCCGCTGCCTCCGTTTATGGCCCCCCGGCGATTTTGAGCGCCGTTCCAGCCGGGATGAGGACTTCCTGGTCGAAGTTGATGGCGCCCTCGGCAACACGGCAGGGCAGGCGCCGGCGCCCGAGCGTGACTTTGACGCCGGCGTCGCATTGGACGTGGTCCAGAACCAGGCTTTTGAGCGTCAGGCTGCCATACAGGACCCGGAGAGACGTTTGTCGGGGGCGGATGTCGATTTCGCCCCAGGCGGTCCCCAGCGACCAGAAGCAACGGAAACGGCCGGCATGAATCCGGGGCGGCCGAAAGCCGATTGTTTTGCGAACCAGGTCGAACTGCAGGCCGCAGAAGGCGTTGAGCAAGGCGTAGCTGGCCATGGAACGCGCGTAGTTGCTGCCGCATTCGATTTCATTCCAGGGGTTTCGCCGTTCGCCGTCATAGCGGTCGCGCACGGCCTGCACCATGGCCACGCCCTCGTCAATCAGACCGCGGCTGATGAGGTGACTGGCGGCCTGGTATTCAAAACCGTGCATGGTCTCTTCGGCGTAGGGGACCGGGATGACGGGCTTGCGCTTGCCTGCCGGCCAGGAAAACATGACCGTGCCGGCTTCGTCATCCAGGCAGAAAAGCCGGCAGGGATTGACGACGTCGCGCATCGATGGCTGGTAGTTGTGGCGCCAGATGGCCTGCAGGGCGCTGCGCGTCTGCTCGGGATCCAGGACGTCGCCGAGGCCGATCAGGTCGGCGTGCCATTGGGCCAGGACCTGGTCAATGCCGCAGCCGTCGCCGATCTGGTACTTCATCTCGCCGTGCTCATCGCTCCAATAGGCGCCGCGGATGGCCGGATCTTCGCGATAGGGCTCGAGCAGACCCTGGTCGCCCAGGTCAATCTGCTGGATGAAGTACTCGCCATTGAACAGGTTCTGGCGGACCCATTGCCGGCCGCGTTCGAAGAGTCGGCGATACAACTCGGCCGGCTCCGGGTCGTCGCAGGCGATGGCCATTTCGGCGCCGGCCTTGAGGGCGGCGAGATAAAAGCCCGTCAGCCAGGCGTTCGACCCGCCGATGACGGAGCAGCGCCGGTACTCCGGGCCGAACAGCTCCATGTCCAGGGTGTGGTGCTGACGACCGTGGAGGACGCCGGTCTGATCGGGGTCCCAACGGTCCTGGTTGGTCGGCGCCCAGGCAAAATCGATGGACTGGCGGACGGCCGGCCACAAGCGGCGCAGCCAGGCTGTATCGCCACAGATCTTCCATTCGCGGAAGACCTTCAGCACGCCGCCGAACTGGCCGTCGGCGCAGGGCCGGAATTCGGAACGGGGGCTGCCGAGCGGGAGTTGCAGGCG
>CAYOUR010000344.1:0-3025 GCA_964407145.1 uncultured Lentisphaeraceae bacterium | reverse complement strand
TCGATCACGCTCATGAGCGGCACATCAGTGCGCGCTTCAAAGCCCTCCGCGCTAATGCCTTCCGCAATCCGCAGGCCCATCATCAACGCTTCCTCTGCGCGCGTCTGCGGATCGAGCGGGATTTCACTGGCAACCGGCGTTTTCAGCCATGTTTCCGGCAGGCGTTCCCGCTGGGTCGCTGTGCGGGTCCGCCGCCCGTGCGCGCCCGGGCCAACGCCCACGCCCAACCGTCAGCAACACACCTGAAACACGGGTCGGACGGGTCGCCAACCCGCCGCACCGGCCGCGGAAACGGCGCCACGACCGGGCAATGAACGCACGGCGCCCCGCCCCAAGTCGGGACGGCAGCCCCTGGCGCCCATCAGCCCGCCAGCCCGTCCGCCACAATAGCCATGCCCTCCAACCATTCCAGACCCAAAGGGTTCACCAAAGGCGCCAACATGACGGCAAAACGCTCTTTCCGGCTTGGCCTCGCCGCCATCCTGGGATTCATCCCCCTGGCCATCAAAATGCCCTACATCGTCCAGGCTTGGAGGACTTCGCCGCTCGACCGACCGGGCTGGGTGTTCGGACTGCTCTTCCTGACCGCCGCGGCGGCGGCCGCGCCGGTCGTCCGGGAGCGCATGCAGGGCTGGGACCGCCGAGCGCTGCTGGCGCTGCTTCCGGCGGCCGCCGCCATCCTGGCCGGCATGACCCGCGACATCCACGCCCTGTCCATCATCGGCGCCATCGGATTCGCCTGGGCCGTCCTCTGGCTCGCCGCCGGCTGGCGCAGCGCCTACTGCCTCGTGCCGGCCTTCGCCCTGCTCATGCTGATGTCAACCAGCCTGCGCTACTGGCTCGGATACTTTTCCGGCCCGCTGCTCATCGACGGACTGGTCATCATGGTGGTCATCGCCGTCGCCGCCATCGCCTGGCTGATCGTCAACCTGCTCCGCAAGGCCGCTCCGTCCTGTGAGTCCTTCTGCTTCACGGGCACCGGCCTCGCCGTGCTCGCCGCCATCGGCGTCTTTCATCTCGCCAACATCCACGCCAAGGCGCCGGCGTTCATCCCCGACTTCACCAGCATGGCCTTCGGTGACTACCTCGGACGCGAACTGCCCGTCACCGACAGCGACCGGCAGTTCTTCGGCGACAACCAAATCGGCAAATACTTCTTTGCCTCCGACGCCTCGACCATCGTCGTCCTGGCCGTCAACTGCGGCGATGACGTCCACCAAGTCCATCCCGCCAGCCATTGCCTGCGAACCAGCGGCTGGACCATCCTGTCGGAAAACAGCCAGCCGGTCCGACTCGAATCCAGGACCCTGTATGTCCACGAAATCGTCGCCGCCCGGGACAACCTGCACATCATGGTCTGGGCCTGGTATAGCAGCAACCAGTTGTCAACCGGCAGCTTCCTCAACTTCCGACACCTCTGGAAACCGACCGACGCCTGGGCGTCCTTCCAACTGCAAACCAGCCTTGAAGACAACCAGGAGCTGGCCCGGCTGTATCTGACCGACTTCCTCAATGACGTCGCCCGGACAAACGGGGCAAACAGCGTCGCCCCCGCACAAACAAACCAGGAAACCACGGACGACGCCAGCAAAAACGACGCCCCGGCATCGGCGCCCGCGCCAGAATGGCCCGCTGCCGAATGGCCCATGCCCTGAAGGCATGCGCGACAAGCAGTCCCCCTGCCCGCCAAAACTCAACCTGTCGTTACTGACGCCAAGCGCCCGGAGACGGCCACGGAACGCGCGGCTGATGGGAGACAGACGGGAAAATGCCAGGGGGCGGGAAAGCGCCGTGCGCCTTCCCGCCCCCTGGCCTGAACCAAACGACGCCCCTCGACGGGCTCCAACTACGCCAGACCCACCGCGGACCGCACCCGGTCCAGCGTCGCACGGGCGACTTTGCGGGCCCGGGCCGCGCCGTCGCGCAGGACGTCCTCCACCAGCTCCGGCTTGGCCACCAGTTCCTTGCGGCGTTCACGCATGGCGGCGAAGTACTCCGTGTACTTGTCAAACAACGCCTGCTTGGCATGGCCATAGCCCATGCCGCCAGCCACGTAACGCTGTCGCAGTTCCTCGATCTCCTCCGGCGTCGCGATCAGCTTGAACAACGCAAAGATATTGCACTTCTCCGGGTCCTTCGGGTCTTCCATCGGCGTCGAGTCCGTCACGATCCGCATGAACTTCTGACGGACCGGCTTGCCTTCACCAAAAATCTCAATGGTGTTGTTGTAGCTCTTCGACATTTTCTGGCCGTCGAGGCCAGGGATGACCGCAACCTCCTCCTGGATCATCGGGTCGGGCACCACCAGCGTCTCGCCATAGTGGTTGTTGAAACGGATGGCGATGTCCCGGGTGACTTCCAGGTGCTGCTTCTGGTCCTTGCCGACCGGCACCAGGTGCGTGTCATACAGCAGGATGTCCGCCGCCATCAGCACCGGGTAGCTGAACAGCCCGTGGTTGGCCTCCTGGCCATGCGCCAGCTTGTCCTTGTAGCTGTGGCAGCGCTCCAGCAGTCCGACCGGCGTCAGACAGCCGAGTATCCAGCTCAATTCCTGCACCTCGGGCACATCCGACTGCCGAAAAAACACCGTCTTGGCCGGGTCCAGGCCGCAGGCGAGGAAATCCACCGCGACGTCAAACGTCCGCTGCCGGAACAGCGCCGGCTCCGGCAGCTGCGTCAAGGCGTGGTAGTTGGCAATGAAGTAGAAGCACTCGTTCTCCTCCTGCATCTGCAGAGCCGGACGCATCATGCCGAAATAATTGCCAAGATGAAGCGTCCCGGAAGACTGGACGCCGGATAAAACACGCTTGCCTGCCATCATTCATGATCCCTTCGCTGCCTGAATTCGGTGCGGCGCCTGCCGCCTCCATCCGCATAAAAGTAAAACATGTAATATAAGCCGGCTCTGCCGTCTTGCCACCGGCACGCCCGCAACCCGCCGCCGGACGGGTAATCGGCCACCGATTGAGAATGGCGCCATGGTAGGGTGCCGTCGTCCTTGCATGATGCCCGGCAAATAAGCCTG
>CAYOUR010000343.1:0-3027 GCA_964407145.1 uncultured Lentisphaeraceae bacterium | reverse complement strand
ATACTGCAGGCTGAAATCAAGCGCCTATCACCACAGTTCGCACGTCGACCGTCATTATCAATGGGTGACCGGTTACTGTCGCCAGAGGGAAAACTGTGTTGCTTCATTGCAAAAAATGGCGCCTGTCGTATATTATGATATGACAAGATAGGACATTTATGTCAAAAACCTCCCAATTCAAACATTTTTGCACGATGTTTTCAGTTTGGACGCCGAAGTCAGGGCATCGGTTCTGGCAGCGCTTGGCGTCGCTGCTGGTTTTGTTTGGGCTGGTGCTGCTGTTCAGCCATGCCGAGGCCTCGTGGACGGCAGTCGAGAAATCCAGTGAGAGCACGGCAAGCCTGTGGACAGCGCCTTGGTCGGCACAATCGGAGGCCGAGGAGGCCCCCCGCCATGTTCTGGCTGGGCTGCTTGAAGAGTGCTCATCAGCGAGTCAAGGCCGTTTCTGGCTGTCGTTGTGTGGCGGTCTGACTGGCGTCGTTTCCCCGCCGGTCGCCGTGGCCTGTCCCGTTGCCGGGGGCGCGCCCGACTGTCTTCGCGACCGTGCCGTTTTTTCGTGCATCGTGACTCGGGCCGGTCCGCCAAGGATGACCTGAGCAGTGTGGCACGTCGCGGTTGCGCGACACCCGTGAAGCTGACTTGCAGTCCGGACGGCGACACCGCCACGGCGTGGCGAAGATGCCGCAAGTCAGGTTGGTTTTTTTCTTTGCGGCCCTGAATCCCTTCTTCTGCCTTTGCTGACCTGGAAAGGCTTTGCCCCGGAGGCGCCGGGAGGGGGATGGCGGACAACTGTCCGGCGGGCAAGAGCATGGCAATGGTGAAGGCAGGTGTCCAGATGGATCACGAAACATCGGTCGTAGCGCAGATTTCTCTTTTGGCGATTCAGCTTGGGATGATTCTATTCGCGGCGCGTTTTTGCGGCAAGGCGGCGCAGAAGCTCAGGATTCCGCCGGTGCTGGGCGAATTGCTGGCCGGAATCATCATCGGACCGTACTTGCTGGGCAGCCTCAGCATCGGGATTCCTGGCTTTGGGCATGGACTCTTCCCCTTGCCGGAACAAGGCGCGATTCCAGTGTCGACGGCCCTGTACGGCATTGCCACATTGGGTTCAATCGTCCTCCTGTTCATGTCCGGTCTGGAGACGGACCTGCGGCTGTTGTTCCGCTATTCCGTGGCCGGGACGGTCGTCGGCCTGGGCGGTGTGCTTTTTTCCTTCGTGTTCGGCGCCGGGCTGTGTATGCTGGCCATGGATACAACTTTCATGGACCCGCGGTCGCTTTTCCTCGGTATCCTCTGTACCGCGACTTCGGTCGGCATCACGGCCAGAATCCTGTCGGAAAAGAAATGCATGGATTCGCCGGAAGGCACGACGATTCTGGCGGCGGCGGTCATCGACGACGTTTTGGGCATCATCTGCCTGGCCGTGGTCATGGGGCTGCTGGGCGCGGCCGGCGCCGGCAACGGCGCGGTTGACTGGGGCAGGATCGGCGTCATCTCCGTCAAGAGCGTCGGCATCTGGCTGGGCGTTACCGCGCTCGGCCTGGCGTCGGCCCACCAGATTGCCAAGTTCCTGAAGAAGTTCCGGCCTTCGGCCACGTACTCCATCCTGGCCTTTGGCCTGGCGCTGCTGCTGGCCGGCTTCTTCGAGCAGGTAGGCCTGGCCATGATCGTGGGGGCGTATGTCACGGGCCTCTGCTTGTCTAAAACCGACATCGCCTTTTCGCTGCAGCGTTCCCTGCATGGCGTCTATGACTTCCTGGTGCCGGTCTTTTTCGTGGTCATGGGCATGCTGGTCGACATTCGGGTCCTGGCCGACGCCGAAGTGCTCAAATTCGGCATTCTCTACAGTGTTCTGGCGGTTCTGGCCAAGGTCATCGGCTGCGGTCTGCCGGCGTATCTGATGAACTTCAACCTGCTGGGCGCGGCCCGAATCGGCATTGGCATGATTCCGCGCGGCGAGGTCGCCCTGATTATCGCCGGCATTGGCGCCACCACGATGATGACCGTCGACGGGGCCAGCGTGCCGGTCATTGACGCGCGGCTGTTCGGCATCACCATCATCATGACGCTGCTGACCACCCTGGCGGCGCCGCCGTTGCTGGCGTTCGTCCTGTCAGTCCGCCGGCGTGGCGTCAAGAAGGAAGTCGACGATGTGTCGCTCGTGCACACCAAATTCGTCCTTCCCTCGGAATTTGTCCGTGACTTTATTTTGCGGGCTATTATTGACAATCTTCGGCTGGATGGTTTTCGCCATTCCGAGGTCGACCGCGAGGGCGGCGTCACTCATTTCCGCAAGGAGAGCACGACGTTCACCCTGCATGTCAACGGCAATGAACTGGACTTCGAGTCGAATGTCAGCGAGGTCATGCTGCTGAAAACGGCAATGTACGAGACCTTTGTCGAGCTGAACCGGAATCTTTCCGACTTGAAGGCGGCGACTCGGCCGATCGGGATGGACGAGGCGATCATCCATGGTCTGGATCCGGTCGGGAGCAAGCCCAAGGTGGCGGTTGACGTCAGCCGGGTCGTCACCCCGGAAAGCATTGTGACGGATTTGCGGGCGCAGAGCAGCAGCGAGGCGATTCAGGAGATGATTCGTGTCCTGGCCAGCACTGGCCGCCTGGCCGACCCGGAGATGTGCCTGCAGGACGTGTTGACGCGGGAGGCGGTGGTTTCCACCAGTTTTTCTGAAGGCGTGGCTTTGCCGCATGCCCGGACATCCGGCGTGAAGGAGCTGGTGGCCGCGATCGGCATCAGCCGGAAGGGCTGCCCGCAAGATGACGATCCTGGCCAGAAGAACAGGATTTTTGTGATGAGTCTTTGCCCGAAGCAGGCGGAAGAGCCGTATCTGCAGTTTGTCGCCCACGTGGCCGCCATCCTGGCCGAAGAAAAGAACATCAGCCGGATCATCGCCTGTGACAGCGCGGTCGGAATTCACCGGCTGTTCTGCACCTTCGTCAAAAAATAGGTTGATGTGCGAAATCTTGTGATGAACATTTGTGAACTTTCAGACTGCCGGATGTCGTC
>CAYOUR010000342.1:0-3046 GCA_964407145.1 uncultured Lentisphaeraceae bacterium | reverse complement strand
GCCGGCCTTGCCGGCAGATCGTGCGCTTCCACAGTGTCGCGGCCTTTGACCAGGCCGAACCCGCACCGGGCGAGATGTGATTCCGACCGTTGTCAAGGCCTGATGCGTTTCTTCCATGAATGGAGATCAGTGTCCATCCGTGTTCATCTGTGTTCATCTGTGTTCATCTGTGTTCATCTGTGGTTCTTTTGGGAAAATGGGTGTCCCGTTGAGGAAAACAGGAAAAATCATGACCACGCCGTTGACTGGAGATGTGTCAAAACGCGTTTATCCGACTGCCGAGGAGCTCCTGGCCCGCTGGCCGGCGCCGCCGCCGAATTCGGCCTGGACCTTTGTGGACGACTTGCAGAAGCCGGCCCCGCGCCACCTGCGCCGGGAACGGCTTTCCGCTCGGGTCGGGGAAGCCGACCTGTCCGGCGGCGTGCGTATCCGGCGGGACTTCCCCGACCCCGATGGCCGGCTTGATACCGCGTATGACGACTTGGATCGCCTGTTGCGCGATGGGGCCCTGGCCGCCGACAGCTCCGCACCAGCTGACCGGGTCTATAGCGTGACGGTCACGTCGTCGGCAACCGACGGCGACGAAGCGCATAAGGTCGCCATCGGCGAACACGGCGCGACCATCAGCGCCAATGACGCGGAGGGCATCCGGCGTGGCATCTTCGCTTTCGAGGATATGCTTCTATCGGCCGACGGGCCGTTCCTGGCTTGTGGCTCCTGGCAGCGCCGGCCATGGCTGAAAACCCGCATCAGCCGGTGCTTTTTCAGCCCGGTGAAACGCTGGCCGGTTAATACGGACGAGTTGCTCGACGATGTCAACTATTATCCGGATGAGTACCTGAACCGCCTGGCGCACGAAGGCATCAACGGTCTCTGGCTGGTGGGGGCCTTGCGGGAATTGAGTGAAACCAGCTTCACGCCTCGCGACCCGCAGGCCGACCGCCGTGTCGCCAAGCTGCGTCAAACGATTCGCCAATGCGCCCGCTATGGCATCAAGGTCTATCTGTTTTGCATCGAGCCCTTTTCCGTGCTGGCCGACGACCCGTTGCCGGCGGCGCATCCTGAGCTGTTCGGAGCAACCGTGGGCGGCCGGCGCCTGTTTTGTCCGAGCTCGCCGGCGACCCGGCAGTACCTGCAGGAACTGACCTGCGGCGTGTTCCGGCAGGCGCCGGACCTGGGCGGGCTGATCAACATCACCCACGGCGAACGCGGCACCACCTGCCTGTCTGCCTTGGGCGGGTCGGTCGACGCGCCCATTCCCTGTCCGCGCTGCGGCTCGCGGCCGCATGGCGATGTCATCCGGGACAGCCTGACGGCCATGGCGGCGGGGATTCATGCCGCCGCGCCCCAGGCGACCTTCATCAGCTGGTTCTACTTCCCGCATGTGGACGAGCACGCGCCCTGGGCGCATGCGATCGGCGCCGCCGTGCCAGCCGACGTCGTGGCGCAGTTCAACTATGAATCCGGCGGCGCCAAGATGCAGCTGGGGCGTGAGCACCATGGCGGCGACTATTGGCTCAGCTATGTCGGCCCGTCCGAGCGGTTTGTGCGCCAGGCGGCCGCGGCCCGCCAGGCCGGCGTGGAGGTCTCGGCCAAGCTGCAGATTGGCTGCAGCTACGAGTTGGGCGTCGTGCCCTTCATCCCGGCGCCGGGTCTGGTCTACCGGAAGCTGCGGGCCATGCGCGAGCTGGGCGTCAACCACGCCATGTTCTGCTGGTACGTCGGCAACTATCCCGGCCTGATGAACCAGGCGGGTGGGCGGCTGGCCTTTGCGGATTTCAGCCAGGCTGAAGGGGACTTTCTGCGTGAGTTGGCGTCGCCGGTCTGGGGCGCGGCGTCGGCCGCCGTGGCCCAGGCCTGGGAGCGGTTCAGCACGGCGTACGAGAAGATGCCGTTCTCGCTGATGTTTCAGTACTATGGGCCGCAGAACGCGGGCGCCGTCTGGCAGATGTCGGTCTATCCGCGGCTACGGCCATTGTCACCGCCGTGGAAGCCGATTTTCCCGCCCAGCGGCGACGCCGTCGGCGAAGCCCTGGCCGGGTTCTCCCTGGATGAAGCCCTGGTCTTGATGCAACAGGTGTCAGCTGGATGGCAGGAGGGCCTGGGCTTCCTGCGGCAGGCGCTGATGCCGGGCTTGCTCAACCCCGAACGCCGCCATGACCTCTGTCTGGCTGAGGCGTTGGGGCTGCATTTCGAGAATGCCGTTAACCTGCTGCAATTCTACCAGCTGCGGCAGCAGCTGTATGCCGAGGGCAGCGGCGCCGGGCCTTTGGCGGAGATGCGTCGTCTGGCCGAGCGCGAGGCGGCCTTGGCGCTGGAGTTGGCGGAACTGTGCGAGGCGGATTCGCGGCTTGGTTTTCACTCCGAGGCGTTGTGCCACCGTTACTACCCCGGGCTGCTTCGGCGGCGCGCGGCGCAGATTCGCGCCGCCGTGCTGCCGGAAATTGACGCCTTGGCCGCGAAGATGTCGGTCGGCCAAACGCCTTGGCAGAGGTTTTTCCAGCTGGCGGATGCGCCGCCAGTCGCTGCGGCCGGCGACTGGCGGCCAGCCGACGGCGGCGGCTATTCCTGGCGCTTTTTGATTGAGGGTGACGATTTTGTGCTTGAGGTCGCGCCCGCGGCCGCGGCCAGTTCTGAGGCCGCCCGCGCCCTGTCCGTCTACGTGATTGATACGATGGGTGTGACCTTCCCGGTGACCTTGAACCTGAGCTGGGATAAGGGCGGCATGGCCTTGCAGAACGACAATTTTCAGCATGTCCTTGGGCACGGTGCGCCGTTGGGTCCGGCGGGGGGCTATGCCGTGCGCGCCGATGGCGCAGCCGTTCTGCGCTGGCCTCTGGCGACGCTGCCGGTCGCGGACCGGCGCTTGCGCCTGAATCTGCGCCTCAATGCCAGTTACGCCAATGGCAATGGCTATGAACCCCGCCTGTACCTGGGGGGCTTTTCCCCGGAACAGGCCGTCCTCCTGCAGTGGTGAGGAGGGCGCCGGCGACTGGATGGCCTGGCGCAGGGCTTCGGCAAGGGCGTCCGCCTGGCCGACCAGCGC
>CAYOUR010000341.1:0-3046 GCA_964407145.1 uncultured Lentisphaeraceae bacterium | reverse complement strand
GGACGACGACACCATACCATGGCGCAATTCTCAACCGGTGACCGGTTACGCGGCGACGGCATTTTTTCTCGCCATTGGTCTTCACCGGAGCCAGGCGCGATTATAGTATCTTTGAATCAGTCTGCTTTTTTCCCCCGCCGCGTTTGGTCCATTGACGACTGCGGCAACGTTTTTTTCATCATCAACAGGTCTGCCATGCAACTTCACTTTCTTGGCACCGGCGCGGCCGACTGGCCCGATCCCGGCGCCTATGTCCGGAGTGGCCGCCGCTATGCCTCCATGCTGCTCGACGAGCGCGTCCTGGTCGATTGCGGCCCCATGGCCATGGGGGCGCTGGAGGAATTCCGTGTTGACCTCAATCGGCTGACGGACATCATCATCGGCCATCCGCATGGCGACCACTTTGATTTCCGGGTGATTTGCGAATTGACCCGGCGGCGGCGCCGGCAGGCCGGTCCGTTGCGTCTGCACTTGAATGCCATCGCGGTGGCGCGGGCCCAGACGCCGCCGGAGTTGGCCGGCCGCCTGGAAGTTGTGTCCTACTCGCCGGGCGAGACTTTCACAGGGCCGGGCTTCACCTGTCAGGCGCTGGCGGCCAGCCATAACTGCGACGACGGTGAAAAAGCCGCACACCTGATGATGACCAACGCCGCCGGTGATACGTTGTTCTACGCACTGGATGGCGCGTGGCTGCCCGCCTCGACCTGGGGCTTCCTGCGGCGTCGGCCGGCGCCGCTGACGGCGATCGTCTGGGACCTCACCTGTGGCGACAGCGATGACTGGCGGGTCAGCGAGCATTGCAACCTGGCCATGGTCAAGGCCATGACCCGTGTTCTCCGGGCCCATTCCCGGGCCATCGGCCCGGAAACGACGCTGTTCTGTTCGCACCTGGCCAGGACGCTATGTCCCGAACAGGCCTTTTTTGCCCCGCTGCTGGCCAGTCAGGGCTATACTCTCGCCTATGACGGCATGAAATGTACCGTCGGCCATCCTTGAATCGTACTCTTTCAGCCATCACTTCAAACAGGAACATCGCCATGAGACGTATTCTGCCGCAACTGCTGTTTTCGCTGTCGTTTTCCTTTTGTGTTCTGACGCTTTCAGCCCATATGGTCAAGGTCACGGACTTCCTGCCGGATCCGGCCGACGCCACCGCGGCCGTCCAGGCCGCCATTGATTCCGGCGCCGGGACGGTGCTGTTTGATTATCCCGGCCATGACTATATCGTCCAGCCCCTTACCGCCCGCAGCAACCAGGAGCTGGTTTTTGCCGACCGTGTCGTAGTCCAGGCCAAGCCGGGTGCTTTTCTTTCCCGGAGCGCCTTTCTGTTCAGTGTCAGGGGGGTCCGGAATCTGACCATGCGCGGCGAGGGCAAGGCTGTCTTGAAGATGAACAAGGCCGACTATCAGGACGCGGCCCGCTACGCGCATTCGGAATGGCGCCACGCGATAGCCCTGTACGGTTCCGACGACATCGTCATCAAGGACCTGGCCATTTTGGCCAGCGGCGGCGACGGCGTCTATCTCGGCGCTCCCGGCTGCAGGAATGTCACCCTGGAGAATCTCCACATTGCGGACCACCACCGTCAGGCCATCAGCGTCATCAGCGCGGAGAACCTGCTGATCCGAAAATGCACGCTGATCAACACCAGCGGCACGCCGCCGCAGGCCGGCATCGACTTCGAGCCCAACCGTGATTCCGACTTTTTTGTCAATTGCGTCATGGAGGATTGCGACATCTACGGCAACGCCTCCCACGGCATTTATTTTTCACTGGGGCACACCTCGAAGCTGCCGGTCTCCATCACCGTCAAAAACTGCCGGGTTCATGGCAACAACGGCGGCGTGGTCTGCAGCGTCCCGGGTTCGAAGGACCACGCCCTGCAGGGCGCCATCACCATGATCGGCTGCACGATGTCGGCCCCGACCGGTCGCCATCCGCTGGAAATCCGGCATCAGCGCGTGCATGGCGTCACCTTCACCCTGCGCGACTGCGTCATCGACAACCGGAACAATGAGGTTGCGCCGATCATGCTCGCCTCCAGTCAGATGGACGACATGGACGGGATCGATTTTGGCAACCTGGTCATTTTGCAGCCGCTGACGCGGCCGGTCTTTGAGATCATGTCGCTCGGCGTCGCGGCCATCCGGCCTTTTGCCGGCGCCATCACGGTCCGGCAGGAAGACGGTCAGGAAAAACAGGTCGACTTTACGCCGATCTATGAGAAGCATCGCGGCAATCCCGGGATGCGCTCCTTCCGGAGCCTCGTTCTCGATACCCGGAACTTGCGGCCGGCCGCGTCCGCGGCGGTTACGGGCAACACGGCGCAGACGCGCGGCGCCATTGAGCTGGTGCAGTATGCGCGGGCCGGGGAGACGGTCGACATCACCTTCAAGGTCGCCTGGAAGGCGAAGGGCCCGGTCCGGCTGCCCGTCGTCATCCGCGACGCCAATGGCACGGATGGCGACCAGTTCATCATCGACCAGGAAGTCTTCACCTATTCGTTCACGCCGAAAAGCACTGGCGTCTTTACCTTTGCCTATAAAACCAATGGCCACGCCGTCATCGTCGAATCCTCCCGGGCCGGTTGGGGTTTTTCCGCCAGCACCGGGCTGCATCTGTTCCGTTCGGAAAGCGACCTGTATTTCGTGGTCCCGGCTGACTTGGAAAAGGTCCAGGTGCAGGTTTCCAGTTCCATGGGCGAGCCGCTGGCCGTGGAGCTGATCGACGCGGCTGGCACGGTGCGGGACAGCAAGCCGCGTTTTGCCGGCATGCAGTTCGTGCAGGCGGAACGTCAGCCGACGCCGGCGGACGAAGTCTGGCGCCTGCGCCTGCATGATGTCTTTGAGGACCACACGGTCCGGCTCGGAGCGCCCATGCGACCCATCGTCTTCACGCATCCCGACAATCGCCTGGTCGCGGAGTGAGGCGACACTGGCGTCAAGGCGTCCCCAGAGTCCCGACGGCCCAATCGGTCCCCAGAAGTCCCGAAGGTAACCGGTCACCGATTGATAATGACGGTCAAAGTGCGAAATGCGGTGGTACG
>CAYOUR010000340.1:0-3059 GCA_964407145.1 uncultured Lentisphaeraceae bacterium | reverse complement strand
CGCGGAAACGGAAAAGGAACTGGCCTGAGCCACGGCCGTTCTTCCGCCACGGCCGGCCGGCTCCTGAAAACCCCAACGAAAGACTCACCATGAAGACATACCGCGTCGGCATGATCGGATTCGGTTTCATCGGCAAGGTCCATGCCTATGGCCACCTGAATCTGCCCCTGTTCTATGACCAGGACGACTTCCGGACGGAGATCACCCACGTGTGCACCTCCAGACCCGAGACGGCCCGGAAGGGCGCCGCCCAAATCGGCGCCCCCCATGCCGTCACCGACTTCCATGCCATCACCGACAACCCCGACATCGACATCGTCGACATCTGCACGCCGAACCACCTGCATGGCGATGCCGTCCTCGCCGCCATCAGGCACCAGAAGCACATCTACTGCGACAAACCGCTGACCGCGACCTACGAGGAAGCCCGCCACATCCAGGCAGCGCTCAAAAACTACCGCGGCATCTCCCAGATGACCCTGCAGAACCGCTTTTTCCCAGTCACCATGCGCGCCAAGCAGATGATTGACGCCGGCGCCATCGGCGAGGTCCTCGAATTCCGCGGCGCCTACCTGCATTCCGGCAGTGCCGACCCCAATGCCCCGCTGAAGTGGAAACTCTCCGGCGCGGCCGGCGGCGGCGTCGCCGCCGACCTGGGCAGCCACATCCTCGACCTGCTCGAACACCTGGCCGGGCCGTTCGCCAGCCTGACCGCGTCGACCCGCATCGCCTATCCCGACCGGCCCTCGGCCGCCGATCCGACCAAGCGCGTGGCCGTCGATGCCGAGGACAACATGCTCGCCACCGTCCGCCTCCTCTCCGGAGCCATCGGCCACGTCTCCGCCTCCAAAATCGCCACCGGCACGGAAGACGAAGTGAGCTTCGAAATCTACGGCAGCAAGGGCGCCCTGAAAATGCTCCCCAACGACTGGCACCATCTTTATTATTATGACTGCGGCGCAGTCGCCAAGCCCCTGGGCGGCGTCCGCGGCTGGACGGCCATCGACTGCGGCCAGCGCTACGACGCACCAGCCGGCTTCCCCACGCCCAAGGCCGCCATCGGCTGGATCCGCAGCCACGTCCATTGCCTCTACACCTTTTTGAACTCCGTGCACTCCGGCACCCCCATCGGCCCGACTCTGGAACGCGGCGTGCGTATCCAGTACCTGATCGAAAAAGTCCGCGAAGCCGCCGCCGCCGGCCAGTGGGTCTCCGTCGCCGAATAAGGGCACGCCCTCCCGACCGCGCCCCCGACCCCACCGTTCAATTTCCGCAAACCTTGTCATTCAACCGCCAACCAAAACGGAAGTCAAGCCCCATGAACAGCAAGCTCCGCATCGGCTGGGGTGAAGCCGACATCACCCCCGACAACGCCAAAGTCGAACTGGCCGGCCAGTACTATCAACGCCTGGCGACCGGCATCCATTCCCGCATCAAGACCGTCGCCCTGGCTCTGGAAAAAAATGACCAGCAGGCAGTCATGATCAGCCTGGACGTGGTCGGCATCCCGCCAAGCCTGCAGGACGATGTGCGCGCCGCCGTCCACCATGCCTTTCCCGAACTCGCGCCGGACCGGATTTTCCTGAACGCCATCCACACGCACAACGCGCCGTACACCAAACCAGGCGGGCTGTTCCGCGACTGGCTGCCCCTGGAGCCCGACGCCCTGGACCCGGCCGACTACGTCGCCTTCCTGCAACGCCAAATCCTGGCCGCCGTTTCCCAGGCCTGGACCGGCCGGCAGCCCGGCGGCGTCGCCCCGGGCTTCGGCATCGCCCGCATCGGCCATTGCCGCCGTGCCGTCTATGCCGACGGCACCGCCGAAATGTACGGCGACACCACCCGGCCGGACTTTGTCGGCATGGAAGCCGGCGAAGACTCCGGCGTGGAAATCCTCTTCACCTTCGATGACCATGGCCAGCCGACCGGCGCCATGGTCAACACCGCCTGCCCGTCCCAGGTCATGGAGGCCACCTACGAGATTTCCTCCGACTTCATGGGCGCCGCACGCGAACAGCTCAAAGGCCACTTCGGCCCGAATTTCCACACGCTCTGCCAAGTCAGCGCCGCCGGCTGCCAGTCTCCGCGCGACTTGACCAGGAACTTCCGCACCGAGCCGGACTTCTGGCACGCGGACGGCGTCCCCGTCCACGCCGAACGCCTCGCCCAGGCCGTGACGACGGCCTTTGCGCAGACGGCCGGCCGTGTCGACTTCGACCCGGTCTTCCGACATGAATGCCATCATGTCGCCCTGCCGCGGCGGCGCGCATCCTACCAGGACTACGTCCAGGCCAAGAACACCCTGGCCCGGCTGGTGGCGGCCATGCCGGAAAAAGAAGCCTTCGAGGATTTCTGCCGCCAGACCCATGCCAACGAGAAAATCCCCGGCCGGCCCGGACCGTACGACAGCAAGCTGCACCACTTTGTCCTGATCCAGAACAACAAGGCCGTCATCCGGCGCTATGAGTCTCAGGACGCGGAACCGACTTTCTCGTTTGACCTGCAGGTGCTGCGCCTCGGCGACGTGGCCCTGGTCAACAACCCCTTTGAACTCTACCTGATGTTCGGACAGATCATCAAGGCCCGCGCCCTGGCCAGACAGACCTTCGTCGTCCAGCTCTCCGGCGGCACCGGCGGCTATCTGCCCAGTCCCGAGGCCGAACGCCTCGGCGGCTACGGCGGACTGATCATCAACGGCAATGTCGGCGCCGACGGCGGCTTCAAACTCGCCGACCTGGCCGTCAACGCCATCAATAACATGTTCTGAAACTCAACACCCGCCCAGGACATTCGAACCGACCATAAAAAAAACCGGCGCCGTCTGGTCGGACGGCGCCGGTAGCCAAAATGTCAATTCAACTCTGCAACCATACGACACACTTAGTTGCGCTTGCGGTTTCTCCGGGTCAAGGCCGTGCCGACGCTGCCGGCCAGCAGCAAGGTGGCAAAAACGCCTGGCAGGGGCTGGCCAACCGTGCCTTCGCCGCCAACCAGAACAAACTCAACACTGCCACCGCCATGGGCAAAACCAAAATTGATTCTGGTATTGCCGGCTTGGT
>CAYOUR010000339.1:0-3080 GCA_964407145.1 uncultured Lentisphaeraceae bacterium | reverse complement strand
GCCGGCGACATTGAATCGCATCCCTTCCTGGAAGCGGTCCGGCAGTTCAAGCTGGAGGCCGGGCCCGACAACGCCATCGTCATCCATCTGACGCTCCTGCCCTACATCCGCGCCGCCGGCGAGCTGAAAACCAAGCCCAGCCAGCAGTCGGTCGGCATCCTGCGCAACATCGGCATCTTCCCCGACATCCTGGTCTGCCGGACCGAAGTGGCCATGGCCGCCGAACACCGCCAGAAGATCGCGATGTTCTGCAACGTGCCGGAAGACATGGTGATCGAAGAGCGCGACGTGGTCAACTCCATCTACGAGGTGCCGCCCGAACTGTCAGCCCAGCTGCTGGACGTCAAGGTCCTGGAGCTGCTCCGGCTGCGCTGCCATGAAAGCCACCACGAAGACTGGGACGAGCTGCTGCAGCGCGTGCTGAACCCGACCGGGGCCTGCCGCATCGCCCTGGTCGGCAAGTACATCGACTGCCGGGACGCCTACAAGAGCGTCCTCGAGTCCCTGGCCCACGCCGGCATCGCCGCCCAGGTCAAGGTCGACATTGACCTGATTGAGGCCGAAGACCTGGAAAACGGCACCGCCCGCCTGGACGGGGCGGACGGCATCCTGGTCCCCGGCGGCTTCGGCGGCCGGGGCGTGGCCGGCAAGATCGCCGCCATCCGCCATGCCCGCGAACGCCAGGTGCCGCTGCTGGGCATCTGCCTGGGCATGCAATGCATGGTCATCGAATACTGCCGCCATGTGCTCGGCTGGACCGACGCCGACAGCACGGAGTTCAACGACCAGACCGGCCATCCGGTCATCGACCTGATGCCGGAACAGCGCCATGTCACCGCCAAAGGCGGGACCATGCGCCTCGGCGCCTATCCCTGCGTCCTCCAGCCGAAAAGCCGGGCGGCCGCGGCCTATGGCCAGGCCACGGCCTCGGAACGTCATCGTCACCGCTATGAACTGAACAATGCGTTCCGGGAGGACCTGGAGAAGGCCGGCCTGGTCATCTCCGGTGCCAGCCCGGACCAGCGCCTGGCCGAAATCGTGGAGCTGCCCTCCCACCCCTTTTTCATCGGCTGCCAATTTCATCCCGAGTTCAAGTCGCGCCCCACGGCGGCGCATCCGCTGTTCGCGGCCCTGGTCCGGGCGGCGCTGGCGCGCCGCGGCCAATCCTCGTAAGCGCCTGGCTCTTCCGGCGCCGGCGGCCTGACTTTCCGCCGTGTCCCACGAACCCGCCGTCGTTTTTCCGGCCCTGGCCGCAGCCGCCCGGCAGTCCCGCCGCCCCAGGCCCGCCCGAGCCGTTCCAACCTGGAGAACCCCCTCATGCCCAAACGCCACGACCTCAAGAAAATCATGCTGATCGGCGCCGGCCCCATTGTCATCGGACAGGGCTGTGAATTCGACTATTCCGGCGTCCAGGCCTGCAAGGCCCTGAAGCAGGAGGGCTATGAGCTGGTCCTGGTCAACAGCAACCCCGCCACCATCATGACCGACCCGGAATTCTCCGACCGGACCTACATCGAGCCGCTGACGGTCGAATGCCTGCACGAGATCATCCGCCGGGAACGGCCCGATGCGCTGCTGCCCACCCTGGGCGGCCAGACCGCCCTCAACCTGGCCATGGAATTGGCCGACGCCGGCATCCTGAAACGCTACCAGGTCGAACTGATCGGGGCCGACGCCGATGCCATCCGCAAGGCCGAAGACCGCCACCTGTTCAAGGCCGCCATGCTGGAACTCGGCCTTGACCTGCCCCGGTCGGGCTCCGCCCATACCCTCGAAGAGGCCAGGGCCGTGGCCGCCACCATCGGGACCTGGCCCCTGATCATCCGGCCCGGCTTCACCCTCGGCGGCACCGGCGGCGGCGTCGCCCGACAGGAGGAGGACTTCACCGCCATCGTCAGCCGCGGACTGGCTGCCAGCCGCAACAGCGAAGTGCTCATCGAAGAATCCCTGATCGGCTGGAAGGAATTCGAAATGGAGGTCATCCGGGACCGCAAGAGCTCGGCCGTCATCGTCTGCTCCATCGAAAATGTCGATCCGATGGGGATTCACACCGGCGATTCGATCACGGTGGCGCCGGCCCAGACACTGTCGGACCGGGAATATCAGGCGATGCGGGACGACAGCCTGCGGGTCCTTGAGGCCATCGGGGTGGAAACCGGCGGCTCCAATGTCCAGTGGGCCGTCAACCCGCAGGATGGCCGCCGGGTCATCATTGAAATGAATCCGCGCGTGTCCAGGTCGTCCGCCCTGGCCAGCAAGGCCACCGGCTTCCCGATCGCCAAGATCGCCGCTCTGCTCGCGGTCGGCTACACCCTGGATGAACTGCGCAACGACATCACCCGGTCCACGCCATCCTGCTTCGAACCGGCCCTCGACTACGTCGTCACCAAAATCCCGCGCTTCACCTTCGAGAAATTCCCGGCGGCGGACCCCGTGCTCGGCACGCAGATGAAATCGGTCGGCGAAGCCATGGCCATCGGCCGGAATGTCCAACAGTCCCTGCAGAAGGCCCTGCGCTCCCTGGAGACCGGCCGGTTCGGCTTCGGCGCCGACGGCAAGGACGACAGCCATGACCAGCTCACCGACCAGGAACTGGCCGAACAGCTCGAACACGCCCGGGCCGACCGCATCTTCGCCATCCACGCCGCCTTCAAGCGCGCCTGGACGATCGAGACCGTCCATGCCCTCACCGGCATCGACCGGTTCTTCCTCCGCAAGCTCGACGAATTGGTCCGCTTCGAAAAAACCATCGCCGAACAGGCCGGCCGGGACGGCGCGACCGGCCAGGGCGAATGGCTGCGCCAGGCCAAGAAGCTCGGCTATTCCGACCGCCAGATCGCCTGGCTGCAGAACCGGCCGGAAGACGACGTGCGCCAGATGCGGAAAGACCTCGGCGTCCTGCCGGCCTATGGCACGGTCGATACCTGCGCCGGCGAATTCACCGCCCCGACGCCGTATTACTACTCCACCTACGCCGACTTCTCCGAACCGGTCCAAACCACGCCGGGCAAGGAGAAAATCATGATCCTGGGCGGCGGCCCCAACCGCATCGGCCAGGGCATCGAGTTCGACTACTGCTG
>CAYOUR010000338.1:621-3102 GCA_964407145.1 uncultured Lentisphaeraceae bacterium | reverse complement strand
CGCCACCGGCAACAAGACCGAATTCATCAAGGGCAAGAAGGTGCTGCATATCGACATTGACCCGTCCGAGATCGGCAAAAACATCCCCGCCTACGTCTCCCTGCTCGGCGACGTCAAGACCGTCCTGCAGAAACTGCTGGCCGAACTGAAACAGCACAACCGCCCGGAATGGAGCAAGACCGTGCAGGCCATCAAGAATTCCCCGGACAACCACCTGGAGATGGCTCCGGACCAGCTCAATCCGCAGACGGTCATCAAGGCCGTGCGCCGGCACGCCCAGGACGACACCGTCGTCTGCACCGACGTGGGCCAGCACCAGATGTGGACGGCCCAGTACTATGAATTCGCGCGGCCGCGGACCTTCATCACCTCGGGCGGACTGGGGACCATGGGCTTCGGCATGGGCGCGGCCCTGGGCGCCTGCCTGGGTGCGGGCGGCCGCAAAACCGTCCTGTTCACCAGCGACGGCAGCTTCCACATGAACATGAACGAGCTGGCCACCGCCGTCTCCAACCAGCTGCCCATCGTCGTCGTCCTGCTCAACAACAACGCCCTGGGCATGGTCCGGCAATGGCAGACCATGTTTTTCGGCCAGCGCTACTCCAACACCAGCCTGGCCCGGCGCACGGACTTCGCCAAGCTGGCCGAGGCCATGGGCGCCTGCGGGCTCAAGGTCAGCCGGCTCGACCAGCTTGAGCCGGCCCTGGACCGGGCCTTTGCCGAAACCGGCCCCGTCCTGGTCGAAGTCACCATCGACCAGGACGACAAGGTCCTGCCCATGATCCCGCCCAACGGAACCATCCGCGACATCATCCTGAAAGCCTGAATCCCGCAAGGAGACCCTACTCATGGACAACGACGAATTTGTCATTTCGATGCTGGTGAACAACGAGGCCGGCGTCCTGACCAGGGTGTCGGGGCTGTTTGCCCGGCGCGGCTTCAACATCGACAGCCTCTCGGTCGGCGTGACCGAACAGCCCGGCCTGTCGCGCATCACCATCTCCGCCCACGGTGACGAGTACATCAAGGACCAGATCATCAAGCAGCTCGACAAGCTGCAGGACGTGAAGGTGGTCAAGCCCATGCCGTCAAACGAGTCGGTCATGCGCGAGCTTCTGCTGATCAAAGTGCAGGCCGACCGTGACACCCGCAGCGGCCTGATGGAGGCGGCCGCCGTGTTCCGGGCCAAGGTGGTGGATTTGAAGAACGACTCCATCACCCTGGAGATCACGGGCGAGCGCTCCAAATGCGACGCCTTTGTGGAATATCTGCGTCCCTATGGTATTATAGAATTGTGTCGAACCGGTTTGACGGCCATTTCACGGGGCCTGAAGCCCCTGAAAGACCACTGTTCGAACGAAGAGTAACCCACAGCAAAGGAGAAGAAGACAATGGCGACGATCTTTTATGAAAAAGACTGCGACATGAAGGTGTTGAAGAACAAGAAGGTCGCGGTTATCGGCTACGGCAGCCAGGGCCACGCCCACGCCCTCAACCTGAAGGACAGCGGCGTCAAGGTGATGGTCGGCCTCTACGAGGGCTCGCCGTCCAAGGCCAAAGCCGAAGCGCAGGGCCTGAAGGTCTGCAACACCGCCGAAGCCGTCAAGGCCGCTGACATCATCATGGTGCTGGTCAACGACGAAAAACAGGCCGCCCTGTACCAGAAGGACATCGCCCCGAACCTGACCGCCGGCAAGACCCTGGCCTTCGCCCATGGCTTCAACATCCATTTCGGGCAGATCGCCCCCTCGCCGGAGATTGATGTCATCATGATCGCCCCGAAAGGCCCGGGCCACACCGTCCGCAGCCAGTTCACCGAGGGCAAGGGCGTGCCCTGCCTGGTCGCCGTGCACCAGGACGCCAGCGGCAAGGCCATGGCCACCGCCCTGGCCTACGCCCGCGGCATCGGCGGCGCCCGCGCCGGCGTGCTGGAGACCACCTTCAAGGAGGAAACCGAAACCGACCTGTTCGGCGAACAGGCCGTGCTCTGCGGCGGTGTCACCAGCCTGATCAAGGCCGGATTCGAGACCCTGGTCGAAGCCGGCTACCAGCCGGAAAGCGCCTATTTCGAGTGCCTGCACGAAATGAAGCTGATCATCGACCTGGTCGTCCAGGGCGGCCTGTCCTTCATGCGCTACTCGATCAGCGACACCGCCGAATACGGCGACTACTCGGTCGGCAAGAAGATCATCACCGACGAGGTGAAGGCGGAAATGCGCAAGGTCCTCGGGCGCATCCAGGACGGCAGCTTCGCCCGCGAGTGGATTCTGGAGAACCAGGCCCACCGCCCGCATTTCAACGCCATGCGCCGCATGGAAAAGGAACACCTGATTGAAAAGACCGGCGCCGAACTGCGCGCCAAAATGAACTGGAACATGCCGAAGCTCGAAGAGTAAGCCCCGACCCTGCCGGGCCAGCGGCGCCGCCGCGCGCGGCCAACCGGCGCCGCCACGGCGCCGCCTGCCCGGACTCCCTCCGCCC
>CAYOUR010000338.1:0-611 GCA_964407145.1 uncultured Lentisphaeraceae bacterium | reverse complement strand
TTCATTGCCCGCGACATCACCTGGCGTTTTTCGCCATTCATCTTATCCTTTTCCCCATCCGGTTTCCAGACGCCATTTTATGAGGTGCACCATGAATTCGAATCAGATCAAAGAAGGAGTCGAGAAAGCCCCGCAACGCTCCCTGCTGAAGGCCATGGGGCTGACCCAGCGCGAACTGGAACGGCCGCTGATCGGCATCGTCAACTCCTTTAACGAGGTGGTGCCCGGCCATGCCCACCTGCCGGCCATCGCCCAGGCCGTGAAAAACGGCATCCTGGCGTCCGGCGGCACTCCCCTCGAATTCAACACCATCGGCGTCTGCGACGGCATTGCCATGGGCCACCGCGGCATGAAATACTCCCTGTGCACCCGGGAAATCATCGCCGACAGCGTCGAATGCATGGTCAATGCCCACTGCTTTGACGGCCTCGTCTTCATTCCCAACTGCGACAAGATCGTGCCGGGAATGCTGATGGCGGCCGCCCGGCTCAACCTGCCCTCGGTCTTCGTCTCCGGCGGCCCCATGCTGAGCCTGCCCGAAGGCGACAACGGCAAATGCCTGGACCTCAACAGCGTCTTCGAAGGCATCGGCGCCTACAAGGCCGGCAAGA
>CAYOUR010000337.1:0-3132 GCA_964407145.1 uncultured Lentisphaeraceae bacterium | reverse complement strand
TCCCGCTCTCGCGCATTGTCTTCGGCAGCGACGCCCCCATCGCCTTCCTGCGCGGCAAATCCGTCGAAATCAACCACCAGTACGCCTACCTCATGGCCGAGGACTTCCGCATCGGCACGGCCATCTACGACACGGAACACGTCGTCGACTTCACCACCTTCTTCTACGAACAGCTCCGCGCCCTGCTCTCCACCGCCCCGCCCGACAGCCGCGACGACATCCTCTTCGGCAACGCCAACAACCTGTTTACCCGACTGGCAGCCGCGCTGGGCTACGTCTGACCAGTCGTCCCACCCCGCCCCGCGACCTGGGCGACGACCGCCACTCCCGACCATCCTCACCACCCCTCGGACAAGGAATTTCCATGACCAGTGCCTTGAAAATCGGCGTCTTCGGCGCCCGCCGCGGCTGCAGCCTGGCTTTCGGCGCCCGGGCCAACGGCCTTGAAATCACCGCCCTCTGCGACCAGAACGAGGAACTGCTCCGGCACACCAACAAGCGCCTGGGCAACACCTGCCAGCTGTTCACCGACTTCCACCAGATGCTGCAAGCCGACCTGGACGCCGTCGTCCTGGCCAACTATGCCACCGAGCATACCTGGGCGGCGGTCGACGCCCTCGCCGCCGGCAAGCACGTGATGAGCGAATGCATGGCCTGCTTCACCCTGGCCGAGGCCGTGCAGCTCGTCGAAGCCGTCGAAAAAAGCGGCAAAATCTACATGCTGGCCGAAAACTACCCGTTCTTCACCCAGAACCAGGAGATGAAGCGCCTGTACGAATCCGGCAAGTACGGCAAATTCATCTACGGCGAAGGCGAATACGTCCACCCCATTTCCGCCAAGGAGATGGTGACGCTGTACAGCGGCCTGGACCACTGGCGGTCCTGGCTGCCGTCGACCTACTACTGCACGCATTCGATGGGGCCGGTGATGTACATCACCGACACCCGGCCGCTGAGCGTCAACGGCTTCATCTTCCCGTACGATCATGACGACCCGGAAATGACCGGCTCGATCCGGCGCGGCGACTCCGGCGCCATGCTGGTGTGCAAGATGGACAATGAAAGCGTCGTCAAACTGCTCCCCTGGACCAACCTGCGCGACCATGGCCAGCGCTACCGCATCTGCTGCAACCGCGGCACCATGGAATACACCCAGGGCGACCCGCGCCTGCGCGTCCACACCGAGCCGTTCGATTTCCCCAACGAGGCCCGGCACAACGAGTGGTACACGCCGAATTTCCCGCTGGAGCACCGCGAAGCCCTGCGCCACGGCCACGGCGGCGGCGACTATTTCACCAGCTTCCATTTTGCCCAGGCCATCCGCACCGGCACCCCGCCTTTCCTCGATGTGTACCGCGCCATCGACATGACCATCATCGGCATCCTCGGATACCGGTCCGCCCTGGAGAACAGCACCACCTTCGCCATCCCCGACTTCCGCCGCCCCGAGATCCGGGACCAGTACCGCCATGACGACTGGAATCCCGACCCGAGCCGGCACCGGCCCGGCATGCCGCGGCCCAGCATCCGCGGCACCATCACCCCGGACGCCGCCGCCATGACCCTGTTTGCCAGCGAACGAGCCGCCTTCGACCAGAAAATCCGGGAGGAGAGCAAATGAAAATCGGATTCCTGCCCTTTTACCTGAAGCTCTACGAGGATGTCGCTCCGCAGCGGCATGACTCCATGCAGGCTAACGCCGTCCGCATCGCCGACCTGCTCCGCCAGCGCGGTCTCGACGTGGTACGGGCACCGATCTGCTGCCTGCGGCCGGACTTCGCCGCGGCCGTGCAGATGTTCGAGGCGGAAGGCGTCGAGGCGATCGTCACCCTGCACCTGGCCTATTCGCCATCACTCGAATCCGCCGAGGTCCTGGCCGGGACCAGACTCCCGCTGGTGATTTTCGACACCACACCAGACTATGACTTCGGCTTCAACTATGGCGACAAGGTGATGGCCAACCATGGCATCCACGGCGTCCAGGACATGTGCAACCTGCTGCTTCGCAACCGGAAACCCTTTCTGATCACGGCCGGACCCTGGCAGCACCCGCAGGTGCTCGACCGCCTGCAGAGGAACATCCGGGCCGCGGCCATGGCTTATCGCATGCAGAATCTGCGCGTCGGCGCCGTCGGCGGGCGGTTTGACGGCATGGGCGACTTTGCCATCCCAGACGGCACCTTCGGCATGCGGGTCATCCCCTACGAGCCGCAACCGGAACCGGAAGCTGACGCCGTGGCCGCGGAAGTCGCCGTGGACCGCGAACGCTTCGTGCTCGGAAACATCTCGCCGGGCGTACATGAACAAACCGTCGCCGCCTCACTCAAAATCCGCTCCTGGCTGGAACAGGACCGGCTGGACGCCTTTACCATCTGTTTCCTGGGCATCACCCGCGCTGACGGCTGGGACACGGTGCCCTTCCTGGAGGCCTCCAAAGCCATGGCGCGCCGAGTCGGCTATGCCGGCGAAGGCGACGTCCTCACGGCCGGACTGCATGCCGCCGTCCTGACGGCCTTCCCCGAAACCTCGTTTACGGAAATGTTCTGTCCGGACTGGGCCGGCAACCGGGTCTTCCTCAGCCACATGGGCGAGATCAACATCGCGCTGACCTCGAAAAAGCCCCTGCTGGCGGAGCGTGACTACGCCTTCAGCGACACCGGCAACCCGGTGCTGGCCTCCGGCTGCTTCAAAGCCGGCCAGGCCACGCTTATCGACCTGGCGCCCGGCCCGGACCAGACCTTCACGCTGATCACCGCGCCAGTCACCCTGGAGACGCCGGACGGCCCGTCCTCAACAGCCAACACCGGCTGGTTCACCCCCGGCAGCGGCGGCATCGGCGCTTTCCTCGAAGCCTACAGCCGCCTGGGCGGCACCCATCACATCCTGCTGTCCTATGACGCTGACCTGGAATCGCTGCGCGACTTCGCCCACCTGATGAAATGGCAGTTCGCGGCCATCTGATGCTCCGGGACGCAGACCGGACGACGAAGGGCAACGATGGAATCAACGAACCCTGTGAAATGGAACCAATGGGGCTTGCAGAACCGACAGAAGGTACGCCCTGCATTTCATCTTCAGTTCATGTGCAAAATGTGGTGATGAAGAAGGCGCTTGACAAGCGGGACCTGCATA
>CAYOUR010000336.1:0-3137 GCA_964407145.1 uncultured Lentisphaeraceae bacterium | reverse complement strand
TACAGCTGGAACAACGGCACCATCCATTGACCGCACACGGCCGATGATGCCGGAAAACGCTCAGGGAACCATCACGGCGGGAAGAGCAACCGCGCCAATCGCACGGGCTGCCCTTCCCGTTTTTCATATGGCGCACCAGCGCCGCCACCACGGACCAGAAAGGTTATGACCATCATGCTTGCCCGACTGCTGACCGCATTTCTGCTGACGGCACTGACCTGGCGCGCGGGCGCGGAGACTTTCTCCTTCACGGTGCTCAGCAAAAACGGCACGCCGACCGTCGGCGTCAAGGCCGCCGGCAATGACACGGCCCTGGCGCAGGCCCAGCGCGACTTCGCCGCCCTGGTGCGGGCCGCAACCAAAATCGAAAACTACCAGGGCGGCCGCGGGTGGTTCTCCCTGACCCTGGCCATTGTCGGCGAAGACAACACCGGCGAGGCCGAAGCCGCCATGGCGGCCCATCAGCTCACCCGAGAGATCCTCGGCGAGGAGGGCTTCCTCCTGCACGGCCAGTCCAACAAGAAGTTCATCCTCTGCGCGTACTCCGGCCGCGGCGTGCTCAATGGCGTCTACAAAATCCTGGAAAAGACCCTGGGCGTGGTTCCGCCGCGGCCGCAGGCCGGGCTGGACTATCCGGAACGGGTCACCTCCTCGGCGTCGATCGCCACGCCGTACTGGGAAAAGCCCACCTTCGGGCTGCGCGGCCTGTCGCTGTCCTCCTCGCTCGGCTGGCCCAAGCCCGCCATGAACGACTGGATGAGCCGCAACCTGATGAATTTCCCCGGCGCCTCGCCCCAGACCTTCGCCGGACTTTATCCGGCCTTTTCGCAATATGGCTTCCGCCAGATCATGGGCGGGCACACGTTCCATTTCTGGGTACCCTTCAAGGAATTCGGCGAAACCCACCCGGAATACTGGCCGCTGATCAATGGCGAACGCACCAGGAAATGGTACCAGGGCGGCCAACTGGCCCTGGGCAACCCCGAAGTCATCGACCTGGTGGTGCAACGCATGCTCGCCTATGTCGACAAGTACCCGACCATCGAGGCGCTGTCCTTCGGCTACAACGACAACAGCAAGGACGGCTTCGGCTGGGGCGAGGACCCGCTCTGCCTCGCCATGGATTCGCCCAACGACCTGCCCAAACCCGGCTCCAAACGGCCGCGGACCTGGTCGACGCGCTATATCAAGGCCGCCAATCAGATCATCGCCCGCGTCAATCAGACGTATCCCAGAATGAAGATGCATGTCTATGCCTACCACTGGGAAATGATGCAGCCGCCGGACTGCGAGGTGCATCCGAACCTGATCGTCGAATTCGCCCCTCTCTACAAATGCTGCGTCCACGCCATCAACGACCCCAACTGCCCGCGCAACGACATGCTCGCCGAATGGCTGACCAAATGGACGGAAAAGACGCCGAACGTGTACATGCGCGACTATTATTTCGCCTCGCCGTACGTGCCGTTGGTCACGCTGGACAGCCTGCAGAAGGACCTGCAATTCTTCCGCGACCGCAAGATGCTCGGCGTGCGGCCGGAAATCATCCCGGATGCGCCCGACGGCCAGAACCTCCAGGGCCGTGACTTCGCCGTCTGGCTGAAGCCGTCGAACTACTATGAACGCGCCTGGGACGCCTCCGGCCTGCGCTATTTCGCGCTGGCCCGCCTGGCCTGGAATCCGGACGAGCCGTTGGCGGACATCGTGGAGCTGTTCTGCCGCAGCTACTACGGCGCCAAGGCCGGCCCGCACATGGCGCAGTATCACCTGGCCTGTGACCGCAACCTGATGCTTTCCGGCCATCCCGGCGAGCCGACCAAGCTGCGGGATGGCGCGGAGCGGACCGACTTCATCAACTTCGGCCTGTACTGCTCCTGCTGGAACTGGGCCGTGAACATCCGCGACCACAGTCGCCGGCTATTCCTGACCGAAGACCGCCAGCAAGTCGGCGCCGCGGCCATGCCCCTCCTGGAGCCGCTTTACCAGGCCCGGCAGGCGGCCTACCAGGACCTCAACCTGCCCGTCCTCGACCGCATCGAAAAAGACCTCGACCTGATGCGCCAGTACCTGCTCTTCCACGGCTACCAGCTCAAAAACGACAGCAAGACGCCGGAATTCCTGGTGCAGCCCGACAGCGACTTCGTCGACTGAGGCACCGGCTGTCCGCATGACAGCCCGCCCGACGACGACGCCCCCGGCTTCGGCGTCCATCGGTGGTTCTTGACCGATGCCGCCCGACAGAGGCTTCGCCGGCTGACGCGTCCAGCAGCCCCCCCCGCATCCGGCGCCGGCCGGGTACGGCTCACGGCGCCGGATGCGCCTGGCCTCAGCAGCCCGCCAAGCCCTTCTGCAATTTATCGGCCAGAGCCGCCGCCTCGGCTTCAGACATCTGCGGGGTGATGCCGATGAAACCCAGACGCCGCATGATGGCACGGCTTTGCGGCCAGGAATCCGCCGTATAATGAGGCCGTTCCTTGACGTGCGGGCAGCGGAATGGACAGCCTTCAGCGGTTGCGGTCTTCTCCTCCAGGATGTGCTCCCAGTTCCAGGCCAGGTGCCAGTCGCGCGCGCCACTGGTGTCATTCAAAGCGTTGCCGCCGACCAGACGCGCCTTCTGCGCGCGGATGGCGTATTCCTCGTCGTCAAAAAGCATGCACAAGTGGCGACCACAGGCGCCGTCCGGGTCGTTCGGCTCCAGCCACCGGACCCCGGACGGCAAAGTGACGCTGCCGCGCAGCTGGCGGCAGCGTTCGCGCATCCGGCTGATGGTCCAGTCCAGCCGGCGCAGCTGGGCCAGCCCGACCGCGGCCGACAATTCGCTCATGCGGTAGTTTTCGCCGCAGAACAGCTCGCCCGGCATGCGCTCGCGTCCATACCGGTCCGGCCGCCAGCAGGCCGCGGTGTCGTGGTAGCTCTGCGCCCTGGTGTAGAGGAAGTCATCGTTGGTCATGAGCACGCCGCCTTCGCCGGTGCCGATGATCTTGTAGGCGTCAAAGCTGATGCAGCCGAAATCGCCCCAGGTGCCCAGATAGCGCCCCTGGTACGTGCCGCCGCAGGCCTGGGCCGTGTCCTCAATCACGACCAGGCCATGTTTTTTCGCCAGGGCGCAAAGCGCGTCCATGCGGGCCGGCAGACCC
>CAYOUR010000335.1:0-3141 GCA_964407145.1 uncultured Lentisphaeraceae bacterium | reverse complement strand
TGACCTGCTGCGGCCGATATACAGCAAGACCGCTGCCTATGGTCACTTCGGCCGTTCCTGCTTCCCCTGGGAGAAAACCGACCAGGCCAAGACCCTGCCTGGCGCCATCAGCGATTACCTGAACCGCCGCGACGCCGAAGTCCCGGGTCTTGCGCCCAGGTGCCGCAGCCAGAAAGCCTGAAGTCAATCCCACTCGAGGCCGCCGGCCTTGCCGGGAATCGCGTCAGCCGGTGGCCGGCCTGGTCGCCATGGCCCGGCGGCCGTGTTGGTGCGGGGCGGCAAGGCGGCCGGTGTTACGGCTCGGCCCTGGCCTCCTCCGGCATGAGCAGAGCAGAACAGTCGAGGAAACACACACCGATGGGCGAAGCAGGATACCCAAGCAGTTTTACCAGCCATCCTCTGCTGGGCTTCGGCTCGGCCCTGGTTGATTTGCTCGTGCATGTTGACGACGGCTTTTTGCGTTCGGCCATCCCCGGTTTGAAGGGCGGCACCGAGCTGGTGCAGAACCACGAACTCGGTGCGATTCTGGCCCAACTGCCGGCCGCGCCCAGCCAGGTTCCCGGCGGCGCCGCCGCCAATACCCTGGTCGGCTATGCCCGTCTGGGCGGCTGCGCCGCCATGCTGGCCAAGATCGGCAATGACCCGGCCGGGGAGTTCTATCAGCAGGCGCTGACGCGGAATGGCGTTTCCACCGCCTTGTTCAAGCGTGAGCCCGACCTGGCCACTGGACGCTGCCTGTCCTTGATCACCCCTGATTCGGAACGGACGATGCGCACCTGCATGGGGGCGGCGGCCACCCTGGGCCCCGAAGAATTGGCGCCGGCCGACTTTTCCGGCCACGGCAGCGTGTACATCGAAGGATATGCCCTGTTCAATCGTCAGCTGATGCTCCGGGCCCTTGCCCTGGCCCGGGACGCCAACCTGAAAATCTGCCTGGACCTGGCGGCGCCGGAAGTCGTCCGTTCCGCCCGGGACCTTTTGCCGGATCTGTTGCGGGAGTACGTTGACGCCGTCTTTGCCAATGAGCAGGAGGCTGCCATGTTTGCCGGCGTCGACGACCCGCTGGCCGGTTTGTCCGCGTTGTCGGCGCTTTGTCCGCTGGCCGTGGTGAAGGTTGGTCGGTCGGGCGCCTGGCTTCAGGAACGCGGCTCGGCGCCCCTGCATGTCGGCGCCCGGTGCGTCCGGGCGGTGGATACGACAGGCGCCGGGGACCTCTGGGCCTCCGGGTTCCTGTACGGCTGGCTGAATGGCTGGCCGTTGCGACCGGCGGCGGAGCTTGGCGCCATGGTCGCCGCCGAAGTCGTGCAAGTGACTGGCGCCGCCATGCCGGACGAGACTTGGGAACGCCTGCGCCGTTATTGCCGGCAGCTGCCGGCGCCGGCGCCGGCCATGACACCGACAATGCCATAAATGATGCAATCAGGAAAAACCACTCCGGGAATCTGACCATGATGATATGCAAAACGGAACACAGCTGGATTGCCGATCCCTCCCTGGCTGAACTCGGCCGCCGGGAGATTGACCTGGCCGAAAAGGAGATGCCGGGCCTGATGGCGGTGCGGGAAAAGTACGGTCCGCTGCAGCCGCTGCGTGGCCGGCGCCTGATGGGCAGCCTGCACATGACCACCGAGACCGCGGTACTCATTGAGACCTTCAAGGCTCTGGGCGCGGACGTGCGCTGGTGCTCCTGCAATATCTACTCCACCCGCGATTCGGCCGCCGCCGCCGTGGCCGCGGCCGGCGTGCCGGTGTTTGCCTGGAAAGGCGAGACCCTGGAGGAATACTGGGAATGCACCCGCCAGGCCCTGAGCTTTCCCGGCGGCAGGGGTCCGGAACTGATTGTCGACGACGGCGGCGACGCCACCCTGATGATGCATTGGGGGTACGAAGCCGAAACCGACCCCGCCTGCCTTTGCCTGGGCGGCGAGGCCTCCGAGGACGAAAAAGGACTGGCTGCCTGTCTGAAAAGCGTGCTTGCCGCTGAGCCTGGCAAATGGCATGCCGCCGTGGCCGACTGGCGTGGCGTCAGTGAAGAGACCACGACCGGCGTCCATCGCCTTTACCAGCGTCATGCCGCCGGCAAACTGCTGGCGCCGGCCATCAATGTCAATGATTCGGTCACCAAGTCGAAGTTTGACAACCTGTACGGTTGCCGTGAATCGCTCGTTGACGGTATCAAGCGCGCGACCGACGTGATGATCGCCGGCAAGCTCTGTGTCGTCTGCGGCTATGGCGATGTCGGCAAAGGCTGCGTCGAATCGCTGCGTGGGTTGGGCGCGCGGGTCATGGTGACGGAGGTCGACCCGATCTGCGCCCTGCAGGCCGCCATGGCCGGACTGGAAGTGGTGCGGTTGGACGATGTGGTCGGCCAGGGTGACATTTTTGTCACCTGCACGGGCAACTGCGACATCATCACCGGCGCGCACCTGGCCGCCATGAAGGACCGGGCCATCGTCTGCAACATCGGCCATTTCGACAATGAAATTCAGGTGTCGGCCCTGAAGTCGACGCCGGGAATCCGGCACGTGCGCATCAAGCCGCAGGTGGATGAGTATATCTATCCGGACGGCCATGGCATCATCCTGCTGGCCGATGGCCGGCTGGTCAACCTCGGCTGCGCGACCGGCCATCCCAGCTTTGTCATGAGCTGTTCGTTCACCAACCAGGTCCTGGCGCAGCTGAAGCTGGCCGCGGAAGAACTTGCGGTTGGGGTGTACCGGCTGGACAAGGCCTTGGATGAGGAAGTGGCCCGGCTGCACCTGGATAAGCTGGACGTGCAATTGACCAGGTTGACGAAGAAGCAGGCCGATTATATCGGCGTTCCCGTTGACGGGCCTTTCAAGCCGGAGCACTACCGGTATTGAGCTGAACCTGACCCGACCTGGCCGGGCGGGGGGCGCGCCGTCTCGCGGCGTCGTCCGGAAAGCCGTTCGCGCATCTGATGGCGGTATGGTGACGCGTCCAGCCGAAGAGGGCGGCACCCGCCGGGATGAGGCCGGAAACGAGGCATGATGACATTGAGGAACGGGAAGCAGATGTCATGGAATGTCGATTGTCTGCCGGCATCCAAAATCCCGCCGCCGCACAAAATCGTAACCGGTCACCCATTGAGAATTGCGCCATGGTATGGTGTCGTCGTCC
>CAYOUR010000334.1:0-3160 GCA_964407145.1 uncultured Lentisphaeraceae bacterium | reverse complement strand
CGCGAGGCGTTTTTCAGCCTTGCCGGGGTCCGGGCTGTTCCTGCGCCAGTTCCTGGTAGTTGGCGGCGGTCATGGCCTTGGCCAGAAAGCCCGGGCGCTTGATCAGTCTTGCCAGCTCGTTCAGCGCGGCCAGGTGGCGGGCCGGGTCCTGCTCCAGCGGGTCCAGCAGCACCAGCACCAGGCGGCAGGGCGTCGACAAGGACGGCAGGCTGAGGCCGGTCTTGAACGTGAGCAGGAAGAATTCCGACTGTGACACCTCTGGGCAATGTTCGTGCAGGAGCATCAGTCCCGGAAGAAGCTCGACTGGAGTCTGCTCCGCAGTTGCGCTCAGCGAGGCGACCAGGCGCGCGGCGTCCTGGCCGCGGCGGTTCAGAAAGGGCCGCAGCAGTGTCTCCAGGCCGAGGCGGAGATCCGGGCCGTCAATCTGGAAGAGGCTCTGGTCCGGCCGGAGAATGCGGCTGAGCTCCGCGTCGTCGGTCGTGATTTCATGGTCTTCGTGCAGGTCTGGCGCCTCCAGCGGCGGATAGAGGAAACTCAGGTTGTTGTTGGCGAGAGTTCCCAGAAGCAGCCGGGGCAGGCGGTCGAGCAGCGGCTGCCAGGCGACCTGCCCGGTTCGGGCGGCCAGCACCACGACCCAGTCGTTTTCCGACGTCTCGTCGGCGACGGCGGCGCAGACTTGGCGCCAGGACGGCACTTCCTGCACGGCCATGTCGACGGCCGGCCGGCATTTTTCCACCAGGGACAATTGTTCCTGGCGGGCGGTTGCAGCCAACAGCAGGCAGAGACGCGCGCCGCTTTGCTTGGCGATGGTTTTGACCACGCTGATGGCCTCGGCGACTTCCGGGAGCAGGTGACAGAGGGGTGGGCAGACGAGGAGGATGCGTGTCGTGGTGGCCAGGGGCTGGGTCAGCCGGCTGACGAGCACCAGCTGGGAGCTTTGGTCGATGACCCGGTCAATGATGCGGCCAAACCGGCGCGGGAAGCCATGGATTTCGCCGTCCCAGAGCATGCTCAGGACCGACGTCCGCTTTTCGCGGGCCGCGCGCAGGATGCCGCCGGCGATGTTGGTGTCGATGACGACCAGCGGGATCATGGGCACGTCGACGCCGAGGGAGTTCATGACCAGGTGGTCCAGCAGCTTTTCGCTTTCGGCGATTTCGGCTTCGGCCTGCGGGCTTTCGAAGACGACGTTGACCGGGTAGAGCGGTTCATGGGAGCCGTCTTTGCGCAGGAACAGGGCCAGGTCGAGGATGTCCTTGCTGCGGGTTCGGGAATGTACCGGGATGATGATGCGGTGCGGGAAATCGCCGGTGGCGCCGGTGTTCTGGCGGGTTCTGGCGGCCAGGCGCCGGCCGAATTTCTCGGTGAAGACGGGTCCGGCGAAGCAGGTCACGGCGATCATGGCGATGGTGCCGGTGATGACGCCGTCGTTGAACAGTTCGAGGTCATAGCCGACCAGGGCGGCGGCGAGGGTGGCGGCGGCCTGGTTGACGCTCAGGCCGTAGATCAGGCCCTGCTCGTCGCGGGAATACCGGAACAGGTCGCCGAAGACGCGGGCCGCCAGCCATTTGGAGACCAGGGCCACGGCCGTCATGACGATGATGATCTTCCAGGTCTCCAGGCCTTGCCACAGCAGTTCGATGTTGACCAGCATGCCGATCGACAGCAGGAAGAACGGGATGAACAGGGCGTTGCCGACGAAATGGATTTTGCGCATCAGGGCGCCTTTTTCCGGAATGAGCGAATTGAGGGTCAGTCCGGCGACAAAGGCGCCGATGATCGGTTCCAGTCCGGCCAGGTGCGCCAGGTAGCTGACGGTGAAGGCGATGGCCAGGACTGCGGTGAAGTCGAGGTTGTCGTCGTCGGAGAAATGGCGCAGGAACCAGCGGCCGACGGGGGGCACGAGGAGCAGGACCAGGGTGGTGTAGACCGCCATTTTGAGGGTGAGGGCCGTCCAGAATCCGGCGTTGAGGTCGCCCTTGGCGCCGGCGGCGACCACGGCCAGGATCAGCAGGGCGAGGATGTCGGTCAGGATGGTGCCGCCGATGGTGGTGATGACGGCTCTGGACTTGGCCAGCTGGAGTTTGCCGATGGCCGGGAAGGTCAGCAGGGTGTGGGAGGAGAACATGCTGGCCAGCAGCAGTGCGGTCGGCAGGGCCATGCCGAGCAGCCAATGGCCGCCGGCCAGCCCGAGGGTCAGGGGGAAGAGGAAGGTCAGCAGGCCGAAGACGAGGCTGTGCAGGCGTTGCTGCCTGGCCTGGTGCAGGTCGATTTCCAGTCCGGCCAGGAACATGATGAACAGCAGCCCGACCTGTCCGAGCAGTTTCATGGTGTCGTCGCGGGCGAGCAGTCCGAGCCCGTGTTCGCCGAAGACCATTCCGGCGACGATGAGTCCGACGATGTCGGGCAGGCGCAGGCGCCGGGCGACGATCGGGGAGACCAGAATCAGGACCATGACGCTGGCGAAGATGAGGACCGGGTCGGTGAACGGCATGGGGTGGTTCTCGGCCGGATGAAGGTGGGGGACTGGCGTGGTTTGGCAAGCGGTTTGCTATAATGTAGCCTGTGGCTTTCCTGGCTGCAAGTCCCGGCCGTTCAGGAGCCGAAGAGGGGGGTAGCCGGCCACCCATTGAGAATCGGCGGTCAACGTGCGAAATGCGGTGGTACGCGCTTGATTTCAGCCTGCCGCAGGTAGTCCAGCCTTCAGCCTGCCGTACGTAGTTCAGGCTTTAGCCTGCCGTATGTCGTCCAAGCTTTAGCCTGCCGTACGTCGTTCAGGCTTTAGCCTGCCGTACGTAGTCCAGCCTTCAGGCTGCCGTACGTAGTTCAGGCTTCAGGCTGCCGTAGGTCGTTCAGGCTTTAGCCTGCCGTAGGTAGTCCAGCCTCATTTGCCGGGCATTGTGCAAGGACTATGACACCATGCCCCGGCACAATTCTCAATGGGTGACCGGTTACGGGGGGGGGAACCGGTCACCCATCGAGAACAGGGCTTTGGGAAACGGTCAAGGCATCAGCCAGCAAAACCCCAAGCCTTCCTCACTTACTCACGCGCGACAAATTTAAGGCCGTCCATCAAGTCGCGCATGAAACCGCCACATCCTCACTCACGCGCGCGCGACAAATATGGATGGTGGCCCCCTCTTGGGTGGGTGGGCTTGAT
>CAYOUR010000333.1:0-3192 GCA_964407145.1 uncultured Lentisphaeraceae bacterium | reverse complement strand
CAGCATCGCCGCCAGAATCGCGATAATGGCAATGACCACCAGCAGCTCGATCAGGGTGAAATTCTTCTGGGATTTCATCGCACAATCTCCTGTCGGGTACGCGCCACGGATGGCGTCGCCGCCGCACCCTCAAACTTTAGCCGCCCCCCCAGGAACAGCCTGTGTATGCACACGCCGCCAGGCTTCGTCACCTAAAGCCGGAAAACCAACCAAAATTACAATCCCTTTGCCCAAAGGCAAGTTACAGAACAATCCCGTTAGTACCTAATATGCCGCTCACCACGCCCTTGTCAACCCCTGTTCCGGGAAAAAACCCTTCTCGGAATCGGTGTGCATCAGTGTCTATCGGTGGTTCAAACAGGGCGTGTTCGGTGATTTTCGGGTGCATCGGCATCAGGCGTCCAGGATGAGCCTCAGAAACTGCCGGCACTGCTCCGGTGTGGCCAGGTCGTCCTCGTCATAGATCGGCAAAGTCGGCGCCGCCAGCCGCAAGGCCGCCGCAAAAAGGCCATCGCCGGTAATTTCCACGCCGGGCCGGGTCGCGTCCAGCACCACGGCCGTGCCCAGGCCGCAACTCGGGCTGCGCGCCTTGAGAATGGCGGCAGCCGGATGCCGGGACAATAAAGCTGGAAGAGCCCGCGCGATCCAGACCCGCAGCGTCGGCGCCGGGTCAAAACCGTCGTCCGGGCGCACCAGGCCAATGTCGCCATCGGCCTGGCGGATGACCTGCATCGGCGGCCGCGGCGTGCCCAGGCCCGACTCGGCCTCGGGACACACCGGCAGCCAACTCACCCACGGCCCCACCTCAGCCAGTATCACCGGCGCCGGCTTGGACCGGCCGTCGTACCGGGTCGCCTGACCCAACAGACAGGCACTGACCAGTACCAGCGGTTTTCCTGATGGCGGTGTCACGCTTTTCTCCTTGTCCACGAGTCTGGGCCCAACCCTGCCCTGATTTCAGCTCAGGGCCGGCGAATCAGCTGGTTTTCCGGGGCCGTGAACACCACCGGCGCCAACGGCGACCACAGGGAGACCAGGTAATCCTCGACGACTGACAGGAAACGCAGCTTCCAGACTTCCGCCACCGCGGTCGGCGCCCGCGTCACATCAAACACCCGGATGCCGTCAAAGGGCTCGTCGTCCCCGGCGACCTTCTCGCCGGCGGCGTTGAACAACTCGGCCTGCACGGCCTCACCGCCAAAGGCGCAGACCTCCACCCGGACCCGGCGGTCGGGCGCCCCCACCGTGAAATACAGATCCTCGGTCGAATTGACCAAGTGCAGGTCCTTCGCCATGGCGCCATGGCCCGGGGCGTCACTGACAATCGTCAAAATGTCCGAGCCGGTATTGAAGACGAACTGGTACAAGCCCGTCACCGACGCGGTCAGCGCATGGACCATCTCGTCAGCGCCGATCTGCAGCTGCACCAGTGTCTTTCCGACCGGGTCAATGACTTCGCCGCGGATTCGCAGCTTGGCCGGGTCGCGGGTGCTGTAGCAATGCCCCTGCAGCGTCAGCCGCGCCGTCTGCCCGGCCTGCAGATACTGCACAAACATGTTCCGGCCCCGATACAGCGGCGAAGGCGCATCACGACCGACAGCCCCCGGGGCCACGACGTACTCCGAGGCGACAAACTCGTCCAGCTGCCGCTCGCCCAGCAGCAGATTCGGAGGATGCCTGGCGACAATCGCCGCCAGGTCAATTGGCTTGGGCGCGCCCTCCAGGCCCACCTGCACCGTCGGCTGGCCGCGCAGCCCGAAAACGCCGGCGCCCTTCAGACCCTTGAACGCAATCGGCTCGCGCTCTTCGCTGTCGATGATCTTCAAGTTGCCCAGATCAAGGTCGCCATACGGGATCGACATGGCCGACGACAGCCGTATCGGGACATTTTTGTTGCCGCGGACATCCAGGACGCAGTCCCGGAAAGTCACGCTGAACAGCCCACCCGCCAGATTCGCCAGAAGCAGCGGCGTGCCAGTCGGCGCCACAATCCGGCAGTGGTGCAGCTCGACCTTGCCGCGGACGCTGTCGCCGCCGCCTCTGGCGGGGTGGACGGAAAAGCCGCCGGCGGTGTTGCCCGCCAGCAGACAGTTGCGATACGTAATTGACAACGGCGGCGTGGCGCCCGAAGACTGCGAGGTGTAGATGTAGCTGCCATAGCCATGATTGCCGGTCATCTCGCAGTCTTCCAGAAGGATATTCTGCAGGGGCTGATCCGGATGGTTCGGCTCAAACCCGAAACCCTCCTCCGGCGGCGTGCCCCGAGTGCCGACAAACCGACAGCGCCGGACGACCATGTTAACGGCGCTGATCACCCCGCCGGCCGCCCGATGGTGGCCCAGCATGGTCAAATTCTCATACACGATGTCCCGGCAATGGCTTTGCCCGGCGCCGGCGCCGAGGTACACGCTGTCCCCCCCGGAATTCGTCAGAGTCAGGTCGCGAATGGTGATGCCCGTGCAGCCATGCAGGCTGATGGTGTGACGCCACTCGGCCGGGGCATATTGCGACGCGTCCTGGTAATCGGCCTTGTTCATGGTGATGACTGAATTTTTGCCGCCGCGAATCGTGATGTTCCGAATCCCCGTGCCCTTGAACACCGAATCCGTCCTGCCCTTGTACTCGCCGGGCTTGGCCCGCACCACGACGCCATCCTCCAGAACAATCTCCAAATCGCTGCGCAGGGTGATCGGCCGCACCAGCCATTCCCGGTCGACGTTGTCAATGACGACCGTCGCCGCCCCGGAGGCGATCGCCTGCTGCACACATTCGGTCGCATCCGCCGGGTCAAAGCCAAAAGAGCTGGCCTTCACCACCTCGCCCTGAAGTTTGGCAACACTTGACATCACAACCATAACCAACCACGCCGTCGTCAGCGTCTTGCTCATTACGGGTTCCTCCTGAAGTTCCTGACCCGGCCCTTTGTGGCCAGGACGCCTTTTCGTAACCGGTCACCGATTGATAACAGAGCTTTTGGAAACGGTCAAGCCATTCGCCAACAAAACCCAAGCCATCCTCACACGCGCGATCGACAATTCAAGTGCAAGGCCCATATGGAGTGTTGTAAGTATATAAAGCCATCCTCACGCGCGCGCGATAATTCAACCGAAACAGACTGGGCGATGGGCTCCAAGACCTTAGCCATCCTCACACGCGCGCACGACAATTCAAACCTGAACGCCAACCGCTACA
>CAYOUR010000332.1:322-3198 GCA_964407145.1 uncultured Lentisphaeraceae bacterium | reverse complement strand
GGTGGCTCCCGGCCGGGTGCCTGCTGGGCTGTTGCCGGGTCGGCGTGCCAAGGGCCTCATGGGCCTCGGCTTCGGGGGCGGTCTCTCCCGGTCGCGTCCCACACATGGCCCGAGCCAGGTCCGAGGCCATATCCACTTCCTTGTCCAGATCGGGGATGAACAGCTCGAACGCCTTACGCGCCTGGTCGTTGACGCAGGCGGGCGCGGGATGCCCAAGCTCCTGCCACGCCGGGGTTCCATTCGCCCTCGGAGCAGGACAAGAAGAGTTGTGATTGGATGATCATGTGCGCCTCGCGGTCATTGCTGCTGGTCTTTCGTACGTTCGCCTTCGCCGGGAGACCAGTTCGGTTCCTGGTTCAGCACATACCGGGGGCGGCCGCTGCCCAGTCGCGTGGCGACGACCTCGATGTCGATGGCTTTGTACAAATGCCGGTTGAGCATATCCGGGTTAGCGATGCTTGAGCCGATCTTACCCACGATCACCCTGTCTTCGGTCGAAAGCTTGAACTCGAAGGTCCGGCGTTTGGGCAACACCCCCTGGAACTCGCCGCGGAAACGCTTCGGCTCCGTGTAGACGTTCTCGGTGGCGAGGCGCTCCAGCCCGCGCCGTACCTGTTCCACGTCGCCGAAGGCCAGACGACGATCCCGGTATTCCATGGCACAGACGGCTTCGTTGTCCGCGAGTTTCTCCATGAAGCCGCGAATGGCGTTCACCACACGCGGATCGGTCCCGGCAACCGCCTCGGTCAGGTCGTCGTCGCTGCCTAAAGTGGCAGCCAGCAGCTCCTGCGTCTGCGCCAGGGCCTGAGCGACAATGCTCTCGTCTTCGAGCAACAGCGGCTGATCGCGGTGCTCCTCCAACTCGAAGCCGAACGATCCCAGCGCCGTGCCCGTAATCAGCAACTGACATTGGTTGCGGTCGGGAATCGGCCCCGTGCCTGCCAGTTCACGCCCGAATCCGGCGGCGACCAAGGCCACTGCATCCGTGAACGCCGTGGTCGCCGACAGGCCAAACTCGGCGAAAATGCCGTGAGTACCGATCACCGGACGGCCACGAAATGTCAGTCGTGCCCGTACGGGCGCCCGCGTATCTGCCTGTACCTGCGCCAGGCGCTGTTCCACGGATTGCAGGCGCGCCTCGAAGCTGGCGCGGTCGAGCACATCGTCGGCCGGAATCTCATCGATCAGCTTGCGCAGCGTGGTCTGTTCGGCCAGGAGCTGTCTTTGTTCCTCGCGGTTCATGGTGTGCCTCCTGCCCCGGGAAGGGTCGTCAAAAGGGTTCGCGCCGTATGATTGCCATCTGGCGCAAGGTCAATCTCCACGTAGCCTTTCCACGCCTGGTTCCGCCGATGTGACCAGAGGCTGTACCAGTAGGTGCTCCCCTTGACCAGGCGCTCGGCAGCTGCGCCAAGATGCATCAAGTAACCGTCAACATTGTAGGTTGCTTTGACCTGACCATGATCGAAGAGGTTCGGGTCCTTGGCCAGCAAACTGGCCTGGGTTTCTCCCGCCGGCAGTCGGTAGAAGGTTACCACGTCCACATCTCGCGGAGCGCGCCCTGCCAGCAACTCGACCTGTTCGAGAAAGCTGCCGTCCACCCACTGGAAGCCGGCCACCAGTCCGACAGCGTGCAGCGCGGCGCGATAGCGGAACAGGCCGTCAAGGATGACGCAACGCTCCACCGATGTGCCAAAATGCAGCACGAAGTCGGTCACCGCCACCCGGTAGGGCGAGCGATTCGCCGACGTTGGATTGGTCACGTCCAGCGGCGGCAGAACCCCATCCGCCGTCCACGCCGGAATGCTCACGGTGCTCATACGCCCCTCCTTGTCAGCTTTCCTCCGTCATGCTTCCACTTTCAACCCTCACCCGTCCCGTCAGAAGGTCGGACATCAGGCCGGATTTGGCCCGCCGTAATTTCGCCGTGGCAACCGTCTCGACGGCTATCTGCCCCGACATGCCCTCGTAAAGCGCCGAACATATCTTCTGCTCCCACGAAGGGGGAATGGGTATGAGCAACGGCCGCAGGAAAGTCAGGTTGATGTTTTTCTGCGCTGACTGGGGGGCCAAAGCGTCAAGTTGCTTCTTGGCACGGCGCAGCGAGAGTTCAACCCATCTAACGACGTGTCCGTCCTTCACCACAACTCCTACCACACTATCAGGGAAGTACATCCCTCGTCCGAGAATAGCCGTGTCGCCGATGTTCGCTGCTATGGTGACAGCGATAGTCCCAGCAGGGAACTCTTTGCTCACGGTAACGCCGAGACCGCTCAGGAACTGACTTGCCTCCGTGATGACCTCACCCGACGCTTCCGCAATATCGCCTGTCTGTATGAAGGGGGATGGGCCACCGTAGTAGGCGGGGTCGTTGCGCGGGCGGTGCGTAAATTTACCCCTTTCGACACTAGCAATGGACTCCAGTGGCATCGCCTCCCACTCCCTCGGAATCTTACCCAGGGGCGAGTCCTTGTAGAGGTGCGGGGCCTGTTCGGGCGGGGGGCGGAGCTGGCCGTTGGCATCAAGGCCACGGGTGAGGAGGTCGTGGAGGAGTCCGGCTCGCACGCTCTTGAGTTTGGCGATCACCGCCTCAGTCTGCGCAATGGCCAAATCCACCGTATCCAGCACCGCCGCGATGCGGCGCTGTTCGGCGACAGTCTCCGGCATCGCCAGCAGAAGACTGCGCACATCGGGCAAGGTGATGCCGCGAACCGTGGAACCGACGCTAACTCGATCAAGGTGACGGCCATGATACCGAAGCAGTCTGATGAAAAACCGCCGATCAAGTTCCTCGGCCATATGAATGGCACGTAGATCCTGATTGATCGCCGTTGGACGCGTCGTCAGAGCGCACCGGCCCACAGCCATTCGCGTGCAAA
>CAYOUR010000332.1:0-225 GCA_964407145.1 uncultured Lentisphaeraceae bacterium | reverse complement strand
GCGTGCAAAGCACAGGCGTATTCTCGGGAACGAGAGTTGCCGCACTGGCCGCAAGGCCCGCCTCTGTGATATGCTCTGCTGTGTCATACAGGAATACGTCTTCGTCCGAGAAGTCCTTGACGGAAGCCCAAGGAATCCTGCCACCCCAGAAGGCAGGTTGGTTTCTTGCCGGGGTACCACCACTGACGAGTTTGCCCAGTTCAGCGAGACTGCAATCTCGCCATA
>CAYOUR010000331.1:0-3198 GCA_964407145.1 uncultured Lentisphaeraceae bacterium | reverse complement strand
CGTCCCATACGTCCCATACGTCCCATACGTCCCATACGTCCCATACGTCCCATGCTCATCCGTCCCTCTATCCCCTCCCGCCGCCGTGGCGTGGCGGCCGCAGAGCAAGCCGGCGCGTTGCAAAAACCGGGTTTGGCCTTACATTTATAGGTCATTTTTTGGAGTTGTGAATCAGCAGCAGCAATCAGGAGGCAGCACCATGTTCGAATTTGGCTTTGCCCGGGAAGACATCACGCCCGCTTACGGGATTTCCTTGTGCGGCTATTTCAATCCGCGGCCCAATCGCGGCGCCCTCGACCCGCTGACGATCAAGGCCGCGGTGTTTCGGTGCGGCCCGTCCTGCACCGCGGTGGTCTCCTACGATCTCTGCCTGCTTTCCGGCGAGTTCGTGCAACGGCTGATTGACGCCCTGAAGCTCGCGGGCGTCACGTTTGCCGACCAGGTCCTGTTCTCGGCGACGCATACGCATACCGGTCCCTATACCTGCGCGCTCTTCGGCGATCACGCCGACCAGGGCTACCTGGACATGGTCGTGGCCAAGACCGTGACGGCTGTGCAGCGGGCCGCCGCCAGCCTGGCGCCAGCCGAACTGCTGGCCACTAAGACCGAATGCACCACCCTGGCGTTCAACCGCCGCTACTGGATGAAAAACGGCGCCGTGCTCACCAACCCTGGCAAACTGAATCCCGACATCGACCGCCCGGAAGGAGCGACCGACCCCGAAATCCCCCTGCTCGCCATCCGGCAGGAGGGTTTTTACCGCCTGCTGCTGGCTAATATCGTCAACCATACGGACACCATCGGCGGCGACTATGTCTCGGCAGACTGGCCGGGCCGCATGGAGCACGAAATCCAGGCGCGCCTGGGCTATGACGTGCCGGTGGTCACCCTCATCGGCGCCCAGGGCAACATCAATCATTTCAACATCGCAACCGCGGCGGACCAGACCTCATACCAGGAGGCCACGCGCATCGGCCAGGCGTATGCGGCCGTCGTTCTCGCGGCCCTGTACCAGCTCAATCCCGTCGATGTCAAGACGCTCCAGGCCGAGGTGGCGACCCTCGAAGTGCCGTATGTGACCGTGACCGACGCGGAATACGACGAGGCCCGCCAAACCGCCGGGAAATTCCGTGACGCGGTCATGGAAGACGGCCGTGACTTCACCAGTGAGGACATCGCCAAAAAGCACCCGTTCGTGCTCCGGTTCTTTGCCGAGAATCTGATGAAATGCCGCGATGAGGCGTGCACGAAAAAGCGCATTGAGAAGATGATCGCCTTGAAATTCGGCGAGGCGGTGGGCCTGGTGTCGATCCCGGCCGAACCATTCACCGAGATCGGCCTCGGCATCAAGGCGGCTTCGCGCTTTCCGCTGACCCTGGTGGCCGGGCTGAGCATGGGTGAAGTCGGCTACGTCGGTCTGCCTGAGCATTATTGCCATGGCGGGGGCTATGAAACCAGCCCGTCCCCCGAAAAGGCCGACCGCATGGCCGGCCAGAACATGATGAACACCGCCATCAAAATCCTCAACCGCTGAAGGACAATGGCAGATTATGGATATGCCCCGGCCGCTGCCGGCGCGGTGACCGCGTCAGGGCAGGGCAGGGCAGGGCGGGGTCCGCGGGCCGTGTCACCCTGCGGCTTTCACCGTCCATCGACCCACGTCCTCCGGTCCCCGCCCGGTCTCTGCGTCCCACTTGTCCACATATCCCTCCCTGTTGGGCGCCGGGCGCCTTTCGGGGCGGCATTGTTTCCATGCATGAATTTGTTTTTTGTGAAACTCCGGGCTATAATATGCCTTGAGTATGATTTTCGGTTTTTCCAGTTGCGCAGCGTCAATTCAGCCAAACACCGTTCTACCAAGACAGCATTTACTGTGCATCTGCTACGCATCACCCCTGACCATGGAGAATTTCTCATGAACAAGAAACAGCGTCATTTCACCTTGATTGAATTGCTGGTCGTGATTGCGATCATCGCCATTCTGGCCGCCATGCTGCTGCCCGCCCTGGCCAAGGCCCGCGAAAAGGCCCAGCAGGCGTCCTGTATCAGCAACCTGAAACAATTCGGCCTCGGCCTGAGCATGTACGTCCAGGACGGCGGCATCAGGGCCACGTTCCCCAGAAGCCCGGTGCTTACTAGCTCCGGAGATGTTCGTGAAACGAATGCCGATGTCTGGATCAACTATACTCGGACGGCCACCGATTTGACTTTTAAACCTGAAGACGGCTCCCTCTACAAATACATCGGCGACAAAGGCGTATATGTGTGCCCGTCGGATTTGAATGAATATGGCAATTCCTATGCTTTGAACTCAGTCATTGCCGAGAAAAGAGTCAGCATGGTCAAGCAGCCCAGCTCGGTGCCGGCGTTCCTCGAAGAAGCAGGAACATTCTCCGGGTTAGATGGTTATTTTTCTGTTAGCTATGGTGATGTTACTGCTACTAGTGGCGTCACAACGCGTACTGTGGATATTGGCAATAGTCAGAGAACAACGGCTGGTAGTGATCTCTATAATCGTCATGGCGACTTGGCTATTTATGTGTTTGTCGATGGCCACGCCAGTGCGGAATCATGGAAACCGGTGGATTACCTGCTTAAATGCGCCACGGTGAACACTGCTTTTACAATGAAGACTACCAATGAATGATGAGTACACCCATATAATGATTGAGTAAGCCTGCCATTTATACCCGCCGGTGGTTTTGCCCCCACCGGCGGTTTTTTTATGTCGACGGATTTGGACTTTGAACGTACCCGGCGCTGTCCCGTCTCACGGCGCCACCTGCGGTTTGGCTGCTGTCACAGCTGCAGGACGCCGTTTTTTCAGCCAGTCCTTTCGCGCCGCCGGTCGGCGCCGATGGCGCTGTGGCTGCGCATTGGTTACCGGCACAAAAAACCCCCAAGCCACGAAGACGGGCAAGGGGGTTGGGATATTGGGGTGACTGACCGGTCTCGAACCGGCGACCTTCTGGGCCACAACCAGACGCTCTGACCAACTGAGCTACAGCCACCATCCGCAAATTCTTTTCTGAAGACGACATAATATGACACCATTTTCCAAATAGGCAAGTCGTGCGGTCGTGTTTTCCTTGGCGCCGGGGTAACCGGTCACCCATTGAGAATTGTGCCATGGTATGGTGTCGTCGTCCTGGCACAATGCCCGGCAAATGAGGCTGGACGACCTACGGCAGCCTGAAG
>CAYOUR010000330.1:0-3234 GCA_964407145.1 uncultured Lentisphaeraceae bacterium | reverse complement strand
GGGTCATGCGCAGGCGTTTTACCTTGATTGAGCTTCTGGTGGTGATTGCGATCATCGCAATTTTGGCAGCGATGCTGCTGCCGGCGCTGTCGAAGGCGCGTGAGAAGGCGCGGACCATCAGCTGCGTGAACAACTTGAAGCAGATCGGCCTGGGGGCGATGATGTACCTGGACGAGAACGACGACCACTGGATGCCGGCGATTGCGATCAACTACAAGAATCAGCCGTCGCCGTATCCGAACGGCTACAACACACGCAATTTCTTCGTGGCGCCGTATCTCGGGATCAACATCAACCCGAATGACCCGACCACCTTTGCGCCGATGCTGAGCCCGTCAAACCGGGCGTTCCAATGCCCCAGCGACAACATCACCCGACTCCAGACAGTATCCTACCGCTCCTATGGCTACAATTCAAAATTGAGCGACGGCTACAACGGCTACGTCAACCAGGCTGTCTTCACGTATTACAAACACAGCATCAAGATGTCGGCCTTCCGCAAGTCGCCGTCCGCCATCCCGGTTCAATGCGACTACTGGAATCAATATGGCACCAACGGCAACGGCACCCTGATGAACATCAGCGGCACCGCCAGCTGGACCAATTCGACCTACGTGACCTACAGCAACTCGCCGTATTCCTCACCCAGGTACCACACCGGCAGCTGCTCCGTGGTCTGGTGCGACGGCCATGCCAGCCTGGAAAACCCGGCCAACACCATGAATGCCTTCACCCTGGTCCCGCAAAATCCCTGACCGCACGCCTCGCGCCCCCGGGCCCTGACAGACATGCGCCCCGTCCACCGGCGAACAGGATGCCGGCAGACGGGGCACTGTTATTTCCGGACCATGGCCGCTATCTGGGGGTCACACGAGTTTTTCGCGGACCAGCTGCAATTCCGACTCGGTCGACTGGACCAGATCCGCAAGAATCTCGGCCACGCTCTCAATGCGCTTGACCAGACCGACCGACTGGCCGGCCATCATGGAGCCATGCTCGACATCGCCCTCGACCACGGCCCGGCGCAAGGCGCCCATCCAGAAATGCTCGACCTGATACTGGGCCTCCGTGCGGGTGATCTCACCGCGCTCCAGGCGGCCAATCAGCTCAAGCTGCAACTTGCCGAACTCATCCGTGCCCTTGTTGTGCAACGCCCGCACCGGAACCACCGGAATGCGGATGTCAAACTGCGGCGTGGCCACCGCGTCGCGGTCGCTGGCCCGGATATAGGCGCGCTTGAAATCAGGATGGGCGCAGCTTTCCTTCGACACCGCAAACCGCGTGCCAAGCTGCACGCCGGCCGCCCCCATCATGAACAGATGCGCACAAAACCGGCCGCTGCCGATGCCGCCAGCCACAAACACCGGGACTTCCGTGACGTCAAACAGAACCTGCTGCAACAACACGGTCAGACTGACCGGGCCGATGTGACCGCCCGCCTCCGTGCCTTCCAGAATCAACGCGTCCGCCCCGGACTTGATCGTCCGCATCGCCAAGGCATGCGCCGAGGCAAAACACATGACCTTGGCACCGGTGCTCTTGATCAACTCGATGTCCTTGCCCCGCGGTATCGCGCCGGCAAAAATCACGTACGGCACCGGCTCCTGGCGAAGCATGGCCATCTGCTCCGGATACGCCGGCGACAAAGTCACCAGATTGACCGCAAACGGCTTGCTCGTCAAGGCGCGCGTCTGACGAATCTGCTCCGCCAGAATCCCCGGCGGCGTGTTGCCCCCGGCCAGGCTGGCAAAACCGCCCGCGTTGCAGACCGCCGCCACCAGCTGCGGATCACTCACCCAGGTCATCGCCCCGCATAAAAAAGGATACTCGCACCCCAGAAACTCACGACCCCTGGCAAAAAAACGCGAACTTAAATCCAACATGATGATTTCCTCATTGCTTGTTCCCACGGTTGCTCCCGGACGCCATCCGCCTTCGCCCCAAACAACACACCCGCGCCGGCAACCGGTTACGCGCGAGCTCAACACCCCGGCGGCGACTGCTCCCAGGCGATGACGTCACGCAATATGTCGTCCAAATGACGCGCCGGCCGATAGCCGATCAGGGCGCCGGCACGCTCCAGGCACGGAACCCGACGACGCATGTCGTCAAAACCCTCGCCATAGGCCTGCTCATACGGTATGACCTGGATGTCGGAACGACTGCCGCTCAACTGCTTCACCCGCTCCGCCAAACCCATGATCGTCACTTCCTCGTCGTTGCCAATATTAATGACCTTGCCGCGCGCCGCCGGACAATCCATCAGCCGCGTCAACGCCCCAACCACGTCCTCCACATGCGCAAAACAACGGCTCTGCTGACCGTCACCATATACGGTCAACGGCTCGCCACGCAACGCCTGCCGGACAAAATTCGGCACGACCATGCCATACTGACCCGTCTGCCGCGGACCGACCGTGTTGAAAAGACGCGTCACCACCACCGGCAGACGCATCTCAACCCAGTACGCCAATGCCAGAAACTCGTCCAGCGCCTTGGCGCACGCATAGCTCCAGCGACGCTTGCTCGACGGCCCCATGACGCAGTCGTCATCCTCGCAAAAAGGCACTTTGCTGCCCTTGCCATAGACCTCCGACGTCGACGTCAGCAAAAACGGCCGCCGATAACGCGAACACGCCTTCAACACCGTCTCCGTCCCGCCGACAATGCTCTCAATCGTCCGCACCGGCTGGTCAATAATCAGACGAACCCCGACGGCCGACGCCAGATGATACACACAATCGCTTTGACGAACGCAATCGTCAACCAACGACGCGTTGTTGACCGTGTCGACAATCAGCCGCAGACGCTTGCCGTCTTCCAAACCGTCCAGGTTTTCATATCGACCGGTCGACAAGTCGTCCAACACCAGCACATCGTGCCCCTGCGACAACAGCAGCCGACATAGATGGGAACCGATGAAACCGGCGCCGCCCGTGACAAGTACGTTCATGCCTTTCCTCCGGACCTGAATTGCCAATAGTGACATCTTTGATGAAAATGTCAAAACACTAATATACAGCAAAATGTCAAAGAGGTGAAACCGTCACCCGAAAAAAGCTCCCCCCCTCGTAACCGGTCACCGATTGATAATTACGGTCAAAGTGCGAAATACGGTGGTAAGCGCTTAATTTCAGGCTGCCGTATGTCGTACAGCCTTCAGGCTGCCGTATGTCGTCCAGCCTTCAGGCTGCCGTATGTCGTACAGCCTTCAGGCTGCCGTATGTCGTCCAG
>CAYOUR010000329.1:0-3238 GCA_964407145.1 uncultured Lentisphaeraceae bacterium | reverse complement strand
CGACCTTGCGCAGCGATTCGTAGTCCAGGGGCGTGTCGAGCATGTCCGCCGTCAAGCAGCCGCCGGAGGGGCCGCCGATCTGCACGGCCTTGAACACACCGCCGGGATTGCCCTTGGCGTCGGTGACGCCGCCGCCGACGTTTTCGACGACATGGCGCAGGGTCGTGCCCATGGGCACTTCGATCAGGCCGGTGTTGAGCACATGGCCGGTCAGGGCAAACGTCTTGGTGCCGGGCGCCAGCTCCGTGCCGTCGGCCCGGAAGGCGGCCACGCCGTCACGCAGAATCAGCGGCACCGTCGCCAAGGTTTCGACGTTGTTGATGATGGTCGGCTTGCCCCAGAGGCCAGACTGGGCCGGGAACGGCGGCTTCGGCGTCGGCATGCCGCGCTTGCCCTCGATCGAGGCGATCAGGGCCGTCTCCTCGCCGCAGACAAAAGCGCCGGCGCCCTCCATCACATGCAGGTGCAGGCCAAGGCCGGTTCCAAACACGTTGTCACCCAGGATGCCGGCGCGGGTCGCCTCGTCAACCGCCAGGCGCAGACGACGCACGGCCAGGGGATATTCGGTGCGGACGTAGAAGTACCCCTCATTGGCCCCGATGGCGCGGGCGGCGATCATCAGGCCTTCGATGATGCAATGCGGATTGCCTTCCATCAGGCTGCGGTCCATGAAGGCGCCCGGGTCGCCCTCGTCGCCGTTGCAGATGACGTACTTCTTGTCACCCGGCTGGACGCGGGCCAGCTCCCACTTGCGGCCGGCGGGGAAGCCGCCGCCGCCGCGGCCACGCAGACCGGAGTCGAGCATGGTCTGGCAGACTTGCTCGGGGGTCATCCCGGTGTAGGCCTTGCGGGCGGCGCCGTAGCCGTCCTCGCGCAGATACTCCTGGATGCTCTCCGGGTCGATCAGGCCGCAGTTGGCCAGCACGGTCCGCTTCTGGCGGGTATAGAAGGCGATGTCCTCGGTGCCCTGGCAGTGCTTGCCGGTCGTCTTGTCCAGGTACAGAAACTTATCGAGGACGACGCCCCTGACCAGGGTTTCGCGGACGATTTCGGCCACGTCCTCGGCCTTGACCTTGCAATAGAGGACGTTCTGCGGGAGGATGGTGACGAGCGGTCCCATCTGGCAGAAGCCCTGGCAGCCGCTCTTGGTCAGGTGGAGGCCATTCTGGTCGCCCTGCAGGGGTGTGCGGTGGTCGGGAGTGTCAAGCAGGGTGAGTCCGGCCGCCGTCATTTCCCGCTGGAAGGCCTGATAGACTTCCAGTGAGCCGTTGGCGACACAACCGGTGCCGGCGCAGATGATGACGCGGCGTCCGAGTTCCTTGCTGATTTCACTGATGTTGCTCATTCTGCGTTCGCCTCCATCTTGATCACGTCTTCAATCAGGGCCACGGCCGCCTCCGGGGTGACCTGGCCATGGACCTTGTCATCAATCACGACAGCCGGGGCCAGGCCGCAGGCCCCCAGGCAGGACACTGTCTCAACGGTGAACAGCAGGTCCGGGGTGGTCTGCTGGCGGTCGTTCAGCCCCAGCCGCTGGCGGATGGCGTCCAGAATGGCCATCGAGCCTTTGACGTGGCAGGCCGTGCCATCACAGAGCCGGACAATGTGCTTGCCCTTCGGGGTCAGCGTGAAATGCGCGTAAAACGTGGCCACGCCGTAGACCTTGGCCGGAGGCAGCCCGAGCGAGGTCGCCACCAGCGCCAGGATCTCCTCCGGAAGGTAGCGGTATTCCTCCTGCACTTCCTGCAGGATCGGCACCAGCTTGGCCGGGTCGCGGCCATAGCGGTCCAGAATCTCGCAGACCTTGCCAAACTGGGTTACGTCTGATTCCGTCTTGTGCATGCTCTTGCGTTCCTTTCCTTCGTCAGCCATTCATTGCTCAATCACACTGAAAAAAACTGCTGGTCGACAATCCTCGGAAAAACGGTCCGGCCTTCAGCCGTCGGGGCCCGGGGCGGGTTCATCGCCGCCGGCGGCGTCGGCCTCGAAATCCGCCTCATCTTCCGCTCCGCCGCCTTTCTCTCCGGCATCATTCTGCTCGGCGAGGGCCTTGTCCGCCTCGGACAGGCGGGTGGAGAGCACGGCCAGCGAAGCCGCCAGGTCGACATTCTCCACAATGACATCCTCGGCCACCTGCAGGTGCGCCTGGGTGAAATTCCAGATGGCACGGATGCCGCCGCGGAGCATCAGCTCGGCCACCTCCTGCGCCGCCGATGCCCCGCAGGTGATGATGCCAATGGACACATGCATCCGCCGCGCCAGGTCAGGCAGCTTCCCCAAGGGCAGTACCGCCTTGCCATGCACCTCCGTGCCGATCTTGGCCGGGTCAACGTCAAAGCCGCAGACGATATTCAAGCCATACTGGCTGAAGCCCATGTAGCCCAGAATCGCCGAACCCAGGTTTCCGACCCCGACCAAAAACGCGTCCGTGCTGTTGTCCCAGCCAATCAGACGTTCAATCGCCTCAATCAGCGCCGGTACCTCATAGCCCATCTTCTGCCGGCCGGCCAACCCCGTATACGCCAAATCCTTGCGCACCAGACTCGACTCGATCTTCACCTGCGATGACAAATAGGCGCACGTGACCCACCGCTCCTCACAGGTCTTCAACCCCTGCAGACAAACCAGGTATGCCGGCAAACGACGCAGCGCCGGCTTCGGGATCACCGCCGGGTTGTCTCCGCTCCTGCCCATCCGCCATCACCTCCATATAAAACTGCCGCCTGAAAAGCCTACCCTCGCCGACAACCATCACCCGCCGGCCGTTCACCTCGACCACACCCCGCGCAAGAAAAAGGATTTTTTTCTTTATTTCTAACATAATGCCTGTTCCTGCCTTTGCAATCGGGTTTGCGAAAAGTTTGCGGAACTTTTCCTCAAACTTGGCCATCGGGTGGTTTTGTGGTCAAAGTCCCAAGTCCGCGGCGCAGGAGTTCCGCCCTTGCCGCTTCATGGGGTTGAAACCGGCAAGGTGGATTCTGACGCATGGCCGCCAACGCAGGAGGATTGGCCCATGGCCCACGGACCGGTTACCACGGACCGTAACCGATCACCCATTGAGAATGACGCCATGGTATGGTGTCGTCGTCCTGGCACGATGCCCGGCAAAGGAGGCTGGACGACCTGCGGCAGCCTGAAGCCTGGACTGCATGCGGCGGCCTGAAGCCTGGACTGCATGCGGCGGCCTGAAGCCTGGACTGCATATGACCGCCCGGAGGGCGGGACAAACATAACCCCG
>CAYOUR010000328.1:0-3267 GCA_964407145.1 uncultured Lentisphaeraceae bacterium | reverse complement strand
AAAGCACGGGAGAAAGCCCGCGCCATTGCCTGCACCGCCAACCTCAAGCAGCTGGGGCTGAGTTGGATCGTCTATGCCGACGACCATGATGGCAGCGTCCTGCCCAGGTTCTTCGGCAGCACCCACCCGCCCTACACCCTGCCCAATGGCACCTTGCGCACCGGCGGCTACAAGCTCTGGCAAGCCATCCTGCACCCATGGATGCCGGAATTCCAGGTCTACAACTGCCCCTCCAACTCCTTGGCCGAATGTGTCTACAAAGGCCAGTACCACGGCAATCCCGCGATTGGCTACAACAACTACCTCCCCAGCCGGGGCAAGCACCAAAGCGCCCATGTCCGCCCTTCAGAAGTGATGGTCTTTGCCGACGCCACGCCCTACCCCGCCTCGGCCGGCGGCGCCAGCGTCAGCAACACCTACGACCTGCGCGATGTGCGGCAAGTCCGCGAAATGCACCGGCACAACTACTCCGTCAATGCGGCGATGGCGGATGGCCATGTCAGCAGCCGGAAATCTCAGACAATTCCCGACCGTTCGGAAAACAGCCGTTTCTGGAGCCCCGATTATACCGGCAGCAACCCCTGAGCTGCCCTGCTTGCCGCCGGCAGCCGTCCGGAAACAGGCAACAGCCTCGGACCCAGGCTGCGGTGCACGTGGATGAACCGTCCCGCTGAAGCAACCAGCCCGGCCGGCGGCAACCAGGTGCGCACCGGCCGACGGCCGGAAAAACGCCGAGGCGGCCAGGCGTGAAACTCCAGAACAGCGCCTGAAAACACATCCGCAACCAAAGGCCTTACGCCTCCGACGCGGATGCGGACGCGGACGACTCATCCTGGACGACTTCAACCGGCGCCAGGCGCCAGACTTTGCTGGCGTACTCCGCGATCGTGCGGTCCGAGGAGAATCTCCCGGCTCGGGCGACATTGATCAGGGCGCGGCGGCTCCATTCGCGGCGATCACGGTACAGCTCGGCCAGGCGTTCCTGCGTCTCGGCGTAATCGCGCAGGTCGGCCAGCAGCATGTAGTAGTCGCCCTCATCCAGAAGCGCCCGCACAACCGGCTCAAACACCCCGGGAGTAAGCACACTGAAGGCGTTCTGGCGGATTTTGTCAAGCACATCCTGAATTTCCTGGTCGCCGAAATAGATGTCCCAGGGCGAATAGCTCGGCCGGCGTTGCGCCACTTCTTCGGACCGCAGCCCGAAGATAAAAATGTTGTCGGGGCCGACCTCGTCATGGATTTCGACGTTGGCGCCGTCCATGGTGCCGATCGTGAGCGCGCCATTGAGCATCAGCTTCATGTTGCCGGTGCCCGACGCCTCGGTCCCGGCCAGGGAAATCTGCTCGCTGACGTCGGCCGCCGGAATGATCACCTCGGCCAGGGAGACGCAGTAGTCGGGCAGGAAGACCACCTTGATCTTCTGGCTGGCCACGGGATGGCTGGCGATGGTCTCGGCGATATTGTGAATCAGCCGCAGCACCTGCTTGGCCAGGATGTAGCCCGGCGCCGCCTTGCCGGAAAAGATGAAGGTCCGCGGCGCCATGTCAAGGTCAGGCTTGGCGACGATGCGGTTATAGAGCATGATCACATACAGGGCCAGCAGCAGCTGACGCTTGTATTCATGCAGACGCTTGACCTGGACATCGAAGATCGAATCGACGTCAACCCGCACGCCAAGCGTGTCCTGAATCAGCTGGGCCAGGCGTTCCTTGTTGGCGCGCTTGATCGCCTGGAACGACGCCAGGAACTCGTCGTCGTCCAGGAACTGCTCCAGCTGGCGCAAATCCTCCAGCTGGGTGATCCACCCGTCGCCGATGCGACTGGTAATCAGCTTGGCCAGGAGGGGATTGGCATGCAGCAGCCAACGGCGCTGCGTAATCCCGTTGGTGACGTTCAGGAACTTCTCCGGCCACATCTCGGCAAAGTCACGGAAAATCTCCTGGCGCAGAATGTCGGAATGAATTTTGGCGACGCCATTGACCTTGGACGACGCGACCAGGGCCAGGTGCGCCATGCGCACGCGCCGCTTCTCGCCTTCCTCAATGATGCTCATCCGGCGGAGGCGCTCGATGTCGCCGGGATAGCGCGAGCTGACTTCCCGCAGAAACCGGCCGTTGATCTCATAGATGATCTGCATGTGCCGCGGCAGCAGACGTTCGAACAACTTCAAGCTCCATTTTTCCAGGGCCTCGGGCAAAACCGTGTGGTTGGTGTAACCGAACACGGATTGGGTGACTTGGCGGGCCTTGTCCCAATTCAGGCCCTCCTCGTCAAGCAGTATCCGCATCAATTCCGGGATGGCCAGGGTCGGATGCGTGTCATTCAGCTGGATGAACACCTTGTCCGCCAGATGGTCCCAGTCGCGGTTCTGCTGACGGAAGCGCCGCAGAATGTCCCGCAGCGTGCAGGCGACAAAAAAGTACTGCTGGCGCAGACGCAGCTCCTTGCCCTGGTCGATGTTGTCGTTGGGGTACAGGACCTTGGTCAAATTCTCGGCATGGACCTTGTGTTCAACCGCCTCGACATACGAACCGCGGTTGAAGTCCTGGAAGTCGAACTCGTTATCCGACGCGGCCGACCACAGGCGCAGGGTGTTGACGGTCTTGCCGCCGTAGCCGACAATCGGAATGTCGTACGGGATGCCCTGCACCCGCTCGGCCGGCGACCAGCGCCAGACCTTGCGGCCATGGATGTCAACACAAACGGCTTCGCCGCCAAACTGGACGAAGACGCTTTTCTCCAGGCGCTTGATTTCCCACGGATAGCCGTTGCGGCGCCAATCGTCCGGCTCCTCGACCTGCATGCCATTGACAATCAACTGCCGGAAAATCCCGTAGTCATAACGCAGGCCATAGCCCATGCACGGCAGGTTCAGCGTCGACATCGAGTCCAGGAAGCAGGCCGCCAGACGGCCCAGACCGCCATTGCCCAGGCCGGCGTCGACCTCCAGCCCGCGGATTTTCTCCCAATTGACTTCCTTTTCCGACAGCGCCTGCTCGCAAAGCTCCTCCATCTGCAGATTGAGCACGTTCGTCGACAGCAGCCGGCCGATCAGGAATTCCATGGACAGGTAGTAGACCTGCCGCACATTGCGGTCGGCATAGGCCTCATGTGTCCGAATCCAGCGTTCGACGATCCGGTCCCGAATGGCAAGCGAGAAGGCCTGGTACCGGTCCTGGTCGGTCAAATCACGTTCAATGATGGCAAAGGTATAACGAAGATGCCAGGCAAAATCCTCCCGCAGCCCCTCCTTGTCCATCCGTACTC
>CAYOUR010000327.1:413-3286 GCA_964407145.1 uncultured Lentisphaeraceae bacterium | reverse complement strand
CAGGACGACGACACCATACCATGGCGCAATTCTCAATCGGTGACCGGTTACCCGGGGACGGCAAAATGTCCCTGCCCGTCGTTGTACTTTGCGGCAAGTGCTGGTATATTGTTTGAGGTCGACTGCAGGTGGTCTCGGTCGGCCGGGAGGCGGTGTTTCATCAGGTCATGAAAAGAAAGGTGTGAACATGAAGACTCTACGTTGTTTGGCTTGGGTGCTGGTTGCCGTGGCGATGCTGTCGGTGTCGGCACTGGCCCAGGAAGAGGCCCTGATACAGGACAGTGACAGCGAATGGCGTCCCGGGGTTGACTTCGTGCTGGATTACGGTTCGCGGTACATCTACAAGGGCGAAGTCTGGAATCCCGACCGGGTTCTGCAGGCCGACCTCTGCCTCTCCCTCAAAGGCTTTTACGCCGGAGTCTGGACTTGCTATGACTTCACCGACGCCAATGGCTACAACAACGAACCTGAAGAGTGGAACTACTACCTGGGCTATGAATATCAGTTCACGGACATCCCCCTGGTCGAAAGCATCACCCTGGGGCTGGGGTGGATTTATTTCGACTACCCGCGCGCCTCGGCCTGGGATACCCAGGAACTGAACTTCGGCGTCATGCTCGAAGATGTGCTCCTGACCCCGAAAATGGTCGTCAACTGGGACTACGAAAACGACACCTGGTGGGTCGAAGCCGGAATCCGGCACGAAATGCCCCTGGAATCCATCAGCGACAAGCTGCTCTTCGGCGTCGGCCTGGACCTGATCTGGGGCAATACCCGCTGGTGTGGCTATGTTGACGAGAACCAGGGCCCCGGCGTCGACAAGACGTCTGACGCCTACAAGAACGCCCTGATTTCCGCCGTCCTGATCACCGACCTGAAATATCAGTTCAACGAGAACATCGCCTTCGGCCCGTACATGATCGGCGCCTGGGCGATTGATCACGACATGCGCGAAAAGTACCGCGCCGACGACGTCAACAACGATTTCAACTTCGTCTGGGGCGTCAAGCTCGACATGGCCTTCTGAGCCAGGTCTCCAAGTCGGCGCCGAACTGCCGGCGCCGCCGGTCCAGGGAACGTCATGGACCATGCCGCCCAGGACCAGCCCGATGGCTGTCCTGGGCTTTTTGGCGTTTGACGCAACGGGCGCAGAAGGCGTACAAGGCGGCTCTGCCGCGGACCACTATGAAGAAGAACTGGCGGAAGACATTCCAATCCTGGGCGTTGGCCAACCCCCTGCCGGCCGGGTCGTGCCGGGTCGCGCTGCATGACGAAGACCTGCTGTCGGCCGGCCTGGCCAGGGTCCTGGGCTCGCGCGCCGGCAGCCTGGTCGTCGTGACGGCCGACGCCAGCCGGCTGGACGCCGCGGCCGCCAGCCTGGAGGTCTTCCGGAAACTGCTCGACGACGACCGGCTGGTGATTCCGCTGCCTGAAGTCGCCCTCAATCGCCAGCAGTGGGTGCCGGAAAACGAGGCCGGCCGCTGTGCCGCCCTCGAAGCCATCCTCTCCGGCCGGCCCGCGCTGTATGTCACCACCGCCTCCGTCCTGATGTCCGCCACCATCGCCCCGGACGCCTTCCAGAAGCAGACGTTCACCCTGAGGCGGGGTGACGCCGTCGACCTCGAAGACCTGGCCCGGCGACTCGTCGCCCTGGATTACGATAACGAATTCGAAGTGCACGAACCCGGCGAATTCGCGCGCCGCGGCGGCATTGTCGATATCTATTCGCCGTTGTATGACGCACCCGTGCGCCTGGAATTATGGGGCGATGACATTGACCGGATGCGCTTTTTCTTGCCGGACAGCCAGGTGTCGTTCCGGGAGACGGACGAGCTGCGGATTGTCCCGCGCGGGGTCGCGGTGCTGGCCGCCCCGGAAGAAGCCAGCGCGACGGTGCTGGAGTACTTTTCCCCGGAGACGCCCCTGGTCCTCTGTGGCCCCGACCTCATCGCTGAACACCTGGACGCCTATGGCAGCGACGAACTCATCGCGCAGTGGCGCCGCGCCCTGGCTGGCGCCGAAGCCATTCACCTGCTGACCGGCCCGGCCGAAAATGCCGGCCCGGAGGGCGAAGCCGCGCCATCCGGAATGACAGGGCCGGATGGTGCCGGCGGGCACGCTCCAGCCTCCGTGCCCCGGCACGGGCCTGTCGTCCGGGTTGAGGCGTTCAGCCTGGGCGCCGAGCTGGCCGACTTGCTGCCGGAGCTTGGTGATGGCGCGGCCCTGTGGCATTGGCAGCAGCTGCGCGACGGCTTGGCGCGCTGGGCCGCCAGCGGCTACACCGTGGTGGCCTGCTGCGCCGGCGCCGGCGAGGCCGAGAGGTTCCGGGAAATGCTGCAGGAGGACGAAAAGTCGCGCGACCTGCCGATTCTGGTCGAGGAGCAGGAGCTCGACCGCGGCCTGCTGCTGCCGGACGCGCGCCTGGTTCTGCTGAGCGACCAGGAGCTGTTCGGCCGGAAAGCGCCGGTGCGCCGCCGCAAGCACCTGGACTATCGCCATGACCAGGTCGTCCGCGAGGCGATGGAACTCGAGGATGGCGAGCTGGCCGTGCATGTCACCCACGGCATCTGCGTGTACCATGGCATCCGCCATCTCGAAAGCGGCGGCGAGCTGCAGGAAGTCATCGAGCTGGAGTTTGCCGATGACGCCCGGCTGTATGTGCCCTTGGACCAGGTCTGCCTGGTCAGCCGCTACCTCGGGGCCGGCAAGGGGACCCCGACGTTAAGCAAACTCGGCGGCGCCGCCTGGCGCCATGCCCGTGACGGCGCCGCCGACGCCGCCCGCGACTTGGCCGCCGAGCTGCTGCGGGTCGAGGCGATGCGCCAGCAGACTGAAGGCGTGCGCTTTCAGCCGCAGATCGAATGGGAACGGTC
>CAYOUR010000327.1:0-403 GCA_964407145.1 uncultured Lentisphaeraceae bacterium | reverse complement strand
AATTCCTTCCCCTACACCGAAACCGCCGACCAGGCCGACGCCATCCGGGCCGTCCTGGCCGACATGGAGGACGCCAAGCCCATGGACCGGCTCCTCTGCGGCGACGTCGGCTACGGCAAGACCGAAGTGGCCATGCGGGCGGCCTTCCGCGCCGTCCTCAACGGCCGGCAGGTCGCCGTTCTGGTGCCCACGACCGTCCTCGCCCAGCAGCATTTCCAGACTTTCCGGGAGCGCCTGGCCGAATACCCGGTCGCCGTCGAGATGATCAGCCGGTTCCGCACGGCCGCCGAACAGCGTGAGATTCTCGACCGCGTCGCCCTGGGCGAGGTCGACATCCTCATCGGCACCCACCGGATTCTGCAGAAGGACGTCGAGTTCGCCCGCCTGGGCTTGCTGATCATCG
>CAYOUR010000326.1:0-3293 GCA_964407145.1 uncultured Lentisphaeraceae bacterium | reverse complement strand
GAAGGCATCCTGATGCGCCGGGGTGTCGCCGTCAAGCACCATCCATTCGACCTTGCCGGAGCGGAAGGACGGCGGGCAGTCCAGCATGACGGTCACGTTTTCGCCGCGTCCCAGGGGGCCTGGCGGCAGTTCGCCGCGCAGTTCACCGGGAGGGGTCGCGTATTCCCGGCGTCCGTCGGGCAGGCGCTGCTCCACGACCTGGAAGCATTTTGACGGCTGGTTGTGGTTGCTGGCAAAGGCCTCGAGCAGGGTGACCTCGGCGGGGACCACCAGTTTGAGGACGGGCTCGGGAGCGTTCTGGAAGGTCATCAGGAAGGTCACCGGCACTGGCGTGTCGTGGAAGGTATGCAGGGTCTTAACCCCGTTGAAATGTCCTTCGTTGCCATCGACCGGTTCGCACAGGGCTTTGATTTTCCAGACCGGGGCCGGGGCGGCCGCGGCCGCGGCCACCTGTTCCACCCACGGCGTGGCCGCGTCGGCGGAGCTGGCCAGCACCAGCAGCTCCATGCCGCCTTCACTGGCGTAGATGCGCTTGTTCGAGGTCACATAGTTGCCGATAAACAGCTTGCCGGGATTGGGGGCGATTTTCTGGCCGGCCGTCTTGCCCTGGGTGAGAACCTGGCCATCCTCCCGGAGGGTGACTTCACCGCGGTCAAACAGGACTTCGATGGTCGTCCACTGCTCTGGCGGCGTGAACCTGTTTTTGGCGCGGACCGAATGGGTCTGGTCACCGTCACCGTAGTTGAACCGCCAGGTGTTGCCCCACTTGAACAGGGCGAAGCCCGTGTTGGCGGCATCCGATTTGTTGCCGACCAGGTATTGCATGGACTTGGTTCCCGGCTTGAGCACCAGCCGGAGATACATGGTCTCCAACGCCTGTTCTGAGTTGGCCTTGAAGTCGTCAATGACGGCATAGCTTTTGTTTTCGGCGTTGAAGAAGAGCGCCGGCTTGGCGCGGCCAGGCTGCCGGTAGGCGGAGGCCGAGGTGGTTTCCTGGTTGTCGTTGTCGGCATCGGCGCTGGGGTGGAAAACGCCGTGCGCGGCCACCGTGCCGCGGCCGATGATTTTCTGGTCAGGCTCGGCAAAGTCAAAGACCAGGCAGAAGTCCTCGGACCTGGCGGTCAGGGCGCAGAGCAGGAGCGTTCCGTGGAAGAGGTGCTTGAGCATGATGGTCATGTCCTGAAGGTGGTGGGGTGGTTGCCTGGTTACTGACGGCTGTCTTCAGAAGTTCATGATGCCGAGATAGGAGTTGGTGGTGGCGCTCAGACGCCAGGGTTCGAGCAGGAAGGCGTCTTTGACGGTCACATGGCCATCCGCGCAGAGCACGTTTTCGCGCTTGTGGTGGCGGCCGAGGAAAGTGCTGCTGCTGAACGAGGATACATTGCTGACATAGTAATAGCCCCATTCCGGGGTGGTGGTGTAGTGGTTGTCGCAGAGGACGACCGTGTCGGCCGGCCTGGTCAGATAACTCGGGATCGCCGGCGGATAGGTGCTGCCGTAGGAGGCGATTGAGAAGGATTTGTGGCCATTGGCTCGCCAGGCGCCGACGCCCCAGCGCATATAGCCGTAGCCGGTGTAGTAGCGGCGCACCGAGGCGTTGTCGCAGTAGCCCGTGTTCGGGCAATAGAGGACGGAATTGCGTGCGTCGATGCTCAGCTGGGGGTCGAACTGCACCAGCAGCTGGTTCCAGAAGCGCCGGCTGGAAGAGGTGACCGGGACGCAGGTGGAGACATATGTTTCATAGTCGTCGATGTAGAGGGCGACGGTGAGACCGAGCTGGCGGAGGTTGTTGACGCAGGCGATGGCCCGGGCTTTTTCCCGGGCTTTGGACAGCGCCGGCAGCAGCATGGCGGCGAGAATGGCGATGATGGCGATGACGACCAGCAGTTCGATGAGGGTGAAGCGCTTTCTGAATTTCCGGTTCATGGTGTCTTCCCTTCTGTGTCTGGAAAAGGCGGGGACTTGCTTGGACCAGTGAGTTAGAAGCGACAAAAATCGGTTGCGCCGTTCAGATGGTTGGCACAGTCGAGTTCGGGTGGCTCAAGGCGGTCGAGGCGCGGGGAATGAACGGCAGTGGCAGCAGGACATCGTCCAGGGGGGCGTTTTCATCCTTGAGCAGCTGTGCCATGCGGCTGACGGCCAGTCGCCCCTGGGCCGTGTAATCGGTGGAAAGAGCGGTCAGCGTCGGGGCGGTGAGGTCCCCCATTCGGAAAAGGCCAAGGACGAGCTGGTCGCCGTTGCTGATCAGCCCGAACTGGCCGGGGATGTCCAGCTGCAGTTTCTGCAGCACCCGCAGGGCATAGACGGTCATGGAGTCGCTGTCACAGAAAATGGCGCAGGGCAGGGGCGTGATGGCTTGCAGCCGGGTCAGCAGGTAGCTGGCGACGTGGTTCATGTCGCCAGCAGTGAGAATGACTTCACAGGAAAGCCCGCGCTCCCGGCACTCGTTCCGGACGTAGTTCTCGCGTTGCGATTTGATCTCGAAATTCAGGGATGTGCCCAGGAACACCACGTGCCGGTAGCCTTGGTCCTGCACGTGCGCCATGGCATCGCGAACGCCCTGGCGGTAGTCGGTCCCCACCAGGCAGCCAGGCAGACCACGCAGACGACGCTGCATGAAGACGATCCTGGCCCTGTTCTCTCGAAGACGGTCCAAAAGCATGGGCGGATAGGATGAGTGCGCGGCGTAGGGAAGCCAGAACAGACCCTCGACCTGCCAGTCCAGGGAATTATTCAGCAAGGCGATCTCTCGGTCAAGGTCCGGGTGGGTCAGAAAATTGATCATCAGGCGATAGCCCAGCCGGTAGGCCAGCTGCTCCATCACTTCCATCAGTTCCGGATTGTTCCAGGGCAGAATCATGGACAGCAAACCGCTGCGCTGACGCCGAAGACTGGTGGAAATATGGTTCGGACGGTAGCCCAGGCGCTCCACCGCTTCCAGAATGCGCTCCCGGGCCGCCGGAGAGACGCGACAGGATTGGTGCGAACGCAACACTTGCGATACGGCACTGGCCGAGACACCGCATTCCGCCGCCACGTCCTTTAATGTTACCGCCATGTCGTCTGTTCCTCTGGTGCTGCTTTACACGATGCCAGTCGGACATAACCATAAAATGATAAATCGAAAAAGCAAGCGGATATTTCGATTTATCAGAGAAATTTTGTCATTGGTCACTGATTGAGAATAGGCGGTCAACGTGCGAAATGCGGTGGCAAACGCTTTATTTCAGGCTGCCGTAGGTCGTCCAGCCTTCAGGCTGCCGGGCATCGTGCCAGGACGACGACACCAGGCC
>CAYOUR010000325.1:0-3322 GCA_964407145.1 uncultured Lentisphaeraceae bacterium | reverse complement strand
TTCGGCTCTTTCGGCTCGTTCAGCAGTCCTTCGCCGAAAGAGCCGAACGCGTTCGGCATCACTGTCACCTGGCCGGAGACAATGGCGGCCGGCACGTAGTCCGGCACGCCCATCAGGGCTGATTTTTCCGTGAATTCATAGAATTCCAGGTAGGCCGGCGTGGTTCCGGTCAGGGCCCGCAGGATCAGCTGGGTCACCGCGCCGTAGGAGTCGTTTTCCGGCACGGTCGGGATGTCGACCAGGTCGTGCAGATAGCTCAGGGCGCCGGCCGGCGCGAACTGGAGCAGCTTCTTGACGCCGTCGACGTCGCAGAACGAGAAGGCCCGGTAGCCGCGTTCGACGATCTTGCGCTGGAAGGCCAAGGCCAGGCGGACGGAATTCTCGACGGTGCCCGGCTGCGGCGGCCGGGTGAAGTGCCAGCGCTTCCGCAAGTCGCTCGCCGCCGCCGCGATTTCCGCTTCCGGAATGGCTTGGGCGAGGCTCTGGATTTCCAGCAGGTCGAGGTGCTCGATTTCCGGGCCGATGGCGGCTTTGAGGGCCGTGCCGTCGTACAGTGTTCCGTACAGGCGCATGTCGCGGTAGCCGCACATGCCAATGACGGCCTGGCGCAGCCAGCGCGAGGCCGCGGCGACCTGGACGAAGGCGGCCGCCTCGTCATCGCGCGGCGGCGAGTCTTTGAAGTTGACCAGGTACTTGAGGTTAAAGCCCATCTCCTGCAGGGGGTGGCGCAGAGCCGTGGTGCCGGCCTGGTCGGCCGTGGTGACGAAATGGCCATTCTCACGCCAGCCGCTCAGGCCCCAGAGCAGCATCGGCTTGTGCTTGAATGGCTCAATCGCCCTGACGACGGCCCAGGATGGGATCCAGCCGGCGACGCAGACGACCAAGGCGTCGAAGTCGCGGCCCTGCAGCGCGTTGACTGCCGCCAGCGCCAGCTTGCCCTCCGGGTCGTCGCGGACCATCGGCGTTTCGAAAACCTCGACGCCGCGTTCACGCAAGGCCGCGGCCGCCTGTTGGCAGCGGCCGGTGAGGAATTCCATCGGCGTATTGACTTCGCCGAAGCCGACAAGGGCGGCCCGGACCGGGATGGGTGTTTTGTTCATATCTTGTCCTTGCTTTGGTGAGTGGCGAGCATGTGTGAGCGCATGAGCCTGGCAAGGTCCGGGCCGGGCCGGCGCTGGAGGCAGTCTGGCTCAGGCCTCGGAAGGCGGTAGGGCCGTGCATTCAACGTGGTTCAAGGTCAGGTGGCGGACGTGTTCGGCGACCAGCGGGACGGTGGCCGAGGTGGTGATTGACACGTCGTTGAGGGTGATGTCCTCAATGGGGGTTTCCGGGCACCCGTCCAGGCGGATCGGCTGCGGGGCGCGGATGCGGAAATTGCTGAACGTCATGCTGCCGAGATAGCGCAGCTTGACGGTTTTTTCCACGTTGATCCAGAGCGGGACGCGGCCGGAGTCGATGGTGACGTTGTTGAACACCAGGTTGGAGAGGTGCAGGAAGCCGGTGTCGCCGGCCCGCAGGTAGCGGACCGGGTTGTTGATGTTGATGCCGTTGCCGGCGCCGTGGATGACGATGTTGCTGAAAGTCGCGTTGCGGATGGTGTCGTCGCTCGGGCAGCCGATGCGGATGCCCTGGCAGCGGCTGTTGAGGACGCAGTTGGTGACGGTGACGTCTTCGCAGAGGGCGTGGTGGTCGGGGCCGCGGCGGATGGCGCGCAGGATGAGGCAGTCGTCGCCGGTGGTGAGGTGGCAGTCGCTGACGGTTACCCGGCGGCAGTCGTCAATGTCGATGCCGTCGTTGTTGATCATCTGCTGGCAGCCCTGGACACGGACGCGGCTGATGAAGACGTCCTCGCAGCCCAGGAGCCAGAAGGTCCAGCCAGGCGAGTCGACGAAGGAGACGCCGTCAAAACGGACGTTTTTGCAGTTGTAGAACTGCACCATGCGCGGCCGCGGGTGCGGCGGTTTGGCGAAAAAGGCCCCGGGGGCCACGTTGGTGTCGTAGAAGGCCGGGCCGGCGCCGTTGATTTCGCCCAGGCCGGTGACGGCGATGTTCTCGGCATGCTTGGCCGCCAGCAGGCATTTCCGGCTTTTTTCCGGGGAGACGGCGTCGAAGCCCGGGTCGGTGAAGTCGTCATAAAGCTCAGGACGGTCGAAGCCCTGCAGTTTGGCGCCGGCGCACAGGTGCAGCTCGACATTGCTTTTCAGGTACAGTGTGCCGGTCGGATGAATGCCAGGCTCCAGGCAGACGACGCCGCCGCCGGCGGCGCTGGCCTGGTCGATGGCCGCCTGAATCAGGCGCCCGTCCGTGCTGGGAGTTAAGTGGTGGATGCTCATGCGAGGTCTCCTGAATGGGGCTGAGGATGAAACCGGTCAGAACCGGGGAAGAGGGCCAATTGGTTGCAAAGCCGCGACTGGGCTGGGTCGCCGCGGCCGGCGTGATAGACTCTTGGTTGATGTCGGCAAGTGTTGGGTCGTATTTTGTATCCTGTTGCCGGATAGTCGGTTGAAAGGTTACGCTGCCGTCCTCGTCCGGCGCCGGCGGAGTCGGCGCCCCGGCCGCGAAACCGATTGGTTGCTAAAAACTCAAAAAAAGTGATGAAAAAGTTGTTTTTCGATTTGCATCTGTTGGAAGCGGCATTAATGTAGTTGCTGTGACGGTGGAAGTCACGTGAGCCGAGCTCATGAATGATGGTAAAACTTGAAAAAAGCGAAGGGGCTGCCAAGGAGGTCACCATGAAGAACAGGATGTTGACAATGATGGCGATGGTACTGCTGGCCGGCCTGAGTGCCCAGGCGGTGTTGCAGTATGAGATTGTCAGTTCCCCGAGCCCGGGCGAATGGCAGTCGCAGACAAGTGCCCAGCAGTTGACGATAAAGATAAATGAAGGCGGGAGCCTGTGGATGTCGACGTTCGTTTCCGACTGGGGTGGGACTTTGACGGACTTGGGCACCATCGCCGACATGACAGCTGGCAACTACGGCTGGATGACGACGGGCGGGACGGTAGTGGGCGCTTCGGGTGAGACCATGACCGTTACGTTTACGAATGGCGAGGCGAGCAACAGCACCACGGCCTACTATGTGGGTGATTTCGAGGCTGGCGACGAGATAGGCGTGTGGCTGACGAATACGACTAAGAACAAGCTAGACCAGGAGGGCTATTCGCTCGGCCCGGTGCAGCAAGGTTTGAATGAAGAACTGGTTTCGCGTCAGATCAACACGGTTGACCAAGCCGGCAATACCCGAATCAATTTTGGTTTTGCCGATAGCGGTGGCAGTGATGAGAGTGTTGAGTTTGTTTTGGTTGGCGGCGAAGGATCAGG
>CAYOUR010000324.1:0-3323 GCA_964407145.1 uncultured Lentisphaeraceae bacterium | reverse complement strand
ACAAATATGCACTTGGTTTATTGAAGTCGCCCAAAGCCATACTGAACCCTTAAGCGAGGAGTATTGGTCCCATACGTCCCATGTTCTTTACTTCTGTGTAACTCTGGCTGGGCTCATGGGGCCTATGGGACGGTGGAATAGGACGTATGGGACGGCAAATAGGACAATGGGACGAATATGCACTTGGGTTATTGAAGTCGCCTAAAACCAAATCGGACCCGTAAATCAAGGAGTATTGGTCCCCTACGTCCCATCTCTCCCGGCTTTCCTCTGGTCAGAAAGTGCCCGGGGAAGCCCTGGCTACCTACTGCCGTGCTGACCCACGGTTTTGTCGAGGGCGGCGCCGTCATGATTCTTTTCGATTTGCGTCAGGAAATCGCTGCAGTTTTTGACGATGACATCATCGATGTCATCGACAAAGATGTACGGTCCGAAGCGCAATCTGGTTTTGGTTTCATAGCCGCCTCGGGCGACGGCTTCACGGTCGACGATGTAGGCATGGGTACCGTTGCTTTGGCTGCAGACCAGGGTATGCTGGAATGGACTGGCGCCGCGCAGGCGCAGGGAAATGCTGGAGAAGACCTCGCCGGGAAGCGGCAGGATGGCCAGCGGTCCAAGGGTGATGACGGTTTGCCGGAAGTCGAGCGCCGTGCGCACGGGGTCCTGGGCGATGGCCAGCACCATGTCGGCATAGTCGCGCAGTACGCCTTCGGTTTTCCGCATTTCCTGGGCTTCTTCGGTGGTTGGCAGTTTTTGGTAGGGCAGGGCCAGGTTGAAGGTCTGCAGGGAAAGCGGCAGCTGGCGGCGGAATTCCCGGATGGAAGTCAGGGCTGCGATGGCGTCGGTGGCGGCTCGGTAACCCACTTCGCGGGCTGATTCGATGCCGTCCCCGCCGCCGGCGCTGAGGCGTCCGGAGGGCCGGAGCACGTTGACTCGCGGTCCGGTGTCGCCTTCGGAGCCGTTGAGGAAAAGCACCGGCGCCTTGAATTGGGATTCGATGCGGTCTTTCATGACGCCGCACCAGTCCCGGCTGATGTCGCGGGTGGCGCCCATGGCGGTGTTGTGGGCGCCATAGTGGACGATGATGCCGCGGTTGTCGCCGGTGGAGGCGTCCTTGAAGTGCACCACCGTCAGGTTGGGGTCGAAGGCATTGTCGGGACCGCCCTCGAAACTGACTGACCCGTCGATGAAGACGGCTCGGCGGCTGACTCCAGTGAGGCTTTTGGTCTGGGCGAAGCCGACCTTGGCTTCGGCGAGGGAATCACAGGCCAGCCGCACGGCCTCGACGATTTTGGGGACGACCGTCATGACGTAGGCGCGTCCGTTTTCGATGTGGGAGACGCCGCCGCTGATGGTTTTGCGCAGGCGGGTGTGTGGGGCGGAATGGGTATGCGAGCAGGAAAGCTGGATGTTCTCCGGTTCCAGGCCGGTTTTTTCGGCAATGGCCTGGCGGATGGTGTTGGTGTGCTGTTCGCAGATGAAGCACCAGTCCAGGCCGACGACGGCGGCGCGCCGTTTACCCTGTTCCAGCACGATGGCGGTGGCATGCAGGGGGTCGAGCACCCTTTCGGCCGGGCGGTCATAGTCGCCGTAGCCGGTCAGGTAAGTCCCCAGCGCGGGAGTGATGTCCGTCCTGCCAAAGCCGGCTTTCAACACCTGGTCTTGCATGGTCTTCTCCTGATTTGCATGGATGGAGGCATTCGAGAAGCCTGGCCGAGGCTGGCTATCCTGTTGCGGTTGACTGGCTGGCGCCGCCGCCATTGCGGTTTTGGCAAGCGGTTCGGCGTCCCCGGAAGAGGTGGCCATGGTGAACGGGCTGGCTGGCGGCGCGGGGGATTGCGTGACGGGCGAGTCTGCCAGTTGCCATGTTACTGCAGGGCGGCGGCCAGGAGGATGCGGGCGCATTGTTCGGCGTCGGTCGTCGTCGTATCGACCATGATGTCGGGTTTGGCGGGCGGTTCATAGGGCGCGTCGGGGCTGACGCCGGTGAAGCCGGCGATTTCACCCTGGCGGGCGCGTCGGTAGAGGCCTTTCGGGTCGCGTCCTTCACAGACGTCGAGGGGGGTGTTCAGGTAGGCTTCGAGGAAGCGTTCGGCGCCGATGATGTCGCGGGCGTGCTGGCGGTCTTCGCGGTAGGGCGAGATGAAGGCGGTGATGACGATCAGGCCGGCGTCGTTCATCAGCTTGGCCACTTCGGCGATGCGGCGGATGTTCTCTTTGCGGTCGTCGGGAGTGAATCCCAGGTCGCGGTTCAGGCCGTGTCGGATGTTGTCGCCGTCCAGGACGCAGCAGAGCCTGCCCTGGTCGGTGAGCATCCGTTCCAGGAGTTTGGCGACGGTCGACTTGCCGGCGCCGCTGAGGCCGGTCAGCCAGACCGTGCGGGCGCGTTGCCGGAGCAGCTGTTCGCGGTCTGCGCGGCTGACCAGGGAGGTCTCCGGGGTGATGTGGGCCGAGCGCGGCCGGTCGTCGTCGGGCTGGTTATCGGCGGGCTGGTCTTCGGCGCTGGCGCGGTCGAGGATCATGCCGGCGGCGACCGTGGCGTTGGTGACTCGGTCGATGAGGATGAACGAGCCGGTGGCGTGATTGCGTTCGAACGGGTCGAAGACGAGCGGCCGGTGCAGGATGACTTTGACGCGGGCGATGCTGTTCAGGGCCAGTTCCGGCGGTGTGTCTTCCGGCGGCGGCGTTTTTTTCCGCATGTTGTTGACGTCGATCTCGTAGCGGATTTTTTCCAGGGTCGCGGGCACGACCGCGGTGGTGTGCTTGACCAGGAACGAGGTCATCTCGCGGGCCGGCTTTTCGTTCATCCAGACGAGCATGGCTTCGAGCTCATGGTCGGTTTTGGGCAGGTTGTGGACGGGTGCGATGATGTCGCCGCGGGACGCGTCGATTTCATCGGCGAGGGTGACGACGACCGGCATGGGCGGGAAGGCGTAGGCCAGTTCGCCTTCCCAGGTGACGATCGACTTGACGGTCGAGGTCTGGCGGGAGGGCAGGACCATGACCTTGTCGCCTGGCCGGACGACACCGGAGGCGACGGTGCCGGCGAAGCCGCGGAAATTGAGGTCGGGCCGGAATACGTCCTGTACTGGGAAGCGCATGTCGATCAGGTTGCGGTGGGCCGCGATGTTGACATTTTCGAGGTGGTGGAGCAGGGTCGGGCCGAGGTACCAGGGCAGGTTGGGGCTGCGGTCGACCACGTTGTCGCCTTGCAGCGCCGAGATCGGGATGAAGTGGACGTCCTTGAAGGCGAGCCGGGCGCAGAGGGAGTTGTAGGCCTGGCGGATGTCGTCGTAGACGGTTTCGGACCAGTCGACCAGGTC
>CAYOUR010000323.1:0-3323 GCA_964407145.1 uncultured Lentisphaeraceae bacterium | reverse complement strand
GACTCGTCGGCAGTAACCGGTCACCGATCGACAATTACGGTCAAAGTGAGAAATGTGGTGGTAAGTGTATTGATTTCAGGCTGGACTCCTGCGGCAGCCTGAAGGCTGGACTGCCTGCGCACATCACCACATTTTCCGGAAGACAGTCTCTTCAGAGAAGACAATCATGCATTTGGGACGGCCTGTACGTACGGCACGATTGAAACCCGGACTACATGCGGCAGCGTCGGCTTCAGGCTATCGCGTCATTGCCTGATAGCGGCAAAACCGGGAGCGTACGCTCACAAGATGCCCGGTCAAGTTAAAAGCGTCCCAGAAACACCTTGGCGGCGGACTGCAATACACTTCTCGGGTCAACCGCGGGATTTGGCCGAAGCTCGATGGTCTTCTGGCCAGGGAATTGCGCTTTATCCAGGTCGGCAAGAAGGACATTCAGGTCGGGCTGGCCGCCTTGGGGCAGCAACAGGTGGTCCACCTCGTCAACACTGACATGATGCAAATGCAGGGAAAACAGGCGTCCGGACCGCAGCGCCCGGCGCATCTCCCGCTCCGCGTCCAGCCCGGCCAGCAGGGAATGGCCGACATCGTGGCACAATCCCACATGGCCTCCCAGGCCGCCAATCAGGTCGAGCAGGCTGTCCATCGTGGTAAAAGCCGCCACGGCTGACTGCATGTTCTCAACCGCCAGAACCAACCCGAGTTCTCCGGCGCAGTCAGCCAACCGGCTCAGCGAATCGCGAAGGTGCTGATCATCCCAGCCGAGAACGGCCGCACCGGAGGGATGCCCCGAAGCCACCATGCTTCTTGCCACACCCTCGGGATGCAAAATCAGCTGCTGCACCCCGCTTTCAGCCATATTGCGCAAAAACGACATGTTTTCCTGGACGGCACGCTCCCGCTCGTCACGGTCTGACGAGCCGATGCCTACCCGGCCGGCCTTGCTGCAGTGGACGGACGTCGCCTTCAGCCCGTGCCTGGCCAGCCGCGCCGTCGTGCCCGGCCCGTCCGTTTGCCAGGCCGACATCAGAGCGGAACCGGTTCCGGACAGCTCAAGCTCGGCAAAGCCCGACCCCGCCAGGATGTCAACGGCTTCCTCCGTCGAACAATCCTGGCAGATCCAAGTCGAAACGGCAAAGCTCATGACCGCCTCCTTCCACCCTGGCCACCCTTGGGCAAGGTGGCCAGACCATCCTGACCTGGCCGCGCCTGGCAGCCAGAACACTTCCGGCACGGTTTCGCCAGGAGCCATTAACCGGTGCGACGTCAACGCAGCCGGCGGCGGAAGCGCCCGCTGCCCGAGCGCTTCCGCATTCTACCGTCACCGCACCACCAGGATACGATCGAGGCAGATGGCCTGGTCGGCCTTGGAACCGGCGACAAAGCCCGGCCCCAGCAGCTTGAAGGAGAAAAAGACCCGGTACGTGTTGTTGCCGCCTTCCTGGTACAGGTGACTGATGCCATGCTGAATCCACCAGGACTTGTCGGCATACACGTAGCAACTCGGCGTCACCGTCACCGGCCCCAGCTCATACCAGTGGTACTTCTCATCCTGGATAATCTTGTCCGCGGCGATCTCTTGTTTTGTCGTCTTCTTGCTGGTGACGTCGTAGAACCCATACTCAAAGGGCGCCCCGACCGTGTCGCGGCTGAATTTCTCGGTCCTGCCCAGGGCGGCATCCGGGTCGGCGATGATCTTGGCCCGTCCGCCGTGCGTCGGGACAAAATCCGGCCAGGCCAGGTCGGCGACAATCTCCATTCCCTTGAACTGCTCCGGCACCGGCAGGTTCTTCTTGCTGGCCATGGCCGCATACTTCTCTTCCAGCTCCGCCACTTTCGCCTGAACCTTGTCGTCATCGACGTACGTGCGCAGATGATACGGGTAGTTCTTCAGGAAACGCTGCCGAAGCGCCTCGGTCTGGGCCGCGTCCAGGCCGGTCTGCGCCGCCCGGTCCAGATGAATCATATCGACAAACCCGCGCTCCTCCAGCAGGTTTTCGAAATAAAAGCGGTTATCGCCAACCTGCGTTTCGGCCTGGTCGAACAACGCATTGACCGTGCGGAAGAATTCCTGGTCCAGGTCCGTCCGCAGCTGGTTGTCGATCGCCAGGTCGCCGGGGAAAGTCGAGGTCTTCCGGTTGATATAGTCGATGATCTGCTTCACTGTGTCCGCGGCCGGGCCGTAGTAAGCGCGCAGAAAACGCGGCAGCTCGACGTCGATGTCCGCCCCCGGATGGTAGCTGAAGCGCATCCCCAGCCAGAGGCGGAGCTGATAGAAAATCGACCGCCCCGACGAGAATTCCGCGAAGTAGCAGCGGATGTTGTTGTCGGCATAAAGCTGATAATTGACGGGGATGATATACGTGAAGTCGGTGATGGACTTGGAACGCCCCCAGATGGCGGAATAGTCCCAGATGGACAGCGTGCCGTACCGGCTCCAGCGCTGCAGATGCTCCAGGGACTTGGCGTTGTACGGGTGCAGCAGCGAGCGCGACGCCTGACGCGTCTTGCTGAATTCCGTGCCGATCTGCGCCAGGCGGATCAGCACCTGCGGATGCGCCGCAATCGCCCCCTCGTCCGGCGGCTCCTCGGAAAAGGTGTACGCGAACATCTGCAGGCGCACTTCCGGGTAGTCCTTCTCAATCGCCTTGGCCAGCGCGTTGGTGAATTCAATCACCACGCCGGAATAGGCGCCGTACTTTTCCGCCGCCGCCAGGCAGTCGGGACAATGGCAGTAGGCGCTGTTGTCATTCGCGGAAATCTCGTATATCCAGGGCCCGGGCGTTCCCTCGAACTGCGGGTTGGCGCGGTCGGCGGCAATGTATTCCCGCAGGCGCCGGATGAAGTGCCGCCGGGTCTTCGGATTGGTAAAGCAGATGTTGCCGGGGCCGCTGGCCGATTTCGTGATCTGGCGCTTGCCGCTGGCGTCCATCGAAAAACAGTCGTAGTCAGCCTCCTCGAGGTCGGAGGTGTAGTTGAAATACGTGTGGCAGGCCCGCGGGCTGCCGTACACCGGGTCGAGGCCAAGCGCCTTCATGTCCTCCGTGTAGCCCTCGTCATGGAAGAAATTCATCCGGTTGCGGGCCATGTACACGCGCCTCGGCTCCGCCGGTTTCTTGTGATACGCATAGACGCCGCGGGCCTTGAAGACAGGATTGCCGCTCACGTCAAGATCGGCCGGCCAAGTCAGTTCCCCCAGGGCGGGGATATGGGTGTAACGGTCGCAAGGCCAGACCACGCCTGCCAGCCGTTCCAGGGCCTCATAAGCGGCATACAGCGTGCCGCGGCCGGTCTGGCCGCCGCCGGCCACAATCAGCCGGTCCGGC
>CAYOUR010000322.1:0-3332 GCA_964407145.1 uncultured Lentisphaeraceae bacterium | reverse complement strand
GTGCGAAATGCGGTGGTAAGTGTTTGATTTCAGCCTGCCGTATGTCGTCCCGCCCTCCGGGCGGCCAAAGCAGAGGTGTCTCTTCCCCGGGTTCCCTCGCCCTTCGGGCTTCGGTCACCCGGGGTTATGTTTGTCCCGCCCTCCGGGCGGTCATATGCAGTCCAGGCGTCAGGCTGCCGTTTGTATGCAGTCCAGGCTTCAGGCTGCCGTTGTAGTACAACCTCATTTGCCGGGCATCGTACAAGGATGACGACACCATGCCATGGCGCCATTCTCAATGGGTGACCGGTTACGCGGCCAGCGGCATTTTCATGATGGCGCCTTGCACTTCCTCGCTGGCAGAGTAAATTTTCCCTGTGTTCGGCATCGTGTCGGAACGGTTTCGGGGAATACCGGCGGATTTTTCAGGCAGGTGCGCGACGTGGCCTTTTCAGGTCGTTGCATCAGCGGCGGTGCAGGGCGCCGGAACAGATTGGGCGTGTTGTCGGACGTCGCCTTGCGGCCTGGCCGGCACTCCGGCCGCGTGTCTCACCCGGTCGTGTCCGCCGCCGCGCGTCCGTCAGGCCGCCATGATTATCTTGGTCAATGTTTTTTCCGGCGGCCGGCGCGGCGGCCGGCGCAAGCTTGTTGTTTTTGTTTGCTGGCGGCCGGCGACCTCGCCGGCCGCCAGTTCAAAGGATGGAAACATGCGTACCAGTCAACTGACCGTCATGCGTGATCGCATTGCCAAGGCCCTGGCTCTGGCCGCGCGGAAAGGCGCCAGCGCCGCCAAGATCGCCTTTTCCCACAGTGAAAGCCGTTCCAGCCGCTTTGAGGCGGGTCGGCTCAAGGAATGCCATTCCGATGACACCATGGGCTATACCGTCGGCGTGATCATCAATGGCCGCAGCGGCACGGCCTCCAGCAACATGCCGCAGGCCATGGACGACATGGTCGAACGCGCCGTTGCCATCGCCGCCACCGGGGCCGCCGCCCATTTCACCGCCTATCCCGAACCAGGGCACTACCGGGAAATCAGGACCTTCTCGCCTGAAGTGCTTGAAGTCTCCAGGGAAAAGGGCATGGCCGACTGCCAGGGCATGGTTGATCAGCTCAAGGCGGAGGACGATTCGCTTGACATCATGGCCGAGGCGGAAATCAGCGAGGGCGAAAGCCTTGTCGCCAACAGCGCCGGACTTATGCATGAGGAGCGCTCCACCTCCTGGGGCCTCGGGCTGGCCATCCAGAAAACCACCGGCACTGACATGATGTTCAGCCACGCCGGCCGCGGCTGGGCCGCGTGGAACGACCTCTATGACCCGGATTTCCTGGTCCGGGAAATCCTCTTCGACCTTCGTCATGCCCGGCGTTTGGCTGCCATTCCCGACGGCGTCTGGCCGGTCTTTGTGCCACCGCGGGAGGTCGGCCGTTTTCTTCTGCCCATCGCCCTCGGCATCAACGGCCGTAATGTGTTTAAAGGCGATTCCCCGCTCAAGGACCGGCTCGGAACCGAGTGCTTTGCCAAAAACCTCAGCCTTCTGGACCATCCCCACCTCGACTTTTCGCCGTCTTCGGCGCCATTTGACTCCGCCGGCATTCCCACCCAGAAGCGCTGGCTGGTCGAAAACGGCGTTCTCAAGACGTTCCTGTATGACCTGGACACCGCCGGCCTGGCCGGCCAGGCGCCGACCGGCAACTCGGCCTGCGCTCCCTATACCATGTTGCTCAAGCCGGGCGACGAACCGTCCCATGCCCTCCTCAAATCCATCCGGCGTGGCATTTACCTGAAAGGCCTGATCGGTTTCGGCCAAAGCAACATCATCAACGGCGACTTTTCCGCCAATCTCGCCCTGGGTTACCTGATCGAAAACGGCGAAATCGTCGGTCGTCTGAAAAATGTCATGCTGGCCGGCAACATTTTGGAACTGCTCCGGGGCGACGTCCGTTTCAGTTCAGACTGCGACCCGCAGACTCTGCAGCCGTCCGCGGTGCTGGAAGGCGTCAGCGTGGTCAGCGCCAATGCCTGACGCGAGCCGCCGTTGCCAAGGCCGCCCCTCCACCCCCAGAGAAGGACCCGTGCGATGACCGAACGCCAGACTTCCAAGAAACGCATTCATTGCGACTATCTGATCATCGGCTCTGGCCTCGCCGGCCTGACCGCCGCCCTGGAGGCGGCGGCGTATGGCCGGGTCATCGTGGTGACCAAGACCAGGGCGGAGGAGGGCAACACGCGTTACGCCCAAGGCGGCATCGCCTGTGTCATCGACCAGGACGACACCTTTGACGCCCATATTGCGGACACCATCACCGCCGGGGCCGGGCTGTGTCATCCGGATGTGGTCCGGGACATCGTCAAGGCCGGGCCGGCCCGGGTCCGCGACTTGGAGAAATATGGCCTGCAGTTCACCCGCCGCGGCGAGATTCTCGACACGAGTTCACCGGAGCAGGCGCAGCAGTTCGATTTGGGTCGTGAGGGGGGGCATTCAGCCCGCCGTGTCCTGCATGCCGGCGACATCACCGGCCGCCAGGTCAGTGACGTCCTGCTGGCGCGCTGCCGCGAGAACAAGAACATCGCCATTTTGGAGCACCATCTGGCCGTTGACCTGATTTCGACGCGCCATCTGGAATGGCACGGCGAGAACATCTGTCTGGGGGCGTATGTGATGGACACCGCGACCCAGGAGATCAAGACCTTCCTGAGCAGCTATACGTTTCTGGCCACTGGCGGGGCCGGCAAGGTCTACTTGTGCACGTGCAATCCCGACACGGCCTGCGGCGACGGCATTGCCATGGCCTACCGGGCCAGCGCCGAAATCAGCAACATGGAATTCTACCAGTTCCATCCGACCATCCTGTTCCATCCCAAGGCCAAATCCTTCCTGATCAGCGAGGCGGTCCGTGGCGAGGGCGCCGTGCTCAAAATCTGCAAAAATGGCCAGTATGTCGAATTCATGCAGGACTACCACCCGCTCAAGAGCCTGGCGCCGCGCGACATCGTGGCTCGCGCCATTGACAACGAACTGAAACGTTCCGGGCAGGAATGCGCTTGGCTGGACATCCGGCACCATCCCGAGTCCTTCCTGCGCAAACGCTTTCCGAACATCTTCCGGGAATGCCTCAAGTTCGGGGTCGACATGGCCAAGGACCTGATTCCCGTCATCCCGGCCGCGCACTATTGCTGCGGCGGCGTCCGAACCGATGTCAACGGCGTCACCAATGTCAAACGGCTGTATGCCATCGGCGAGGTCGGCTGCACCGGCCTGCATGGCGCCAACCGCCTGGCCAGCAACAGCCTCCTGGAAGCCATGGTGGTCGCCAACCGCGCCGTGGAGCACCGCCGCGCTCAGGCCGCG
>CAYOUR010000321.1:2160-3335 GCA_964407145.1 uncultured Lentisphaeraceae bacterium | reverse complement strand
ATGTTTGTCCCGCCCTCCGGGCGGTCATATGCAGTCCAGCCTTCAGGCTGCCGTACGTAGTCCAGGCTTCAGGCTGCCGTATGGTGTCCAGCCTCATTTGCCGGGCATCCTGCAAGGACGACGGCACCATACCATGGCGCCATTCTCAATGGGTCACCGGTTGCGTTTTGTCCGGCAAAGTTACGGCAACGAATTTGCCAGATGCGTCAGTCGGGATACATTGATACAACCGCCAGAAGCCGTGTCAGTGAGTTTTGGCCGGTCGACCGAGCCGATTGAGTTGTTAAGCAGGAAGAGTGTCATGCCATTGCCGGAATCGAAGCAGGCGAAATCCAGCCGGACCTTGTTTGACGGTGAGCTCCCGGGCGCCGACGATGTTCTGCATTCCGTGGCCACGGTTGAGGTTTTCTGGGCTCAGGAAAAGGCGCGTCGCCGTCGTCTGATGCTGAAATATGGCTTACCGTCAGTCGTGGTGCTGTTGGCTTTGGCGCTTTTGGGCGCCTGGCATTTCAAGGTGTATCCTTTTGATGAAAAGCCTGCCTGGCTGACGGCGCCGGAGCCGCCGGTGGAGGGTGAGCCGGGCGCCCTGGTCGAACGGGCCGAAGGCAATCCCGAAGCCAAGGTCAAGATCGTGGTCGTCAAGCCCGCCGGCGGGGAGCTTGACGCGAACGTCAGCAAAATCCTGCATGAGGCGATCGACCTCAAACCCAGTGAATTCTATCTCGAATATCAGATTGCGGACAAGCTCCCCAAGGAGGAGCGCGAGCTGCTCATGGAGTACCAGGGGCAGTTGATAACGGTCAACGGCAAGTCTGATTTTTCCTTTGGCGACCCGAAACGCCCGGACCACACGGTGTCCCTCAAGGGCTTTGCCCCGATGTTCTATACTCCGCAGGACCTGCTGGAAGTCATCAACCAGGTCTATCGGGAAGAGTATGGGCCGACTGACGCGCCGCTGCTTGATCTGGAGGCGCTGGGTCTGGCGCCGGCGGACGGGCACACGGCGGGGTCCGGCCAGGAGCCCTTGCCGAAAGTCGTGACCCAGGACGGTGAACAAGGGGACATCAAGCTGCGGCTGCCGGAAATCAACGTCGAGGAATAAGTTGTTGGGGGCGGGGATGGCGTTCTGCCGCAAGCAGTGCGGCGCTGTTGTCTCGGTGGGGCATGGCGAGGGG
>CAYOUR010000321.1:0-2150 GCA_964407145.1 uncultured Lentisphaeraceae bacterium | reverse complement strand
TTTTGTCTATGAGCCGCGGCCGCAGCAGGTCGCCATGGCCCTGGGTGTCGCGGCGGCGCTTGACGACGACGCGAATCTCTGCGTCGAGGCGCCGACGGGGGTCGGCAAGACCTTCGCGTACCTGGTTCCGGCCTACTATCACGCCGTGGCGACGGGGCAGCCGGTCGTGATCAGCACGCATACGATCAACCTGCAGGAGCAGATTCTTCACCACGACGTGCCTCTGCTGAGCCGCATTCTCGGTGTTGACCTGGAGGCCGTGGTTGCCAAGGGTCGGGGCAACTACCTCTGCCTGCGGCGCCTGGCCATGCTGGCGGACCTGGAGCAGCAGCTGTTGCCGGGCGGGAACATCCTGGGGGAAATCAGCATTCTCCTTCGTTGGGTCCAGGAGACCGACACAGGTGACCGAGCCGAACTGTCGCAGCCGGTGTCACCGCAGCTCTGGGCCGAGGTCTGCAGCGAAAGCGGCAACTGCCTGGTCCAGAAATGCCCGCATTTCCGGCGATGCTTTGTGACCCAGGCACGTGAGAGGCTCCACCATGCCCAGATCATCGTTGCCAACCATGCCTTTTTGTTCAGTGCGCTGGCCATGACCAAAGGGCCGGCGGCGGCCGGCGGCGCACCCTCTGGCGGCGGCGAGGAGGAAGGCGGCGGGCTGCTGCCCGGGTATTCGGCCCTGATCCTGGATGAAGGACACACGCTGGAGGAATGCGCGTCCATGCATCTCGGTTTGCGGGCCGATACGTTTACGTTGCGACGGGCTCTCGGCCGACTCTACCATGACGAACGCCAGACCGGATTGCTGGGCGTGGACGAGGCGGCGGCCCGGGCGGCCGTGGACGACTGCCGGCGCCGGGTCAATTTGTTCTTTGATCGCTTGCTGGCCTGGTTGGAGCCGCAGAACCAGAATCCCTTGCGCTACACGTGCCCGAACCACATCGAGCATTATCTCGAACCAAGCCTGAGTCGGGTGCTTTCCGAGCTGGAGAAACTGGTCCAGGCGGAGAATGACGCGTCCCGGAAGAGCGAGCTGGAGGCCGCGGCGCTGGAGTTGCAGGAGCAGAACGACATCCTGGCGAGCTTTTTTGCCATGCTGAAGCCGGATCACGTCTACTGGTTTGAACGCCATGGTCGCGACCTGTCCGAGATTTCGTTTCATGTCGTGCCGGTGGATGTCTCGCCGCTTCTGCAGGAGCTGCTGTTCAGCCGGCCGCCGGTGGTTGTGACCAGCGCCACCCTGGCGGTGCAGGGTGACATGGGTTATTTTCAGCATCGGCTCGGCGCGTATGGCAGTCGTTCGTTGATTTTGGATTCGCCGTTTGACTATCAGCGTCAAGTCAAGGTGCACATTGGCCAGTCCATGCCGGAGCCCAGTGCGGTGGAGCCGTTTTGCCGCCAGGCCGCGGAGCATATTCGCCGTTTTTTGCGGCAGACGCACGGCCGGGCGTTTGTTTTGTTCACCAGCTACAGCATGATGCATCGTCTGGCCGCCGACCTGCAGTCGTTTTTCCAGGAGGAGGGTCTGACCGTGCTGGAGCAGGGCGGTGGTCTGCCGCCGCGCAAGATGCTGGAGGAATTCAAGGCCACGCCCGGGGCCGTGATTTTCGGCACGGCCAGCTTCTGGACGGGGGTTGATGTCCCCGGCGACGCCTTGTCCAACGTCATCATCACCCGGTTGCCGTTTGCGGTTCCGGACCATCCGCTGACGGCTGCCCGCATCGAAAAGATCGAGTCGCAAAACGGCAACGCCTTCCGGGATTATTCGATTCCTGAGGCGGTGCTGAAATTCCGTCAGGGTTTCGGCCGGCTGATCAGGACCCGCAGCGACACCGGCATCGTTGTCATCCTGGACAGCCGGGTCATCAGAAAGCGGTATGGCATCAGCTTCCTGGGGTCTATTCCGGCGTGTCCGGTGGAGCTGTTCTAAACGGCGAAGCCGCAAGGGTGGGAGGGAGCTGATACCGGTAGTCCCTGCGGCAGGGTGAAGGGTGGGATACCTGCGGCAACGTTGGTTTGAGGCCATCCGAAAAGTCCCCAGCCTGGCGCCTTGTGCTTCTACAAGGACAGGGCGCCGATGCCCCAGTCGTGAAGACGACCGGCAACGACCCCTTCATGATATCCGCGGATGAATCTTTCGGCCAAAGTTTTTC
>CAYOUR010000320.1:0-3402 GCA_964407145.1 uncultured Lentisphaeraceae bacterium | reverse complement strand
CTTTCCATGACATTCGCCTCACCAGCGGGGAAAGCATAACGCCTTTTATCAATGGCTCACTCGGTGATCCAGACGGTCATTTCGCCGGGGGCGCGGTTGGCCCAGAGGAAGTAGGGGATGGCGGTCATCTGGCAGGCGGTGTAGGCGGGCCGGTCGGTCGCATAGAGCTTGCCGGTCCAGGGGGTCAGCTCGCGGCGCAGGGCCGGCCCGGTGATGACCGGGGCGTGTCCCAAGTCGGCCGGGCCGGGGGCCACGGTGAGCGGAGCGGCCGGGGGCAGGCGCAGGTCGGCCAGGTCGGGGCCGTTGTCGGCCTGTTCCAGGCAGTAGACGACCGGCCCGCGCTGCAGGGCCACCTTTCCGGCGTCCTGCCGGACGGCCGGGTGGGCGTAGACCCGTTCGACCGGCATATCCAGGGCCAGGGTGACCTGGTCGCCGTTTTGCCAGGTCCGGTTGAGGCCGGCGTAGCCGTTGGTCATGATGCTTTTCAAGTCGGCAGCCTGGCCATTGACGGCCAGGGCCGCCTGGCCGCACCAGCCGGGGATGCGCAAGGCCAGGGTGAAGTCCGCGGGAGCGTCAAGACCGACGGTCAGGGTGACTTCGCCGTTCCATGGGTATTCGGTCGCCTGCTTCAGGCTGATTTTCCGGCCATTGCCGAGGGCGAGGTCGGCCTGGCTGTCGGCGTAGAGGTGTGTCCAGGCGGTTTGGCCATCGACGGTGTACAGGTACGAGCCCAGGGAGGCCAGCAGCCGGGCAATGTTGGGCGGGCAGCAGGAGCAGGTATACCATTCCTGGCGGCGTGGCGGCTTCTGCCGGCTGAAGGTGTGGTAGAGCGGGTGGCTGGCGAGGATGTTGTCGTAGAAGAAATGGGTGCCGTCGTGGGAGACGCCGCTGAGGATGCCGTTGAACAGGGCCCGCTCCATGACGTCGGCGTATTTGGCGTCCGCTTCCAGGGCGAGCATCTGGTTGGCGAAGAAGACGAGGGCGATGGCGGCGCAGGTTTCGGCATAGGCTTCCTCGTTGGGGAGGTCGTAGTCGAAGCTGAAGCGTTCGCCGAAGCGTGACGAGCCGATGCCGCCGGTGATGTACATGCGCCGGGTGGTGACGCTGTCCCACAGGGCGTGGCAGGCGTCGGCCAGGGACTGGTCGCCGGTGGCCTTGGCCAGGCCGGCCATGCCGGCGTACAGGTAGCAGGCGCGCACCGCATGGCCGTCGGCGTCACGCTGTTCGCGCACCGGCGCGTGGGCCTGCATGTGGTTGTAGGGGGGCAGGTTGTTGGGGCCGGGGTGGTCCATCCACGAATCCGGCCGTTTCTCCCGCGCTTTTTCCAGGTCGTAGTAGTAGGGTTTTTGCCCGCGTTCGTCGATGAAGAAGGCCGCCAGGTCGAGGAAGCGTGATTCGCCGGTCGCCTGGGCGAGCTTGACCAGGGCCAGTTCGATTTCCTCGTGGCCTGGGTAGCCGCGCAGCTGTTGTTCGCCGCGGCCGAAGGTCCTGGCGATGCAGTCGGCATACCGGCACATCACATCCAGGAACAGTCGTTTGCCCGTGCCCTGGTAGTAGGCCACGGCCGCTTCCATCAGATGTCCGGCGCAGTAGAGTTCGTGGCAGTCGCGCAGGTTGGACCAGCGTTTGCCGGGTTCGACGGCGAGGTAGTAGGTGTTCAGGTAGCCGTCGGGCTGCTGCGCGGCGGCCATCGAGCTGATGACGTCGTCGCAGCGTTGTTCGAGCTTCGGGTCGGGATGCAGGGCGAGGCTGTAGCCGGCGGCTTCCAGCCATTTGGCGACATCGGAGTCCCAGTAGATGTGCGGCGGGTTCGGGTCGCCTGGCCGCCAGGTCAGTTTCCAGGCATCGAGGCGACCGGTCTTCCTGCATTGTTCGTATTCGACGGCCAGCGTGATTTCGCGGTTGACCCGCAGGCGTTCGCCCCAGAGTCCGCCCGTGATGCGAACCGCCGAGACCGGCGGATTCTTGCCGGCGCCGGCGCCGGATTGCCGCAACGTTTCATTCATGTGACGATATCCTCTGTTGCTTTGACCGGTCGGGACGTATGGGGCGGTGGTATAGGACGTATGGGACTTATGGGACGTATGGGACGTATGGGACGGAACTACCCAACCTCCCCGCGGATGAGGTCCAGGACCTTGTCAGCGGCTTCCTGTTTGGTGAGCAGTGGCAGTTCCTGTCGTCTCCCATCGGCGAAGAGCACGACCAATCGGTTGGTCGGCACGGCGAATCCGCTGCCCGGTTCGGTGATGTCGTTGGCGCAGAGCATGTCGCAATGTTTCTGGCGCAGCTTGGCGGCGGCGTTGGCGGTCAGGTCCTGGGTTTCGGCGGCGAAGCCGACCAGGAAGGGCTTGTCGGCCAGGGCGCCGAGCTGGGCCAGAATGTCGGGCGTGCGCTTCAGCTGCAGGGAGAAGGTCGCTTCCGTGCCCTTCTTGATTTTCTCGCGGGAATAGGCCACCGGCGTGTAGTCGGCCACGGCGGCACAGAGGATGGCGACGTCGGCCTGGTGCACTTCGGCCAGGACGGCGGCGCACATCTCCTCGGCGCTGCGCACGGCGATGGCGCGGAGCCGTTGCGTTTGAGGCACAGGCCACGACATGGGGCCATGCACGAAGATGACGTCGGCGCCGCGGCGTGCCGCCATGGCGGCCAGGGCCGCGCCCATGCGGCCGGTTGAGCGATTGGAGACGAAGCGGGCCGGGTCGGCGTCCTCGACCGTCGGCCCGGCGGTCAGCAGCACCGTTTTGCCGGCGAAGTCCGGCTGGGTCAGAGCCGTGCAAACGGCCTCCACGCAGACTTCGGTACTGGCGCAGGTGACCGCGCCCATGGCGCCCAGAACCAGGGAGTTGGCGGCTGCCGGCAGCAGCTGTGCGCCGGCCGGGGCCGCCGTCGCCTCTTCGGCCTCCAGGCGAGCCGACGCAACCAGCACCCGGCGACGGCCGTCGCCGGTCAGGCGCGCCCAGGCGCCGCCCTCCGCCAGTTCCGCCAGGAAGCGCCCTGAAACGGGCGCCAGCAGAATGACGTCGGCCTGGCGCAGGTCGTCATCCGTCAGTTCGCCGAAAGTCCTGGCCGGGGCGCCGGACAGGGCGGAGAGCGCGAGCAGCGGCACGAACATCTCGGCCGAACGGGTCGCCGCGACGGTGACGCGGAAACGGCCGGCCGAACGCAGACCGGAAAGCAGCGCCGGCGTGTGCGCCAGCACCGCGGGGCCGTCGACAATCAGCAGTATCCTCCCGGTCAGCATGGACGGCTTCCTCTAAGTGGACAGTGGACGGTGGACGTCAGTAGGCAATGAAGGTAATCGGTCACCCATTGAACATTGAGCCATGGCATGGAGTCGTCGTTCTTGCACGATGTCCGGTAAATGAGCCTGGACTACCTGCGGCAGGCTAAAGCCTGTAC
>CAYOUR010000319.1:0-3415 GCA_964407145.1 uncultured Lentisphaeraceae bacterium | reverse complement strand
ATCATGCCAGGACGACGACACCATACCATGGCGCAATTCTCAATGGGTGACCGGTTACCGAAACCCAGGCCCAGGGTGATGAAAAAAGTGGCAGTACTTCGGCCAAAGGCTTATATTACATATTTTTACGCCTGGCACCCCGGACGGCGGCAACCTGCTTTCAAAGCCAGGACGCCGCTGAATCACCGCCCGCCAGGTCAGGTCCGACCTTATTGCCCCACCCCCGCCCCAACCGGCGCCAATGCCTCTGCATCGGGTCATGCGACACTGCCAGACCATGGCGTCAGGGCCGCATCGTTTCACCTCGGTATTCGCCGTCATCCACCTGGAGTTCACTTTTCCCCATGCTGATCGTCAAATCCTTTTGTGCCCTGTGTCTTCTTCTGGTCATTGGCAAAGCCCTGCGCAGCAGCCTGCCCTGGTTGCAAAAACTGTATCTGCCCTCCTCGATCATCGGCGGTCTGGTGGGCTTGCTGCTGCTCAATGTCAGCCCCGCGCCCATGGCGGCGGACTGGTCGGCCGGCTGGAACAGGCTGCCGGGGTTCCTGATCAACATCGTGTTCGCGGCTCTGTTTCTTGGACGCCGGAACCATGGCCTGAAACACGCCTGGAGGACAGCCGCGCCGCAATTGTGCTACGGGCAGATCCTGGCCTGGGGGCAGTACATCATCGGCTTTGCGCTGGTGGTTTTCGTGCTCACTCCGCTGTTTGGAACCCCTGGCGCCTTTGGCAATCTGCTGGAAATCGGCTTTGAGGGGGGGCATGGCACGGTCGGCGGCATGACTGAGACATTCGGCAAACTCGGCTGGCACGACGGCGTCGACCTGGGCCTGACCGTGGCGACCATCGGCATGATTCTAGGCATCGTCATCGGCATGCTCCTGATCAACTGGGCGGCGCGGCGCGGCCATATCCAAAAACTGCGCCGTTTTGAAGAGCAGGACAGCTTCGCGCAAAAAGGCATCTACCAGTTCCACGCCCAGCCGTCGGCCGGCCGCCAGACCGTGGCCTGCGACTCCATCGATTCCCTCGCCTGGCATATCAGCCTGCTCGGCATTGCCGTGCTGTTCGGATGGCTCTTCAAACAGGTGCTCGTCGCCGGCGCCAGCCAGCTCCCGCCCGCCTGGCAAGTGCAGAGCCTGGTCGACAGCTTCCCGCTGTTTCCGCTGTGCATGTTCGGCGGGCTGCTGCTGCAGAAAATCCTGGAAAAACTGCGCCTGGCGCCCCTGATCAGCGCCTCGCAGATGGCCCGCATCTCCGGTTCCTCGCTTGATTTCCTCGTCATCTCCGCCCTGGCCACCATCAACCTGAGCGTCGTCACCGCCAACTGGTTGCCCCTGGTGATGCTGACCGGCGCCGGCATCCTCTGGTGCGTCTTCTGTGTCGTCTTCCTCGGCCCGCGAATTTTTGCGGACGCCTGGTTCGAACGCTCGATTGCCGAATTCGGGCAGTCCTGCGGGGTGACCGCCACCGGCCTGCTGCTGCTGCGAACCGTCGACCCGGAAAACGAAACCGTGGCGGCCGAGGCCTTCGGCTACAAGCAGCTGCTGCACGAACCCATCATGGGCGGTGGGCTCTGGACCTCAATGGCGCTGCCGCTGGCCTTCAGCCTTGGCAGCACCCGCATGCTGGTCATCAGCCTGGTCGGCATCCTTCCGTGGTGCCTGTATGGCCTCCGCCTCAACCGCCAACGGCGGGCCGCCCGCGAGGCCGAATCGGGCAAGGCCTCGGTCGAAAACGCCCAGGTCGCCGGCTGAACCAGGCGACGGCGGCGGACGGCGGGGCGCCGCAGCCCATGCCCAGTCTGACGGATATTCATGGCTACATCACCCTTCCGCCCTTCCGCCCTTCCGCGCCCGCCACGCTTTCCGCGGCTCCGTGTTTTTCCCAAAAACCTGTTGCTGAAGTCATCGACCAGGAGACAGCCCATGCCAAACAACGCCCCTGCCAGACGTCCGAACATCATTCTGATCAACTGCGATGATCTCGGCTACGGTGACCTCGCCTGTTATGGTTCGCCGGTCAACAAGACGCCCTGGCTTGACCAGATGGCCCGGGAAGGTGTTCGCTTCACCGACTTCTACATGGCCTCGCCGGTCTGTTCGCCTTCCCGCGGCGCCATGCTGACCGGCTGTTATCCGCCCCGCATCGGTTTCGGGTCCTTTGAAGGCAAATGCGTGCTGATGCCCGGCCATCCGGTCGGCCTCAACCCGCAGGAAGTCACCTTTGCCAAGGTGCTGCAGCAGTCCGGCTACGCCACCGGCCTGGTCGGCAAATGGCATTGCGGCGACCAGCCGGATTTTCTGCCGACCCGGCATGGCTTTGACAGCTTTTATGGCCTGCCCTACAGCAATGACATGGGCCGCCAGGGGCCGGGCGACACCCACCCGCCCCTGCCCCTGATGCTTGACGAGGAAGTCCTGCAGGAGCAGCCGGACCAGAAATCCCTGACCGAACGCTACGTGGAACAATGCCTGCGCTTTCTCCGCCAGAACGCCGCCAGGCCTTTTTTCCTGTACCTGGCCCACATGCATGTGCATCTGCCCATCTATGCCCCGGACCGTTTTCTGCAGGAATCGGCCAATGGCGCCTACGGCGCCGCCGTGGCCTGCATCGACTGGGCGGCGGGCGTCCTCCTGCGGGAATTGCAGCGCCTCGGTCTGGACCAGAACACCCTGATGATTTTCACCAGCGACAATGGCTCGCGCTGCCGCGGCGAAGGGGGCAGCAACGGCTGCCTGCGCGGCACCAAGCGCACGACCTGGGAGGGCGGCCAGCGCGTGCCCTGCATCATGCGCTGGCCTGGCCGCATCCCCGCCAACACCGTCTGCCAGGAACTGGCGACCGCCATGGACTTCTATCCGACCCTGATCCGGCTCGCCGGCGCCGAGCCGCCGGACGACCGACTTCTCGACGGCAAGGACATCCTGCCCCTGGCCTTGGGCGGCGGCCGGGCCAAATCGCCGCACGAAGCGTTCTTCTATTATTTCATGAACAACCTCGAGGCCGTCCGCGACCACGAATGGAAACTGCATGTGCGCAAAGGCGACCAGGAAATCCGCGAACTGTACCATCTCAGCCAGGACCCGGCTGAAACCAGGAATGTCTACGAGCGTTTTCCGGAGCAGGTGGAGCGGCTTAGCCGGCTACTGGAGGCGTGCCGACAGGACCTCGGCGACGAGGCCAGCGGCATCCCGGGCCGGAATATCCGGCCCGCCGCACCGATCAGCAGATCCAGGCACAACAGGGAGAACAGAAAAATCAGATTGTTCGCCGTAAAGGCGGCAATGCAGAGGCAGAGAGCCAGAAAAATTTTTACCAGGGGGTTCATTCTGTGCAGAAACGTTTCGCCGGCGGCGTATTCAAGAATTCCCCTCATGTCTCCCCCCTGACCTTCCCGATGGCCCCGACCATG
>CAYOUR010000318.1:0-3442 GCA_964407145.1 uncultured Lentisphaeraceae bacterium | reverse complement strand
GTCCCATACGTCCCATACGTCCCATACGTCCCATTCCATTGTCCCATTGCCCCATCGTCCTACTCCACCGTCCCATACGTCCTATTCCACTATCCATCGTCCACTCCCCCGCAACCGGCCGCGACCCGTTACGCCGCTGAAAACGACCATGCCCGACCTTACCCGACAACCTGCCTGGCAGGCCCTGCAGAACCATTATCACGACCTCAAGGACATCCATCTCCGCGACCTGTTCGCGACCGACCCGACCCGCGGCCCCGACCTCAGCGTCGACTTCGAGGACATCCTCCTGGACTATTCAAAGAACCGCGTCACGGCCACAACCATGTCGCTGCTGTTCGAGCTGGCGCGCGGTTCCGGCCTGCCCCAGGCGATCGACGACATGTTCAGCGGCAAGCCGATCAATGAGACGGAAGGCCGGCCAGTCCTGCACGTCGCCCTGCGCAACCGCTCCAACCGCCCGATCCTGGTCCAGGGCGAAGACGTCATGCCCGGCGTCAATGCCGTTCTCGACCGCATGGCCGCCTTCGCCGACCAGGTCCGCACCGGCCAATGGCGCGGTTTCACCAACAAGCCGGTCCGCAACATCGTCAACCTCGGCATCGGCGGCTCCGACTTGGGCCCGAACATGGCCTGTGAAGCCCTCAAAGCCTATGCCGCCAATCACCTCCGGGTGAGGTTCGTCTCCAATGTCGACGGGTTTCACCTCGCCGACACCCTGCGCGACCTGGACCCCGCCGAAACACTCTTCATCGTCGCCTCCAAGACCTTCACCACCCAGGAAACCATGACCAACGCGGCCAGCGCGCGGGCATGGCTGCTCCAGAACCTGGGCGACCAACGCGCCGTGGCCAGCCACTTCGTGGCCGTCTCCACCAATACGCGGCTGGTCGCGGACTTCGGCATCGACCCCCGGAACATGTTCGAGTTCTGGGACTGGGTCGGCGGCCGCTATTCGATGTGCTCGGCCATCGGCCTGCCGGTCATGGTCGCCGTCGGCCCAAAGCATTTTCTCGACCTGCTGGCCGGCTTCCACGCGATGGACGAACATTTCCGGACCGCGCCCCTGGAACGCAACCTGCCGGTCATCCTGGCGTTGCTCGGAGTGTGGTACAACAACTTCTTCGGCGCCCAGAGCCACGCCATTCTGCCCTACGACCAGGCCATGCACCGCTTTGCCGCCCATCTGCAGCAGGTCGACATGGAAAGCAACGGCAAATCCGTCGACCGCCAGGGCCAGCCTGTCGCCTGGCAGACCGGCCCCGTCATCTGGGGCGAACCCGGCACCAACAGCCAGCACAGCTTCTTCCAGCTCCTGCACCAGGGCACCAAGCTCATCCCGGCTGATTTCATCGGCTTCTGCCGCGCCAACGCCCCGGTCGGCGACCACCACCAGAAACTCCTGGCCAACTTCGTCGCCCAGACCGAAGCCCTGGCCTTCGGCCGCACCACGGCCGAGGTCGTCGCCGCCGAACCCGGCATCAGCCCCGCCCTCGCCGCTCAGAAGACCTTCGCCGGCAACCGGCCGACCAACACCATCCTCGCCGATCAGCTCACCCCCGCCACCCTCGGCAAGCTGATGGCCATGTATGAACACAAAATCTTCACCCAGGGCGTCATCTGGAATGTGTTCTCCTTTGACCAATGGGGCGTCCAACTGGGCAAAATCCTCGCCCAGGATGTCCTCAACGACCTCACGGCCAAGACGACGGGCCGCACCCACGACAGCTCAACCAACGCCATCATCGCCCGACTCCGCGCACGCCGCCGGAAAGACTGACCACCCCCTTGCCCGGCAGGAGCCGTCTCAGGACTGGCTGATCCAGCCCCCGGCGATGACCTCGTCGCCAAGGTAAGCCACCGCCAACTGACCGGGAGTGACAGCAAAGACGGGCGCCTCGAAGTCCAGCCGCGCCCGGCCGTCGTCCAAGGCACGCAACACCGCGGGACGGGCCTGCATCAGGTACCGCAGCTGTGCCGTCACGGCCAGCTCCGTGCCGGCCGGCGGCGCCGACACCAGCCAGTTCACCCCCGTCAGCAGGACGGACGTGCGCCGCAGGTCGGCTTCCCGCCCCACGATGACCTCCCGACGCCCCAAGTCCGTGCGGACGACAAACCACGGCCCGCCGCCCAGACCCAACCCGCGCCGCTGGCCAACCGTGTACCGAAACGCACCCTGATGCCGCCCCAGACGGCGCCCCTCCAGGTCGACAATCCAGCCATCGGCGCACAACTCCGGCCGACGCGCGGCAACCAGTTCGGCAAAGTGCCCGTCCGGCAGAAAACACAAGTCCTGGCTCTCGCCTTCATGACTCGGCACCAGACCGCGGCTCTGCGCCAGCGCCCGCACGTCGGTCTTCCGCAGACCGCCCAGCGGAAACAGCGCCCGGCGCAACTGCGACTGCTGCAGAAGCGCCAGAAAATAACTCTGGTCCTTGACGGCATCAACGCCGCGCTTCAAGGCCATGCGGCCATCACGCTCCACCAGGCGGGCATAATGCCCGGTCGCAAGGCGGTCACAGCCGGCAATCGAAATCCGTTCCCATAACAAACCGAACTTCATGGTCAGGTTGCAGCGCGCACAGGGGCATGGCGTCCGCCCGGCGGCATATTCATCCACAAACGGCTGCAGGACCAGGGCGTCAAACGCTTCCCGCAGGTCCAGCACCTGATGCGGAATGCCCAAGCGCGCCGCCACCGCGGCGCCCTTGGCAGCTGCGCCGCCGCCGCCCAGCAGATGCATCGTGAAGCCAATCACGTCATGGCCACTTTCCAACAGCAGCAATGCCGCCGCCGCGCTGTCCACGCCGCCCGACAAACCGATGCCGACCCTTTGCTTCTCCGCCATGACCGCCTCCGTCTCTCCTGCCTGGCCCGACCGCCTCTTCGACGTCCAGGCAAACTGGCCCAGAATCCCAATGGCCGCCCACCGGCTGCCCAAGGGCACGGCCAATGCCGCGCCCGCCAGTCACGATGGCTCCGAACGCCAGACACCGACGCCGAACCCATAATATACCCGACGTCTCGGCCAACGTCCAAAGACGACAGCAGCCCAAGGCGAGAATACGGTAACCGGTCACGCATTGAGAACAGGACTTTCAAAACGGCCAAGGCATCAGCCAATAAACCCCCAAGCCCTTCCGACGCGCGCGCGACAAATATGGATGGTGGCCCCCTCTTGGGTGGGTGGGCTTGATTTCTAGAAGCCACGCGAAAAAATACCTCCGGACAGGCCATTTTTCAACGTCATTTTGCCGAATCATCGTCATTTTGTGCTTTGGCGGGAATTCAGACACCAGCATGCAATAGGCTTTCCATGGCATTCGCCTCACCAGCGGAGAAAGCATAACGCCTTATATCAATGGGTGACCGGTTACGTGCGGCGTTACCGGTCACCCATTGAGAATTGCGCCATGGTATGGTGTCGTCGTCCTGGCACGAT
>CAYOUR010000317.1:0-3495 GCA_964407145.1 uncultured Lentisphaeraceae bacterium | reverse complement strand
AGACAGTGACGAAGTCAGGATCAGGGCCATGAAGGCGGTGATGGCCCATCGTCTGCCAGCGGAAACGATTCTTCCGTCAGCCGCCCACCTCCGCGCCAATCGGAATTGAAGCCTAACATAAAGCATAACAGGCCACCATGTCCATGGTCCAAAAGTCCATCACCGAGGTCTTATTTTCCGAGCCAATTGACGGTGTTCCGCAGCAGCTTCTGTTCACCGGGCGACAGCAAGCTGTCCTGGTCATTGTCGCCGATGCCCAGTCCAAGACCGCAGGCGGCGTAACGGCCGCGGCCGTGCGTGCCCACGATCATCACCGGCGCGCCGTCCTCCGTCGCCGCGACCACCGTGCCACCGCGGGCCGGCGTCACCTTGACACGGTCGCCGAAAGTCGACATCTGGACCTGGCGGCCGATTCCCGCGGTCACGGCATGGCCGCCCACCGCCTTCCATCCCCGTCCCGGAAGCGCATTTTCAGCGGCAGTGGCCACGACTTCGGGAACCGGGTTGACAAAGCCGCGGATGCCGACCAAGGCATGGGTGACCAGCAGTCCGCCGCCCTGGCGGACATACGCATTCAGCGCCGTCCCGGTCGCGGCCGCCTTGAACAGCGCCTGCTGCTTTCTGGGCTGGGGCAGAACCACGACCTGACAGGCTGACAGCGATTCCGGCTTCAGGTTCAGCAGTGGCTGCGCCTCCACCCCGGCAAGCTCCTGCAGCGCCTGCAGCAAAACGCCTGCGCCGTACGCGTCATGCTGCCATACTCCCACACGCAAGGCGCCACGCCGCGTAAACTGGGGCGGGCTCTCCCGGCGACGCATCTCGGCGGCCTCCGCCTCGTCATAGACGCGGTACACCGGGCTGCGGGACAGGAAATCCAGGTCAGCGCACAGAAGCTCCAGGCGATAACGGCCAGCCAACGCCGCCCTGCCGGAAAACACCAGGTCGTTCCCGCGCCGGCGGATCTGCACCTCGCGCCCGGACAGGACCGGCCGGCCATCGCAGCTGAAGTTGGCCTCCAAACGCCGGGCCCTGGCTACCGCGGCCGGCAGGGAGACTTGTACGGAGAGCGTGTCACCAATCTGATAGCCATTCTCCAGATCGGCTCGACCGGCCGACACCACATACGTCGGCGTTTCGACATGATGCGGCAGAATGGGCCCGGCCGACGCGGCAAACACATTTTTGCGCAACGGGGGGAGGATATTCTCGACCAGCGTCCGTCGCAAGTCGAAGCAGACCACGCCGTCAGCTCCCAGGGTGCGTGACAATTCGACCTGGCTGCCGGTCATGACCGGTCCGTCATGAAGATAGGTACCCAGCCCACTGTAAATCGGTATGCGGCCGCCGACCCGCTGCACCTGATACTCCAGGAGGCGCTGCAGGGACGCGTAATCCGTGGTGTAATTCATGGGGCAGACGAAGTCAAGCCAGCCATTGTCGATCCACTCCGCCGCCGATTGGGCGACGCTTTCCGGGGCCGACTCCCAGCCGCTGAACACCGCCGCCGAGACCCGGATGTCCGCCCGGATGGCCTTGGCGCCCGAGTACACGGCCGCCACCAGCCGGGAGATGTTCGCCTGGCGCCAGCGGTTGTACTCCTTCCACAAGGGTCCGCCCCAGGCGCAGGCCTTCGGCCACTCGGCCACGGCTTGGCCCCGGTTGGCCTCGAAGGCCGCCCGCGCGTCCGGGCTGTAGTCGCACTTGTTGTCGGGGTAGCGGATGTAGTCAAAATGGATGCCGTCAATCGGATACTTCCGCACCAGTTCAAGCATGGCGTCTCGTTCCAGCTCAAAATTGTCCTGGCGATGCGGCGCCAGGTACTGGGTCGGGGCGCCGCTGAGCGTGACCTGGGTCCGACCGGCCTGGTGCATCTGCTCGCGCAGTTCCTTTGGCGTGCGCATGCCCATGTTCCAATTGACTTTCCAGACATGCAGCTCGACGCCGTACTTCCGGCAGGCGTCGAGGCACTCCTGCAGCACATCACCGCGACGCGCGACATCAGGGTGGACGGGCAGGACCTCGCTCGGGTAATCGGCCACATAGCCCCAGCAGAAGTTCGGGAACATCGCATTGAAGCCGTTTTCAGCCAGTGCGCGGATGGTCTTGTCCCATCCCCAGTCGGCGATGCCATCGGGCGAATGGAGCCAGGCGCCGCGCAGTTCGCCGGAGCGGCTGGCGCAGGTGGCCAGATAAGCATCTCCGGCCGCGGCTGCGGCTTGTTCGGCCCAATCGACCGCCGCGGCATACTGGCGTTGATTCAAGGCCGAGCGCGCCTGGTCCCGCAGTCGTCGAGCACGGTCGAGATGCCTGCTCGCCGTTGGCAGGGCAAACCGGCTGACTCTCGCGACGAGCTGTTCGTAGGACTCCATGCCGGCGATCCGGCCAATCTGGTCATACTGTCGCGTCGCCATTTTCGGCCACAATTCCGGCACGAAATGCCCCATCAGCGCCAGCAGGAAGCGTCCGCCGCTGGTGGCGTCCTGGTCAAGATAGACGTGCGACAGGAAAAAGCCGTTGTCATGCAGCACGGCGGCGCGGCGATTGACCGGCTTGCCGTCGGGCCCGACCCATTCGCCGACCACCCGTCCACCGCCGCCGGGCTTCAGCTTCGGCTCCACGATGTTGTGTGATGCCTGCAAGAGCAGCTCCGGGGCATTCGGAAAGACCTCCTGGTCAAAACGCACACCAAGGACCGAAGGAAGCTCCTTGGTGCCGACGTACGTCGCCGATTCAATTCCGAGCAAGGCCAGCAGGCGCGTCTGCGACGCGTAGAACAAGGCCAGCTTGCCGCCCTGGTGGACATACGCCGTCAAGGCCTCCTGCGCGGCGACCGGGAAGCCGGGATTGTAGGGCAGCACCACCAGCTTGGACTCTGACAACGCCTGGCCGGAAACCTCGTCGTCCCCGATTGTCCGCGCCGCTACACCCAACGAGTCCAGGCGGCTCTTGAACAAACGGTGAAACCGGTCCTGCTCACGCCGTGAGGTGGCGTCACCGGCCTTGCCCCGGACCAAGATAATGTCCTGCCCCAGGAGCCCTGGCACGACCAGCAGAAACCACAACATTGCCGCCCGACAGCTTAGCCTCATCTCCCGCTTCCTTTCCACACCAGCGTTTTCACGTCATTCCAACGGCGGCGGGGGGATGTTCCGAACAGGACTACTCCATCCGCCAAACTGATTTGACTTATGCCCATGCACCATTGTCAAACGTAACGGCAAGACGGCACTTATGCAAGCCAGCAACCGTGTTTTTCCCTGCCGGCAGGCAACCGGTCACCCATTGATAACAAATCAACGGCATGGTTCCGCCTTCCTTGCAGGATGCCCGGCAAATGAGCCTGAACACCATACGGCAGCCTGAAGCCTGAACACCATACGGCAGCCTGAAGCCTGAACACCATGCGGCAGGCTGAAGCCTGAACACCATGCGGCAGACTGAAGCCTGAATTACATACATCAGCCTGAAGTCAAGCACTTACCACCACATTTCGCC
>CAYOUR010000316.1:0-3497 GCA_964407145.1 uncultured Lentisphaeraceae bacterium | reverse complement strand
CAAGAAAGATAATCGCACTCCATGACCTACCTGACTATTGCCGCGATCCTGATGCTGTGCTCCTTCGTGCAAACCGTCGCCGGCTTCGCCTTTTCCCTGATGGCCATCCCCCTCCTACTGCTCTGCGACCTGACCCTGCCCCAGGCAGTGGTGACCAGCATGATGGGCTCCGCCGTACAGCGAGTGCTCATGATCGCCAAATACCACCATAAGGTCAACTGGCCGCCGCTGTTCCGAATGTATCCCTGGGCCGTCCTCGGCATCCTCGTCGGCATCTGCCTGCTGCGCCAAATCTCCTGCCTGGACATCAACGTCATCCGCCAACTTTTCGGCGGCATCATCCTGGCCGTCGTCGGTCTCCAGCTGTTCACCCGCGTCAAACCCCGGGAGCATGTCCCGGCCTGGTGCGGCTGGGTGGCGGCTTTTTTTTCCGGCATCCTCAACGGCTTCGCCAACATCGGCGGCCCACCCTTAGTCTTCTGGGTGCTCGCCCATGGCTGGGGGCGCGACCAACTCCGCGCCACCATGCCCTGCTTCACCATCATGATGGTGCCCGTCCAAACCGTCTTCCTCTTCCTGACCTTCGGCACCGCTATCCTCTGCGGATTCGGACTGGGAGTGGCGGCGGCGCCCGCCATCCTCCTGGCCGTCTACCTCGGCAACCGCGCCAGCAGCTACCTGTCCGTACCCAAACTGCGACTGGTCATCATGCTGCTCCTGGCCAGCAGCGGACTCTACTACATCATCGCCCCACTCTGCAAATGACCCGCTGAACACCGCCGCAAGATGACCACGCGCCAAGGCGGCTCGCCTTGACTGCCACCACGAAAAAACGCTCCCCCGGCGGAGCCAGCCCGCACTAGCCCCGTGCGACAAACACACCGCCGCAAAACCATGGCAAAAACAGATCACCGTGACATTCCACACTCAGCATCAACGGAGAAAAAACCATGCTCAATGTCACCGACCGCAAGCTCTTCACACCCGTCAACAACCCCGATAACGACATCGTCTTCTATGTGCTGAACCGGCGGGTCGCGCCACTCCAGGCCGGATTCTATTTCGTCAATGACTCCATGTCCGCCGACGCCCGATACCTCTGGTTCTATTGCGCCTTCCCCCCCAGCCTGACACGCACACTCGGCGTCGTCGACTTCCTCACCGGCGACGTCCGCCACTTCCCCGAAACCCAGTTCGTCACCGCCTCGCCCTTTATCGACCCGACCACCGCATGCGCCTACTGGAGCATGGGCAACGGACTCTGGCGACGCGGACCCCAACCCGATGACGACGTGGAACTGGTCAACAAAATCCCCGACGAATACATCGGCCAGCGCACCGTCACCAAGCTGGCGACCCACCTGACCCTGACCCCGGACCGCCAGGCCTTCTTCGTTGATGCCGCCTTCGGACTACAATACCTGTTCGGCACCCTGCCCGTCAATGGCGGCGACTTCGTCCCCTGGTGGCGCTTCGACCGCAACTACAACCATGCCCAGGTCTGCCCCACTGACCCCGACCTGGTCCTGTTCGCCGAAGAAGGCCATGCCGACCCTATCACCGGCCTGAAATTCCCCATCACCGACCGCCTCTGGCTGATCCGACGCGGTGAAAAACCACGCCCGCTCATGCCCCAGCCAACCAGAGTCACCCATGAATGGTGGGACCCAGACGGCCAACACGTCTGGTGCGTAAGCGGCAAGGCGACCTGGCGCATCAACATCGCCGACTGCGCCGTCGAAACCGTCGACTTCCCGCGCCACTGCTGGCATTCACACAGCAGCGCTGATGGCCGCCTGCTGGTCGGCGATTCGACCGAACGCTTCTTCCGCGGCTGCGCCTCGACCGTCCATTTCCTCAATCGCAACACCGGCCGCTGCCTGGTGATCGCCAACAACCCCGAACGCGCCGACTATGCCGGCGCCAACTATCACATCGACCCGCATCCCCGCTTCTGCAGCAATGACCAGTTCGTCGTCTTCACCACGACCGTCCTCGGCAACGTCGACGTGGCGGTCGTCCCCGTCAAAAACCTCCTGGACAGAACATAAACCCAAGGCCCCGACGGCATGCTCGCCGGAAACCGGACCGATGCCCAACCGAAAACTCTTTTTCAGCCCCAATGCATGACCGGAGAAAATAGCGTGCATGCCGTCCTGTCTCCCTACCTAAACACGACATAACATAGAACCGACCAGTCATTTGTTTTTCAACAAAAATCAGTGTATAATATGAAACAATAGTTTTCGCCCATCTTTCATCTATGCGCATCGGCTGCCGCGTGCATCAAAAATGGAAAGGTCTGTACATGGATTCAAAGCGACCGTTTACCCTGATCGAACTCCTGGTCGTCATTGCCATCATCGCCATCCTGGCCGCCATGCTCCTGCCGGCCTTGTCCAAAGCACGCGACAAAGCCCGCGGCATTGCCTGCACCAGCAACGCCAAGCAAGTCGCCATGGCCAACATCATGTATGCCGACGACCACGACTCCGTCTTGTCGCATGGCCAGTATTCGCATACCTTCCTGGTCAAAACCCTTCGCAACGGCACCCTCACCACCCTGCTCTGGTTCGACAACCTCGAAGACTACACCGGCGACTACAAGGTCTTCAACTGCCCCTCCAAAGGGCAGATCAACGTCCTCTCCGGCCGCCCCGGCTATGGCTGGTGCCGCTCCGGAATGCCCTATCGGCCGACTACTGCCGACGCCGCCGTCCTCATCACCAGCTACAAATACCCGAGCGAAGCCATGGTTTTCGCCTGCCATTGTGACACCCAGAACGTCGGCTACTTCAGCAGCAACAGCTACAGCGCCACCTACGCCATGTACATCTACAGCCCCAATTCCTTCACCAGCACCGACTGCTGGGACGTGGCCAACGGCATCTACGGCCATGTCGGTGACCTGCACAACGGCGGCACCAACATCGGCCACCTTGATGGACACGTCGCCTGGATGAAGAAAACTTCCGTCAGAGACACCTCCGATGCCGGCAAGCGCCTCTGGGGCGAAATCAAATAATTACTCTGACCGAGAGATGCCCCTGGTGCCGAATCAGACAACCTTCTGACCCGCGAGATACCGCTGCCTGTTCAGACGGATTGATTGCGCCACCCGTCCAAACAGGCAAAAGCACTTCTCTGCCTTACAGGGCACCCGTGCAAATGCCAGAGGCCGTTGGCAAGGCTTACTACACCTTCGAAGCATCCGGTCAAAAGAATTCACTTCACGCCGGGTTGCGCATCTTCCTGGTCAACCGATCTGATTTTGACTCTTGACTTCTCCGGCAAGCTCTTTCTCGAATAGCGACCCAGGCTCCCCCAAGACGGCTAAACCCTAAACAGATATACAAAGCAGTATTTTGCCGAAAAAACTCGTCCCTACTTGGTTGACCTGCGCCATTCATACAGTATATTATAGATCGTTCACAGAGAACATGGGGCATTAGCTCAGTTGGCTAGAGCGCCTGCATGGCATGCAGGAGGTCATCGGT
>CAYOUR010000315.1:0-3508 GCA_964407145.1 uncultured Lentisphaeraceae bacterium | reverse complement strand
ACACCTCTGCTTTGGCCGCCCGGAGGGCGGGACTACCTGCGGCAGCCTGAAATCAGGCGTTTGCCACCGCATTTCACACGTTGACCGTCATTATCAATCGGTGACCGGTTACACCGATGACAAGGAAAATAGGCCGCTGGCGTTGACAACCGGCGTTCCGGCCAATATGTTTATCATCTGTCCAGCCGTCGATTTTCTGCCTGCTGTTCCTCATTCTTATGGTGTGAAGGCGTCATGCGTATATCGTTATCTCCTCTGGTGCTGTTGGTCATGGCCGCGTTGACGCTGTCGGGCGCCGGGCGCGCCAGGCCGTCCGGCGTGCGCGAGACGCCGACGGTCCTGGCGGTGCGGCAGGTCCTGCCCTGGGTGGTGAACATCGGCACCGAACGCATGGTCAAGACCAATGACGGCTACGATGCCTTTTACAACCAGTTCTTCGGCACGTACTACCGGGCACGCACAAAAATGGTGAAGGAGTATTTCCCCCTGGGCAGCGGCGTCATCGTCGACTCCCGCGGCCTGGTCCTGACCAACCACCACGTCGTGCGCCGCGCCAACAACGCTGAAGTGCGCCTGTGGAACGGCGAAAGCTACCCGGCCGTGCTGGTCGGCTATGACGCCCCCAGCGACTTGTGCCTGCTGCGCCTGTCCGGCGACTTCGACGCCAAGCCCCTGCAGGCGGCGCGCTTTGCCAACCCGGACGACCTGATGCTGGGGGAGACCGTGCTGACGATCGGCAATCCCTTCGGCCTGGAACACAGTGTCTCCCAAGGCGTCCTGAGCGCCATGAACCGCAGCCTGAACGACGGCGACATCATCTATGACGACATCCTGCAGACCGACGCGGCCATCAATCCCGGCAACAGCGGCGGCCCCCTGGTCAATCTTGACGGCGAACTGATCGGCATCAACCAGGCCATCCGAAACGACGCCCAGGGCATCGGCTTTGCCATCCCGATGCGACGGCTGGTCAGCTTTCTCAGCCACTGGCTGCTCCCGGAACGGTTCGGCAACACCTGGTTCGGCATTGACCTGCGCGCGCCCTTTGCGCAAGGGCAACAAGGCGTCGTGGTGTCAGAAGTCGCCGCCGCCAGCCCCGCCGCCGCAGCCGGCCTGCGCGCCGGAGATGAAATCGTCGCCGTCAACGGAACCAAGGTCTGCTGCATGGTCGACCTGGGCCGCGCCATCTGGCGCCTGCAGGAAGGCGACCGGGTCACGGTGACCGTGGCCGACGGCCGCGACCTGGTCTGGACCCTGGACGCCATGCCGCCCGACATCCTGATCCGCACCCGGCTCGGCCTGCAGGTGCAGCGGCTGACGCCGACCTTGAACCAGGCCCTCGGCCTGAAGGAGGACGCCCGCGGCCTGGCCATCAGCGAAATCCTGCCCGAAGCCGCCTTCGCCGTGCAAAACGCCCCCTGGCGCAATGTGCTGAAACGAGGCGACATCGTTTTCCAGGCCGGAAAGACGGAAACGGCAACGGTCGCCGACCTCGCCGCCGCCCTGGCTGAAACCAGAGCTGGACAGGTGTTCCGCCTCGGGGTGTTCCTCATGCAGTTCCAACAGCCCGAACAGGCTGATTTCATCCTCAACTGACCTGGACTTGGCCAGGCGGCGCCGCCATGAAGAACGGCAACGCCATTGCGCCGACACCTGGCCCCGAAGCCGCCAACCAAGGATTCCCCCATGACCTTTCGCGACATCGTGCTGATCATTGTCTTTCTGCTGCTGCTCGGCCTGGCTTTTGTCTGCCTGACCCCGGCGATGAGCAACGTCCGGGAACTGCAGGATCAATTGCAAGTCCTGCAGGAACGCCACCTGGAGCAGCAAGAGGAGATCGCCCAGCTGCGCCGTGACATCGATGCCCTCCGCAGCGGCAACCCGCAGGCCGTCGAACGCATCGCCCGCGAGAAATTCGGCTATTGCCGGCCCGGCGAAGAAGTGTTCCACTTTGAATGACACCCCGTCAGGCATTCCGCCCGAACCGGACAGGTTCAGCCTGTGCCACAACCCTGGCCGCAAGACCGACGGACTTGACGCCCGCCGCGCGACCACGGAGCCTGAAACCGGCCGTCAGAACCACCGCGAATGGTTGTCAATGCCGTAGTCGGCGCTTTCGGGGGTGATCGGCCAGCGTCTCAAGACCTCCTCATCCTCCGTGAATTTCCGGAGCGCCTCCGGGTTCTTGAACATGGCCACGACGTCTCGCACCCCCGGCAGTTGAATGCCGGTGTCACTCTGGTAGAAGGCGATGCCGCTGGCGCCGAGGGCGTGGCTGCGCAGGGCGCGCCTGGCCAGCACGAGCGCATTGAGGCCGCGTGGATTGACCTCGCCGCCCCAGCCGTTGGCCTGCCGCGGCAAAGCGTTGCTGGAGGCGTAGACGGGCAGGCCATGCTGGCGCCCCAGGGCGACATAGGGAGCATCGTCCCAATTGGCAAAGTCATTCTGCCAATGAAGCTCGCTCAGGGCCAGCTCGTCGACCAGTCCTTCACGGCACCAGGTGACGATGTCGATCCCCGCGGTCAGATTGCCGGTGAAGCCGTCGTTGGGAATCCGCACCTGCAGGGGCAGTCGTTTCTGGTAGCGTTCCCGGAACGGATCCAGCCGCGCCTTGGCTTCGCGCAGCAACGTCGTCAGGCACTCCGCCCGCCACCGGCACCAATGCAGGAAGTCTTCGGGCTGAGTCGGCGACAGGGAAAACGGGTCCCGGCCATGCAGCTCACGATAGGGATTGACCAAAGCCGGATGGCAGCCGACAATCGGCGGCTGCCGGCAGAAATCCAGCATCAGGCCGTCAACACCGATGCCGGCCACCTCAAGCAGGATGTCCAGGCGCTCCTGGCGGACTTCCGGAATCGCGTAGCACAGCCGGGAGGAATCGACCCAGCCGTCCGGCCTGACTTCGTGCCACTGCGGATGGAAGGCCGCGAAGTCGCTCTGCATCGCGGTTCCCGGCGCGTAGTGCCGGTTGGCGGTCAGCCAGCCATAGAGGGTCATCTGATTGGCCTTGGCAAAGCGGAGGGCGGCCCGGAGCTGGCAGCGGCTCTCAAGCATGGCCTCGACGGCGCGTGCCGCCGCCTTGGCGGGCCGGGCCAGAATCTGCCGCGCCCGTCCCGGGCAGGTTGCGTTCGGCAGGTCGCTGTGATAGTTCAGGACGCTGCGCCCGAGATCCCAATGCACGTGCCTGATGCCGCAGGCCAGGTGCGCGGCCAGGCAGTCTTCGGCATCACGGCCACTGGGACTGCCGGAAACAGCGTTGCAGTGATGCTGAAGCCAGCAGGATAATTCCGAAATGCCCCATATGGTCCATTCCCGATCCGTCGCCGAGGCCAAGCTCATGGATGATTTCTCCTGCCTGATAGTGGACGCCATGGGACAAAGGAAACGACGAAGTTAATATAGACGCCGCCGCGCACGCTGTCCACTGTCCGCTGTCCCCGGGTAACCGGTCACGTAACCGGTCACCCATTGAGAATTGCGCCATGGCATGGTGTCGTCGTCCTGGCAC
>CAYOUR010000314.1:492-3534 GCA_964407145.1 uncultured Lentisphaeraceae bacterium | reverse complement strand
TAGCTCGACACCATCCGAAAAGCTTTGGCCGAATCCTATCGGACGGTATCCATCAATCGGTGACCGGTTACGTTTTTTGGTCATCGTCCGCCCATTGATCATTGGGGTCAATGGGCGAATTGTGGTGATGGACGCTTCCTGCCACTGTCCGTGGAGACCGTCGTTTGCAAGTGGCGCTTTCCGGGCGTGACAGTGGTGGGACCCGGCCCCGGGCTTCCTCGCCTTCGGGCTTCGGTCACCCGGGGTTATGCTGGTCATGCCCTTCGGGCTGGCTTTTTTCGTTATGGCGGCAAAAAGTCCTGGCGCCTTTAACACCACTATCGGATTGGCCGTCTTTTCAAAGTAAAGATGCCCATACACCTTGTCAGGCAACTTCTCCCCACACCCTATTTTGTCCATTGAAAAAAGCAGGGCTCCGTGAGGCGGCGGCGGCCTCCTGGGGCTTGGAACAGACCAGGCGAAGAATAGCGCTGTTCTATGGCTCCATTGTCACTGGGTGACCGATGACGTTTTTTTGGGGGGGCAAGTTTCAGGCTTCATCCTCCTGGATGTCGTCCGGGCTTTCGCCGGTCGTATGAAGAGGCCGTCCCGGAGGGGTGGGCCTGTTCACCCAATGTTGTCTCCGCGCTGATACACGCGGACATAGTCGATTTGGAAGTCCTTCGGATAAGTCATCGTGCGGTCGATGTCACCGATCCAGCCGGAATACTGGAAAAGGGCCAGCAGGATGAACATTTTTCCCGGCGGAGTCGGTCCGATGTACTCTTCCATGAGGACATCGTCGCAGAACCAGGCGATGCGCCCCTCTTCCCAGCACATGGCCCAGACATGGAACCCGGCCGAGGCGTCAAAGTCGTTGTGGTGCAGGTAATGGCCATGGGGCGTGAAATGGACGTTGAGGTTGACGTCATGGCCGGCATCGGTGATCTTTCGGCCTTGCAATTCGATAATGTCGATTTCCACGGCGCCGGCGGACAAGTCCTTGCGCTGTCCCTCCGGCGTGTATTCCTGCCTGGTCGGGTCGCATTGATGCAGCCAGAAGGCGCTGAGCAGGCCGCTGCCGCGGGGACAGCAGGCGCGGATTTCGAACCAGCCGTATTTTTGGGAGAACTTTTCCAGCATCTGGAAGGAATCGGCGGTGTTTCCGAAACGATGGTCGGAGGTGGTGATGCAGCTGACGCAGGGGTGCGCCGGTTCTGGTCGGAAGGGCAGGCGCTCGTCAATGCGGAGCTTCAGGATGCTGTCGGCAATGACGAGATGGGCGTTGTGGTCGACCCAGCGGCTGGGAATGCCGAGGCGCCGGAAGTATTCCTTGCGGCCGGAGCGATACGCCGCGTACCAATACATGTCATTGAGTTGCGGACGGTCGAAGTCGTCCTCGAAAGTGAGTTTCCAGCCGGGTTTGACCGGCGGGCGCCTGGCGCCGGGGAGTGCGGTTGACATGAGGGGTCTCCTCCACTTGAGGACGGGGTGAGGCAGGTGGTGCTTTTCGGCCGGCCGGTAGGCGGCGGTGTTCATCCGTCCCGGCGGTTGAGCGGCCGGTGGAGGTCGATTTCCGCCTGACGGTAGTAGTACCAGCAGAGCAGCGCGGCCCACAGGGCGGTCCCCGCCAGCAGCCACGGTTCGCTGTCGAGCATGATTCCGGGCAGGATGGCCGGGAGCAGCGACACCAGGGTGACGGCGAGGACCAGGAACGAACGCGGATGCGCGAAATTCAGGGTGACGCCGACCCATTTCCACCGGCGGTGCTTGTGCACGAAAACCCGCGGGTCTTCGCGGCAGCAGTAGAATACGGCTCGAAGCCCGGTATGCAGCGGTCCCTGTGGAAGTTCCATGTCCATCTCCTGAAGCGGTGGCGTCTGATACATCCGGAAGGAGCGGCTGATGCCCTGGGGCGGCCGGGAAAACGGTCATTTGTCAGCGACGGCTCAGAGGCACTCCCTTTTCGCCATGGCCGGGCATTAGCGTTGTTTTTGTGGAGCTGGTTGGCGGCATCATCAGGCGACGTGATTCGGTCATGGCAGGGGGGCGTCTGAGCAACGGTTGAGGAAGGGGCTGTGGCCGCCTGGCCCGGTTCTTCGGCGCGCGATCTGCGTCCTTGCTGTCCGTTGCGTTCTGCCTGCCGGGTTCAGTCCCACCAGATTTGCGAGGCTTTGAAGACCGGTCCGTCGACGCAGGCCCGGCGGTAGGTCCAGCCGTCCGGGGTGTTGGCCTTGCATTTGACGACGCAGGCGAAGCAGGCGCCGACGCCGCAGCACATGGCGTGGTCAAGGCTGATTTCGGCGTCATGGGCGGACTTTTCGACGATGCCGCTGATGGCCTTCAGCATGGGATTGGGCCCGCAGGCGGCGACGGGCGGCCTGGCGGGTCCCGTGAGCAGTGCCGGGAGCAGTTCGGTCACCATGCCATGATGTCCCTCCGAGCCGTCGTTGGTGGCGGTTCTCAGGTCGCAGCCGAGTTGCAGGAAGTTTTGTCGGAGGAGGATGTCGTCCCGGCTTCGTCCGCCGATGAGGACGACAGGCGGTGTTGGCGCCGACTTGGCCAGCATGAAGGTCGCGGCGCAGCCGTAGCCGCCGGCGACGATGACGCCCGGTTCTCCGGCCGGGAAGGCGGTGAAGCCGTTGCCGAGCGGTCCGAGCAGGTCAAGGGAAGTGCCGGGCTGCAGGCGGCTCAAGTGCCCGGTGCCTTCGCCGACGATTTTATAGATGATGCTGAGGCGGCCGCTCGCCGGGTCGGTGTCGAAGATGCTGAAGGGCCGGCGCAGGATGCGGTGCTGGAATTCCGGGAACTGGACATGCACGAACTGTCCGGGTCGCGCCAATCTGGCGATGGGCGGGACCTCGAGGTCGAGTTGGAAGTAGTCGTTCTGGATGCGGCCGTTGTTGATGATCGGGGCGGCTGTCTGGATTTTGTCTGGCATGGCAGGGCCTCCTTTCGGGCGAGGTGGGGACAAGTTCGGGCGCCCGCGCCGGCGCGGGGCTGGTTCAGCTGGCGCGGTAGAAGTCGGCCCAGGATTCGGCGTCTTCGCAAAGCGCTGTCGGT
>CAYOUR010000314.1:0-482 GCA_964407145.1 uncultured Lentisphaeraceae bacterium | reverse complement strand
CGACCAGTCCGTGGTAGTTCTGCTGGAGGAGCAGGGCGGCCCATTCCTGCTGTTCGTCGTCGTAGAGGGTTTCGCCGGCCAGGGGGTTGTAGTGGAAGCAGATGGTCTGGAGGCGTTCGCCGCCCTCGGCCAGGAGTTTGGCCGGGTTCAGGCCGGAAGCGCCGATCAAGTCGTCAGGATGGAAGTGCAGGCAGAGGCCGATGCGGCTGGAATTGGCGGCCGCGCAGAGGTCAAGGGCTCGCCGCCATTCCCGGGATTGCGGGAAGGGCGGCGGCTGGCGGACCTGGATGGCCAGGGCATATGGTGTGTCCAGGGGGGCGTCAAGCAGGGATTGCAGGAAGCTGGCCAGGCGCAGGGTCTGGGCCGGCAAGTCTTGTTCGGGGCAGCGGTCGAGTCGCAGTTGGAGGCTGAAGACGGCCGTTTCGGCCGGCGCGGCATAGACCATGGCGTCGAAGATGTTGCGCCGCAGTGCGCCCATGGCG
>CAYOUR010000313.1:0-3550 GCA_964407145.1 uncultured Lentisphaeraceae bacterium | reverse complement strand
ATGGCGATGTCACGGTCCTTGGGGAGGACGTCGTTGATGACCCGGTCCCCGATTGAGACCGTCCCTTCGGAAATCTCCTCCAGCCCGGCGACCATCCGCAGCGTCGTCGACTTGCCGCAGCCGGACGGTCCGACCATGACCATGAATTCACCGTCATTGATCGTGAGATTGAAGTCTTTGACAGCACGGACATTGCCGGGATAGATTTTACCAACGTGCTCAAGTTTGACTTGCGCCATGATTCGTGTCACTCCTGGATGGGGATACGGCTTGCGGGTGGATGTCGGTGACGGTGTGGTTGACACCGCGGAAATAGTTAAAGTCAAAGAACAAACTATAAATGAAAAACGCGATTACTCAAGCCGCTGGCGATGAAAAAGTGGCCTCCGGGAGGAAATTATTTCCGGAATGGGACGGGTGTCGGCAGTACGGTTCGGGCCGGCCGGCGCCGTCCCGGGCGTTTGCCGGCCGGGGCTGAGCCAAGGGGGGGCGTTCTGTTTCCGACTGCTCCGCGCGGGCGTGTTTGGCCGGTGGTTGGGCGGCTGGGCTGCGGTTGCCCGCGTCGGCTTTTCCGGGAGGACAACGGGTCCGGCGGTGTTGTTCACTCCCATTCGATGGTGCCCGGGGGCTTGCTGGTCACATCGTAGACGACGCGGTTGACTCCGCGGACTTCGTTGATGATGCGTGACGAGATGCGTTGCAGCAGGTCGTGCGGCAGGTCGGCCCAGTCGGCGGTCATGCCGTCGGTGCTTTCGACGGCCCGGAGCGCGATGACATAGTCGTAGGTCCGCAGGTCGCCCATGACCCCGACGGTGCGCATGGGGATGAAGATGGCGAACGCCTGCCACAGCTTGTGGTAATACAGGTCGGCCCGCTTGATTTCCTCAAGCATGATCGCGTCGGCTTCGCGGAGAATGGCCAGGGTCTCGCGGGTGACCGGCCCGAGGTGCCGGACGCCCAGTCCCGGCCCCGGGAACGGCTGCCGGTCGACGACCGAGGACGGCAGGCCCAGGCAGCGGCCGACCTCGCGGACTTCGTCCTTGAACAGCCGGGCCAGCGGCTCCAGCAGCTTGAACTGCAGGTCACTGGGCAGGCCGCCGACATTGTGGTGGCTCTTGATGACGGCGGAGGGGTTGCCGTTGATGGACACGCTTTCAATCACATCCGGATAGGTCGTGCCCTGCGCCAGGAAGGTCGCGTTGGCCATCGAGCGCGCGGCCTCGGCAAAGACCGCTACGAATTCGGCGCCGATGGCTTTGCGCTTGGCCTCGGGCTCTTCGACGCCGGCCAGGCGGTCCAGGAAGCGGTCACTGGCGTCGATGGCGCGCAGATTCATCCGGAAATTGTCGGCAAACAGTTTTTTGACGCTTTCTGCCTCATTTTTGCGCAGCAGGCCGTTGTCGACGAAGATGCAGGTCAGCTGGCGGCCGATGGCCTTGTGGATGAGGGCGGCCGCGACTGAGGAGTCGACGCCGCCGGAAAGGCCGAGGATGACATGTTCGTCGCCGACCGTGGTGCGGATGTCGTCGACGGCCTGTTCGATGAATGACGCCATGGTCCAGGAGCCGTCGCAGCCGCAGATGCCGCGGCAGAAGTTGGCGATGACGCGGGCGCCGGACTCGGTGTGGACGACCTCCGGGTGGAACTGGATGCCGAAGATGTTCCGGTTGCCGATTTCCACGGCGGCGTATTCGGTGTTGGCCGTGACGGCCAGGGTTTTGATGTCGGCCGGCGGGACGGTGACCTTGTCGCCATGGCTCATCCAGACCTGGACGTTGTCCGGCACGCCGTCGAGCAGGCGTCCGGGCTGGCGGACGGTCATGGCGGCGCGGCCGTATTCCCGGGCCCGGCCCGGCTCGACTTTGCCGCCGAGCGTATGGATGATGATCTGCAGTCCGTAGCAGATGCCCAGGACGGGGAGGCCGAGGTCGAGGAGACCCGGGTCGAGCCGGGGGGCGCCCGGCTCGTACACGCTGGCCGGTCCGCCGGACAGGATGATGCCGGCCGGGCGCAGGGCCCGGATCTCCTCGGCTCTCGTGCTGAAGGGAATGACCTTGCTGAAGACGTGGCATTCCCGGACCCGGCGGGCAATCAGCTGGCTGTACTGCGAACCAAAGTCGAGAACCAGAATGGTGGGCGTGGGTTGTGACATGGCATGAACCTTGGAAAAAGAAGCGCCGGAGGGGGAGTGTGGTGGCGACGGAAGACTGTCTTGCGGGACGCGGCGGTTGCTTCAGCGGCCCTGCAGGTGCCGGTGATATTCCTGGAGCGAGCAGACCGTGATGCGGCCGGCGTCGATGGTGGAGTTGGTCAGGCCTTCGAGGGCGACGGCGAGGGCCGAGATGGTGGTGGTGATGGGTGTCCCGGCCGTCACGGCCGCAGTCCGCATCCTGATTTCATCGACCATGGCGGCGGCGCCGGGTTCCGGTGAATTGATGATCCAGTTGATCTTGCGTTCGCGCAGCAGGTCGACGAGGTTGGGCCGGCCTTCGCTGATGCGGAAGACCCCCTGGCAGGGGATGCCCGAATCGTACAGCAGGGTGGCGGTGCCGCGGGTGGCGAACAGGGTGAAGCCCAGGCGGAACAGCTCCCGGATGTAGGGCAGGGCCGGCTTCTTGTCCAGGTCGCGCAGCGAGACAAAGACACCGCCGCCGGCCGGGATGGTGTTGCCGGCGCTCTGCTGGCTTTTCAGGTAGGCCGCGCCGACGCTGTAGTCGATGCCCATGACCTCCCCGGTCGACTTCATTTCCGGGGTGAGGACGATGTCCGTGCCCGGGAATTTGACGAACGGGAACACGGCCTCCTTGAAAGTCGTGTAGGGGATCTGGACTTCGCGCGTCAGGCCCAGTTCCGGCAGGGTCTTGCCGACCATGCACAGAGCCGCCAGCTTGGCCAGGGGCACGCCGGTCGATTTGCTGGCAAAGGGCACGGTCCGCGAAGCGCGCGGATTGACTTCGAGGATGAAGACCGTGCCGTCCTGGACGGCGTACTGGATGTTGATCAGGCCCTTGACATGCAGTTCCCGGGCCAGGTCGTGCGAATGCCGGCGCACGGTCTCAATCACTTCCGGCGACAAGTTCCGGGGCGGGATGGAGCAGGCCGAGTCGCCGGAATGGATGCCGGCCAGCTCGACGTGCTCCATGATGGCGCCGATTACGGTGTTGGTCCCGTCGGAAAGGCAGTCGACGTCAAGCTCGATGGCGTCTTCCAGGAAGCGGTCGATGAGGATCGGCCGGCCTTCGGAGACGGCTTCGGCGGCGCGCATGTACTGGCGCAGGTATTTGTCATTGTAGACGATGACCATGGCGCGGCCGCCCAGCACGAACGACGGCCGGACCAGGGCCGGGTAGCCGATGCGGGCGGCGATGGCCACCGCCGCCTCGGCGTCATGGGCGATGCCGTTGGGCGGCTGCCGGATTGACAGCCGGCTGGCCAGCTGCTGGAAGAAGTCGCGGTCTTCGGCCGCGTCGATGTCATCCGGGCTGGTGCCGATGATGACGGCGCCGGCGGCCTTCAGCTTCTGGGCCAGGTTGAGCGGCGTCTGGCCGCC
>CAYOUR010000312.1:0-3656 GCA_964407145.1 uncultured Lentisphaeraceae bacterium | reverse complement strand
GATTATTGCGGCCGCAAAAAGTCCAATCGAGCTCTAAATTCAAGGGCATCAGCCTCATGGAATGGCGATGATTCCGGTGCACGTTGCAGGATATAGCATTCCATCACCTCACGTTGCACATTAACGAATCGATCGCCGGCAGCCCGTCACTTCACGGCCAGGGTCTTGCGGACGGTCTCGCCGGTGGCCAGATTGTTCACCGTCACCGTCCAGGCGCCAGGGAAGTCATTGACGGCCGGCTGTAACGTCAGGGCCAGCCGGCCGTTGACGGCAGCGTGATAGCCGCTGAACTCGGCCTCCTGGCCTTTCGCATCAAGGATGCGCACCTCCACCGGAACCACGGCCTCGACGCATTTCCCGCTCCGGTCGGCAACCTCCACCAGCAACGGGCAGCCATGGCCCACGGCGCCGGCAGCCGGACGCGTCGTCTGGGCCGGAAGGGTCACGACGGTTTTCTGCAACGGCTTGCCGGTAATCAGGAAAAGGCGCCCTTCGCCCGGACCGAGCGCAACCGGGAACGACATCGCCCCGTCCGCGCTGGTTGTCTTGACCTCCTGGCGCGCGCACAGGTCGTAGACCCGGCCGGTCCTGGCCAAGCTGACGGAGCCCGCGTTGGGCAGGCCGTCTTCCATGACCAGGCCGTGCTGCCCGACATAGTTGCCAAAGGTGCGCTTGTCATTGATGACGAAAAGATAATCGGCGTCGCCGAACTGGCGCAGGCGCGGCACCAGGTCGGCATTGTCCGTCCAGACCCGGCGGCGATAGAACGGCAGCAGCTCTTGTTTCAGGCTGGCAGCCATCTGCTGCAGCGCCGCCTTGTCGACGTCCGGCTTCGAGGTGCGGACCTTGACCGGAACCAGGATGTCGGCCAGCACGGCCGGACAGAGCCGCTCGTCAGCCACGACCAGGCCGCCGCGCTTCTGGAAGGCATGGATTTCCTCGACCACGCTTTCGGTCAGCACATCGCAACTGGGCATGACCAGGATCTTGTACTGGTCCAAGCCGTTCTTGCGAATGGTCTCTTCGTAGATCACCTGCGGCTGCAGGCCGGCCCACTGCAGAATCAGGTGCATGTCGGCCTCCCAGCTGCCGCTCCAGCCGCTGCTGCCGCGGCCGGCAAAGACCTGGGCCGAGAAGCTCTCCAGAATCGCGACGTCGGTCTTCAGGTCGGGCACTTCCAGCAGCGTCGGCCCCAATGGCCGGACGACTTCGGCGATCAGCTTTTTCAGGCGCGGCGCCGTTTCCGGGTTGGTGAACCGGTAGCTGCCGTGCTGGGCCTTGACCAGCGAGCCCCAGCCGTGGTACATGATGCCTTGCACCGGGCGCGCGATCATGCTCCAAAGCGCCTCGCTCAGGTGATCGGGGCTGATGGAGATGAACTTGGCGTCGGGGATCTCCTTTTCCCAAGCCACGCGGTCCTTCTCCTCGGCCGGGAGGTCCGGGGCGGTCCGGCTCCGGTACCAGATGATCTGGGTCATCTTCATCACCTTCTGGCCGGGGACGCCCTCGGACATCGCGAACAGCTCGTCGGTCGCCTGGCCGATCTTGATCGGGTCGGGATACGAGTAAGTCCACTGGGAGACGACATCGACTTCCCCGCCGCTGCCCCACACACTGGGGGCTCGCACCGCCGGGTCAAAGAACGTCCACAGATCATGCCGGCCCGTGGACTTGAGTCCCTGGTGGACCTTGGTATGCAGCGGGTTCCAGCCGTCGCCGACCTTCCAGAACCAGGTATAGAAGCGCAGCAGGTCATGATCGTCGGGGACGACGCGTGACAGGGGGAAATCCGGCACGGCGGCGTAGGGGACGCCGCCCTTGCTCTGCGCCAGGGCAGGAATCTCCTTGCCGTTGAGGTACTCCCGGGCGCTGGCCACTTCATAGTCATGGAACGACAGCGAGGTGCGGTCACGCACCTCGGAATGGATGAGCGCGGCGTCAAAATTGGGGAACTGGCCGTAGGTCTGGGCAATGCCCGCGCCGACATTGTAGCCGAACTGCTGGACGCGGGGATGCGTGACCGCGGCATTTTCCGCGTTGTTCGGGGTACCGTTGCGGTCGACGCGCAGGTATTCCGGCGCCGTCTGGGTCCGGTTCACCCAAGTGCCTGGTCCGACGCGCACGCAGACCCGAAGGCCGGCCAGCATGTGCCGGTTCAGCATGTCGACGGTACCGGCGATTTCGCTGCGACCGGACTGATTGACCGGGGCGCCTGATTCCCAGGTCTCGGCCAGGTTGCCGAAGCCGCGGATGTCATGGGTGAAGCCGATGTCAAGCAGGCGTTCGATGTCGCCGGTGCCCCACATCAGCACGGGCATGAACGGCAGCGGCCGCGGCACAACATGGTACTGGCAGGCCAGCTCCCTGGTGACCTGGCCGCCCTTATGGTTGGCGCGGATGGTGGCTTTGACATCATAGCTGCCCGGCTTCAGGGTGGCGTCCACCGGCAGCCGGAAAGCCTTGCTCTCCCTCGGCTTCAGCTCAGCCATGGTCAGCGGCACGTCGCGTCCCAGCACCGACACCGTGCCTTCAATCCCGGCCACCGGATAGTCGGTGTCATTGTCGATGGTCAACTTCAGGCCGGCGTCCTTTTCATAACGGTAGAACACGGTGCGGTCCGGGGCGGTGGTCAGCTCCAGCCGTCCATCAAAGCATTCGCGCAGGCCATTGATGATGCGGACCTGGTCGATGACACCGGGAAAACTGGCATGGATACTCCCGACGCGGTCGCCGATGACCAGCGGGTACGACCCGCGGAACACCGGCCCGCGCCCGGGGAACTCCGCCCGGCAGACCTGCACCCCGTCGACGAAAATCCTGATTACGCCGGCGCCGTCATAGGAAAAGGCCGCGTGGTACCACTGGCCGGGCACCAGCTCCATGGGCTGTGAACGCGCCCAGACCGAGTCCTTCTCAAACCCCAGCGAGACTGTGAACGCGAACTGGTCCTCGCCGGAGCGCGACAAGTAAAACATGTAATCGCCGTTGGCCCGGACAAAGTCGCGTGCGTAGCTGTAGTTCTTCTTGTCGACCAGGTAGACACTGGCGAAATTCTTCAGTTCCGGGGCCGGTTTCAGCCACAGGTCGATGGAAAAAGCCCCGGCCGGGGTGAAGGCCGGGCGGTTAAGGGCGGTTGCCCCCTGCGGCTTGTCATTGTCCTGGCCGCCGCCGGTACTGCGCAGGCCGCCGCCGAACCGGCCGTCAGGCACGAATTGCGCTTCGCCGCGCAGCTGCAGGTTGTGGTTCTTGCCGGAGCTGTCGGCCTTTTCCTGTCCGGCATTGAACTGCCAGCAGGCGATGACATCATCGCCATGGAGGTCGTTGCCGGCATATTCCCTGGGAGCCGGGGCGCCGTCCTCGCCACGGACGGCCGCCAGGCCGGCTGTCAATGCCACCAACACCAAACAAGTCACCTTCTGCATGTTCGTTTCCTTCCGCGGCTGGGTTCGCCGCGTCTGCGGGCTGCCTGCAACCTTGCCCAGCCAGGTTAACGGCCGTGCTGCCTGATTTCCTGAAAATGCCTATAGTGTAATCCGCAAACGCCGCCGCTGCAACCATGCGCCGCCGTTTTTCCGTGCCCGGCCGGAATCGGTCACCGACTGAGAATTGCGCCATGCCACGGTTCCGTCGTCCTTGCACGATGCCCGGCAAATAAG
>CAYOUR010000311.1:0-3665 GCA_964407145.1 uncultured Lentisphaeraceae bacterium | reverse complement strand
CACCCGGGGTTATGTTTGTCCCGCCCTCCGGGCGGTCATAGGCAGTCCAGCCTTCCGGCTGCCGTAGGTCGTCCAGCCCGCCGGGCGGCCGCATGTCGTCCGGCCTTCCGGCTGCCGTAGGTCGTCCAGGCTCATTTGCCGGGTATCGTGCAAGGAAGACGACGCCATGCCATGGCGCAATTCTCAATGGGTGACCGGTTACACGCGCCGCTTGATGAAATCCCACGCACACATTATCACACCTGGATCATGGACCATGGACAATCTGGACATCAGTGGCCGCTGGCTTGTGCAGATCCATTGCCTTCGACAAGACGCGGCCGGCAGGAGGCGCGAATTTCAGCCAGCAGGGCGGGGAGGAGCTCTTCCTCCGGCATGGAACGGACTTTTTCGCCGTGCCGGAACAGGATGCCGCGCCCCTTGCCGCCCGCAATGCCGACATCGGCATCGCGGGCCTCGCCCGGGCCGTTGACTTCGCAACCCATGACCGCGACCTTGCGCAGACCGATGACCAGACCCTGGGCCTGCAGGCCGGCAATCGCCTCCTCCACGGCGGCAACCAGCTGGAACAGGCCGATGCCGGTCCGGCCACAAGTCGGGCAGGAGATGATCTCCGGCGCCGGTATCCGCAGGCCGGCTGCCTCCAAAATCCTCCGGGCCGCGACGATTTCCTCCTCCGGCGGAGCCGTCAGGCTGACCCGGATCGTTTCACCGATACCGTCCAGCAGCAAGGCGCCGATGCCCATCGCGGATTTGACCAGGCCGCTGGCCATGGTGCCGGCTTCCGTCACGCCCAAATGCAGGGGCAGGTCGGAACGGGCGGCGAATGCGCGGCAGGCCTCGACCGTGACCCGCACATCCGAGGACTTCAAGCTCACCTTCAGGTCCCGGCAGCCCTCCTCCTCAAACCAGGCGACATATTCAAGCGCGCTTTCAACCAGGGCGACCGCGCCATGGCCCAGACGCTCGCGCACGGCCGGCGCCAGGCTCCCGCCGTTGACACCGATGCGGACGGCGCACCCCGCGGCCGCAGCCGCACGAGCCACCAGCCGGGCCTTGCCCTCATCCTTCAAATTGCCCGGATTGACCCGAATGCCGGCGGCTCCGGCGGCAATCGCGGCCAGCGCCAGCCGGTGGTCAAAATGGATGTCCGCCACCACCGGAATCGGGCTCCCGGCGCCGATCTTCGCCAAAGCGTCGACCTCGGCAGCCGACGGCAGCGCCACCCGGATGATCTCGCAGCCCAGACCCGCCAGGCGACGAATCTGCCCCAGCGTGGCGGCCACATCCCCGGTCGGCGTGTTCGTCATCGACTGGATGGATACCGGCGCCCCGCCCCCAATGGCGACCGGGCCGACCTTGATCTGACGCGTCTTGCGCATGACTTCTCCTCCTGCTGCCGTTCGGCGGCTACGGCGGCGCCATGGCGCCCCGGCGGCGAGCCGTGATTATTCACCGCCCCCGTCCAGGCCGAAATAAGCAAGTTGCTCCGCCTGCCCCGGGCTGACCTGGCGTGCGGCGCGCGCGAACTCGCGGGACTTGGCCGTGTCACCATACCAGTCACAGAGCAGCGCCAGACGGAGGTACTCCTGGAAAATCTCCTCGCGGTCCCGGCTCGACAGCTTTCGGCCTGACTGCATCTCGGCCCGTTTCTCAGCATAAAAGGCAAAAATGTCCCAGACCTGATTCTGCGAAAGGTCGCCCAGCGTCACCAGGTCGGAGCCGCGGCGCAGATCCCCGCGCCGGCGCAGAATGAAGCCCTTCTCCGAAGCAAAGGGAATGGCGCCCTGAATCCGGGTGCCGTCCCGCATTTCAATAGTGGCCCCATCTCCACGGTCATAGCCGACAAAGCGCATCATTCTCAGCAGATACTCGACGCTGCCGCCCAGAATCCGCAGCCGTTCCCTCTCCCGTTCGCGCAACGCTTCCGGAACCCCCAGCAAATAGCTCCGGTTGGCCTCCGGTTCCCGGGCAAAATCCAAATCCACGGGACGCGGGCGGGCCGCCAGGCAGGCAGGCGTCAGGCCCGGCTCTGACCCGGCAGCCCCCTCCGCCGGCCCCGGCGGCGCCTCCGCCGGCCCCGACGGCGCCTCCGCCGGCCGGGACGGCAGCAGCCCCTGGAGATTGTCGCCGATGCCCTTCCAGTCCACCTGGCCCTCCGCATTCAAAATGCCGCGGCCCTGCCGGACGCTGAGCGCGTACAGACCGCCCAGGCCAGCCAACAGCAACAGGCCGACAGCGATCAGAATGTTCAAAATCATCCCCGAACGGCTGGCCGAACAGCCCGGACGGGGACCGGACGGGGGCGGCCGCCGGGAATCCGACAATTTCAGGACCACATTCTTCCGGGAACCGATTTCCGCCTGGAAGGCCGCCAGGATGTCACCATACGTGCGCGGGCGCTCCGCCGGCTCCAGGGCCAGCATCTGTGCCAGAATGTCCGAAAACTTCACCGGCAGGGCCGGGTTGTACTCTTTGGCCGGAAACAGGGGCGCCGTCCCGGAACGCCAGGCCGCCAGATCGCCGCCGCCGGGAAAATGCCCGGTGGCCTGGTGATACAGGCAGACGCCGAGGCTGTAGACGTCCCCCAGCCGGCTGGGCGGGGCGCCGGCCGCGGCTTCCGGGCTGGCATACGGGTCGTCAGCCAGGCTCTTGCCCAGTGCGGCCGACACCCCGAAGTCCGTCACCAGCAAATGGCCGTCGTCGTTGCACAACAGGTTGCACGGCCGCAACCCGCCGTGGGCGATCCCGGCCGCGTCCGCGGCCTCCAGCGCCGCCAGCGCCTGCCGGGCCAGGCCGCGAATGACATCCGGGCTGTCGCCTAACTCCTCCCAGGGCACCCCCTTCATATACTTGGTGACCGCGTAGACCTCGTTCTCCACCGCGCCGCAGGAATACACGGCCGCCACCCCGGCATGGTTGATCAAAGCCATCCGCCGGGTGGCCGCCAGAAATTCATCCAGCTGCGCCGGCTGAAAACGCCCGTCGACACTCAGCACCTTGATACAGGCCTCACGGTCCAGGGTCGGATCCAAGGCGCGGTACACGGCAATTCCCGGCTCGACATGCAGAATGTCCTCAAGCAATATGCCCTGATACCACTTCGGAACCTTGAAGGGAACCTGGCAATGGGGACAGGGATGCAGGCTGAAAGGCGACAGCTCAGTCACGTCCAGCTTGCGCCCACAGGCCGGGCACAGTATCTTCAATATGGACTTGGCGCCTGCTTCAGTCATGACGTTTTCCAGACTCCCTAGGGTCGTACGCGTGTTTCATGCCCCTCCTCCGGCTCCCGCCAAACCAGGCCGCAACATGGCCAGGCGGGGAAAATATAGAATTTAATCCCACTTTGCGTTTTTTGCTTTCCCGCTGCTTGATTTTTCCTGTTTTCGGCTTAAAGTATAGTCATTCAAAATAAAGACTGTCCTGCGTCTCCATCGTCTAGTGGTTAGGACACCGGGTTTTCATCCCGGCAACAGGGGTTCGACTCCCCTTGGAGATGCCATCTTTTCCCAAGAGGCCGTTCCGCACCCCCCGGAACGGCCTCTTCTGTCGTTGCCAGGGACGCACCGCCGTCTGGGCCGGCCGCGGCGTCCCGCCCCCGGCTTTGCCGGGCAAAGGAAAAGGCGCATCCGCGGCTGAAAATCAGCCTGGGATGCGCCTTC
>CAYOUR010000310.1:0-3675 GCA_964407145.1 uncultured Lentisphaeraceae bacterium | reverse complement strand
GCCCGCGAAATGGGCGTCGTCGGCCTGATGAACATGCAGTACGCCATCTGCCAGGACGTGGTCTACGTGCTGGAGGCCAATCCCCGCGCGTCCCGGACCGTGCCGCTCGTCTCCAAGGTCTGCGGCATCTCCATGGCCAGCCTGGCGACCCGCCTGATGATGGGTGAACGCCTGGCCAACCTGAACCTGCAGCACCGGCATATTCCGCACCATGGCGTCAAGGAGGCCGTGTTCCCCTTCGCGATGCTCCCGGAAGTCGACCCGGTCCTCGGGCCGGAAATGCGTTCGACCGGCGAAGTGCTGGGCCTGGCCACCGACTTCGGCCTGGCCTTCTACAAGGCGGAAGAGGCCGCCAAGCCGCCGCTGCCCAGCGCCGGGACCGTGCTGATCACCGTCCACCCCGCCGACCGCCAGGGCATCCTGGAGCCCGCCCGCAAGTTCATCCAGCTGGGCTTTGCCATCCGGGCGACGGACGGCACCTGCGCGTTCCTCGCCGCCAACGGCGTCAACGCCACCCCGATTGCCAAGATCACCGAAGGCCGCCCGAATATCGCCGACGCCATCAAGAACGGCGAAATCCAGCTGGTAATCAACACCCCGATCGGCAAGGCCAGCGCCACCGACGACTCGTACATCCGCAAAACCGCCATCCGCCACGGCGTGCCCTATATCACCACCGTGGCGGCCGCCAAAGCCGCGGCCGAAGGCATCGCCGACTTCCAAAAAGGCGACGGCGGCGTCATGTCCCTGCAGGAATACCACCGGAACATCGGCTGACGCGCCCGGCGGCGAAAACACCCGCCGGACTTTGCCCGAAGACCTCCCGAAAAAACCGGCCGCCGGAGCCTGGACCAATCGGTCCCGTCGCCCGGCGGCCCTGATGCCAAGCCCCAAGGTGACGCGGCCCAACGCGGCGTTGCGTGAGGCCAACCGGCCATTCCCGAGAAATCGCTGTCCAGCACGTATCGGAGAATGTTGAGCCATGACCAGGCGCTATGACCGTCTCCGCCAGGAACTCCTGGCCTTCCACCCCGAGGAAAGCCACCAGCTGTGCCGCGACCCACGGAAAATGACCAATCGCGACCGCATGGCGCAAATCCTGGACGAGTACGCCGCCGCGAATCCCGGCGCCAGCGCCTGCGCCCTGCGGAAAAAACTCTACCAGATCGCGGCGGACCATTACTACCCGGTGGTCTTCCGGAATTCGCCCTTCTACTTTGAGACCGGCATCAACGGCGGCTGGGGGCCGGCGGGCATCGGCCGCTGGCTGGCCCAGCACAACGACCCGCTCAAACAGCAGGTGCCCGAAACGGCCCGCCAACGCTTCTTCGCCATGAACCGCAACCGCTTCGCCCTGTGCTGCGGCTTCTTCGTGGACGCCGTCCATCACCTGCCGCCCTTCACCGCCGTCCTGCAAAAAGGCTTCCGGGGCCTCTGCGAAGACGCCCGGGCCGCCGCCGCCAAAGCCCGCACCGACGACGAGCGCGACTTCATCGAAGCCGCCATCGCCGGATTCGAGGCCGTCCCCGTCATCGGCGAACGCTTTGCCCGGCGCGCCGAAGAGCTCCTGGCCGGCGCCGACGATCCTGAGCAGCAGCGGTTTCTGACCATGATCGCCACCCATGCCCGCCGCTCACCCTGGCTGCCGCCGGCGACGTTCTATGAAGGCCTGAACATGTTCTGGTTCTGCCGGGAGGTTTTCGCCGAGCTTGACGGCCTGGCCTGCTTCTCCATCGGCCATCCCGACGCCATGCTGCATGACCTCTATCAGCAGGACCTCGCCGCCGGCCGCCTGACCCGCGACGAAGCCTACGACCTCATCTGCCGCTTTCTCATCCACGGCGACTGCCATGAAAACAGCTTCTCGCCCGTCGTCCAGGGCAACGACCATGAAATGGAAATCCCGCTGACCCTGGGCGGCTGCGACAGCAACGGCCAGGAGGTCTTCAATGACATCACCCGCATGTGCCTGCAGGCCCACCGCGAACTCGACCTGGTCTTCCCCAAGCTGCACTGCCGCTTCTCAGCCACCTCCAGCTCCGAATACCTGCAGCTCATCGCCCAAGACATCTACGCCGGCCGCGGCGTGATCTCCGGCTTCAATGACGACGCCTTCCTCCGTTCCCTCCATCGCGCCGGGGTGCCGCTGCCGGACGCCCGCCGCTACGTCTGCACCGGCTGCTGGGATGGCTATGTGGACAGCGCCGGAGACACCGACACGGCCAACTACTTCAGCCTCGCCCGCGTCCTGGAAGCGACCATCTACCATGACCACGAGGTGGAACAGGCCATCGACTTCCAGTTCCAGCCCATCGACGCGGCCGGCTCCTTCCTGGAAGTGCGCGACATCGTCTACGGCAACATCATCGGACTGCTGAAAAAAATGCTCGCCGACTACACGGAATACGGCAAGCTCTATGCCAAGATCGCCCCGGCGCCCTTCTATTCCGCCTGCCAGGACGGCTGCCTCAACAGCCTGAAAGACGTCTATGCCGGCGGCGCCCGCTACAACTTCCGCATCGTCACCATGGCCTTTTTCGCCAACCTCCTCGATTCCCTCCTGGCCATCAAGCAACTCTGCTTCGACGAGCCGTCCTGCACCCTGCCGCGCTTCCTCGACGCCGTCCGCCACAACTGGCAGAACGCCGAAGACCTGCGCCTGGCCGCCCTGCATGCCCCGCACTGGGGCGACGACTCCGAGCAAACCACGGCCCTGGCACGCTTCTTCCTGGACAACATCGCCGAGGAAATCAAGCCCCTCCGGAACAACCGCGGCGGCAGCTACCACCTCGCCAGCTGGATCTACCGCGAATTCCGCTTCTGGGGAGAAAAAACCCGCGCCCTGCCGGACGGCCGGCGCGACGGCGACTTCCTCGCCCAGGGCCTGAACCCGTCTTTCCTCCACGCCGACAACCTCACCACCATGATCAACGCCATCAGCCGGCTTGACCATAACCGCTTCTTCGCCTCCAACACCAATTTCGTCCTTGGCCGCCAGCACGCCTCGCCGGAAATCATCGAGGCGCTCTTCCGCTCCTTTGCCGAACGCGGCATGCACCTGCTGCAACTCAACTGCTTCAACCGCGAAGACCTGCTCGACGCCCAGAAACATCCGGAACGCCACCAGAGCCTGATCGTCCGCATGTGCGGCTTCTCCGCCCGATTCGTCGTCCTCTCCCCCGAATGGCAGCGTGAAGTGCTCAGCCGGACCATCTACTGAAGACAACATATCCAGACTCGGCCCACGCCCCGACGGGCGGACTTTTTGCGGCTGCAATAATCCCATGGGATAGTCGTCCTATTGTCCTGTCTGTTGCCCAATAAGTCGTTTATGGCCTGTGGGTTCCATGTTTCCAGCCAGAGTTATGCCTAGATGAAGGACATTGGCCCTTTCCCTACGTGCGCCAGCCTGAAGGCTGGACTACATACGGTCACCCATTGAACATGGAGCCATCGAGCAACGCTGTTCTCCGCCTTGTCTTATCCAAGTCTCAGGAAGCCCCCGTCGCCTCCAGGGGGCCTTTCTTTTAGCCCATGGGCAAAATGTGGTGGTTGGAGACGTTGCCTGACAACGTGTATAGGCATCTTGACCTTGAAAGACTGCCAATCCGGTCGTGGAGTTGGAGGCGCCAAGACTTTTTTGCCGCCATAACGGAAAAAGCCCGAAGGGCTTGA
>CAYOUR010000309.1:0-3707 GCA_964407145.1 uncultured Lentisphaeraceae bacterium | reverse complement strand
CCCCCGGGGTTATGTTTGTTAAGCCCTTCGGGCTTTTTCTGTTATGGCCTTGGGGAAAACTTTCCGCATTCTACTTCATTGCCAGGTTGGCAGTCTTTTCAAAGTAAGATGCCGAGGCCTCTTGTCAAGCCACTTCTCCCATCACCACCTGCTGCACATAAACGATTGTATGGGGCGATGGGGTTACGGCGTTTTCTGCCAGTAGGTCCGGTAGATTTCCTTTTCGGCGTTGGTAAAACCCTGGTAGGCGCCGGGGTTTTTTGACCATCTGGTTTGAATCTGCTGGTTCTGACGGGAGGCGCTGCCGTTGAGATAAAGGCAGTTCAGGGCGCTGACGCCATAGAGGAAGGTGTGTCCGGTGTCTTCCGAGCCGTGGCAGAAGGTCAGCCGGGTGCCGGCTGAGCCGTCTTAATAGTAGGTGGTGACGTAGTAGTGGCCATCGGCGGCAACGAGCATGTTGGTGTTCTGGATGGCGTTGACCGTGGCGCTGGCGGCCGACGACAGCGAATTCGACAGGGAGTAGTTGCAGCGGTATTTTGAGTCGTTGCCGGGCAGGGCGGACGGGCAGCGCAGGTAGTAGTTGTCGTTGTGGGTGTTGTAGGTTCCGGCCGCAATCCAGCCCTGCCGCAGTCCAGGATTGCTGTAGTCGAGGATGTAGTCCATCCAGCAGTTGCTGGCGTTGATATAAGGCGGGAAGTAGCCGTCGTACGAATCGGTGTACATGATCAGGTAGACGCCAAGCTGCTTCAGGTTGTTGATGCAGGCGATGTCCCGGGCTTTTTTGCGGGCTTTGGTCAGGGCCGGAAGAAGCATGGCCGCCAGGATGGCGATGATGGCAATGACAACCAACAACTCAATCAGCGTGAAGCGCAGGGGGTGTTTGCATCGCATGGTGGGCTCCTTGGTTCGGAAGACCGAGGGGTGACAGAGGGACAACCGGCAACGACCCGCGAATGGACCGCTAACTGCCGCTGCGCCGGCAAGATGCCGGCCTGCCATTATCATATTTTCCCCACGCGGAATGCAATGCCGGAAAATAGGATTATTTTATGTTAAAATGAGATTTTTTTATTTTGGAATGTTGTTCTTATCCAGTTGATCTCAAAATGGTTGAGGTGATTTATTGGCGGCTGGTTTGGCAGTCGGCAGGAGGGGATTGCCGCGGCCGGTCGGTCATCTGGAGGCAAAACCAGGGAGGTAGGGCATGGGAACCCGGCATGTCTTTCGCCATCGCGTCAATCAGCTGCCCTTGAGCCGTGACGATGTCTGGCTGGACCGCAGCCGGATGACGAATCTTGACTCGGTGGCGCTGTACCTGAACTGCTATGGCCAGGCCGTCTACCAGCCGGGGGCGGAGGTCACCGTGACGCACGTCTACTGGTCGGTGCAGCTTGGCGTCGAGGGCGCGCTGCAGTTTCAGACCGAGCGGGAAAAGCACCTGATGCGGCCCGGCGAGATGTTTATCTTGCGTCCCGGGGTGAAATACACCATGACCGTGGCAGGGCCGGCGGCTTGCCGCAAGCAGTGGATTGCGATTAACAATGGCCCCTTGATGGCGCTGCTGATCAATCAGGGCGTGCTGCGCAATTCGCGGGTCATCCGGCTTCGGGAGCCGGAGCGCGTCTTCGCCCTGTACGATCGCGTTCATCAATTGGCGATGAACGGCGATGAGCGCCTTCTCTCCCGTCTATCCATTTGCGCTTATGAGCTGGTGTTGGAGATGGCCGACCAGGCGGGCCGTGAGGATGTCCATTCGCGCTTTGAACACGTCGTTCGGCGGGTGGTCGGCGACCTGACGGAACGACACCCCATTGGCGAACTGGCGACCTACTTTGGTGTCAGTCAGCAGACTTTGGCCAAGATGTTCCGCCGCCACTTGAAATGCCCGCCCAACCAGTACCTGATCCAGCTGCGTCTGGAAAAGGCCCGCGAGCTGTTGGCCAACAGCACCATGCCCATCCGCTCCGTCGCCCGGGAATGCGGCTATCGTGACAGCTCGTTCTTTGCCCGGGAATTCCGACGCTATGCCGGGGAGGCCCCGCGGTCCTACCGCAATAAGAACCTGTTCACCGACTGAGGTGATGGGCGGTGCTGGACCCCGGCCGGTTCGGTTTGTCCAGGCCGGAGCTGGTGTGTCGGCCAAAGTGGCCACGCCCGTTCCGGCCTGGCGCATGCAGGCTTATTTCCGGATGACGCTCAAGACCGTTTCCGCGACCTTGTTGCCCAGGAGCACGCGTTCCTCGTCGCGGAAATGGACGTCGACGCCTTGCCGCCACTGGTCGAAGACGTTGCTGCCGCGGACGAGCGCATTGAGGTCGCAGACCGTGATGGCGGGGTATTTGGCGAGGACTTCGGCGGCGGCCTGGTTGTAGGCCCGGTCGTCATCCTGGCGGCGCCGGGAGCCGGTGGTGCGGGTGCCGGGGACGGGTGTGGTGGTGCACCAGATGACCTTGAAGCCTTTGCTGGTGGCCATGGCAAAGATGGCTTCCAGGTTCATGCGGTATTGCTCCAGGCTGACCTGGTGCTTGTCGCCCTCCAGCAGGCGCAGGTCATGCAGGCCATGGTTGATGACGACGACATCCCAATTCAGGCCCTTGACGGTGGTGTCACCCAGCCAGAGTTCGAAGTTGGCCAGGCCGCGGTTGGTGTCGCCGGAATTGGCATTGATGCGGTGGTAGTTGGCCTTGCCGGCCAGCGCGGCCTTGGCGGCCTCGTGATAGTTCATGCTGATCGAGTCGCCGATGACCAGGACGCGGGGAAGGCTCGGGTCGTCCGTCAGGCGGGGGTCGGGCAGTGGCGTGACCTGCACACGCGAACACAGGAAGCGCTGTTCGCCGTCAAGAGCGCCGAAAACCCGCACTTCGGTCAGGGAATTCTTCAGTTCCGTGACCGGGAAGAGGTCCATTTTCTGCAAGGCACGCGCTGGGATGGTGAAGGCGACCTGGCGGCCGTCCACCGTCACTTCGGCTTTCTGGGCGGCTGTCGGGGTGATGGTTGCCAGCAGTCGTGTTTTGGTGCTGTTGGCCCAGCCGGAGGCTTTGCTGCCGGCTGGGAGGACGGTCAGGCGGGTGGCCTTGAAGGGCGTGCCTTTCCGGGCCAGTTCTGATTGCTCGGCGGTCAGGTCGAGCTGGACGACGGCGTCGCGGGCGATGTCCGTGGCGGCGGCCACGGCGGTGGTGCGGGTGAAGGTGGTTTTGTCATCCCAGAAAATCTGGTAACGGCAGTTGCCTTCCTGGGTCTGCGGGTCGTAGGCGGTCGAGGTGAGAAGAACGCCGGACCTTGCTGCCTGGTCGATGTTGTAGATGATTCCGGAAGCGCCGTTTAAGTCGCGCTGGGCCTGGGCGAGGCCGGCGGCCAGAAAGCAGGACAGGGGCAGAAGAACGCGAAGATGGCTGGCTGGCATGGTGGCTCCTGGGCTGGTGGCTGGACTGTTGGAAAGCAACCGGCTAAACGCCGGAACGATGACATGGCGATAACGTATTCCCTGGACAGGTAAAAACAAACAAGTGCCTGGCGGAAATGGACAGTAGGCGTAATCGGTCACCCATTGAGAATTGCGCCATGGTAGGGTGTCATCGTCCTGGCACGATGCCCGGCAAATGAGGCTGGACGACCTACGGCAGCCTGAAATCAAGCGCCTGTCACCACAGTCCGCACGTTGACCGTCATGATCAATGGGTGACCGATTACGGCTGGAAAGGGCGTCC
>CAYOUR010000308.1:0-3707 GCA_964407145.1 uncultured Lentisphaeraceae bacterium | reverse complement strand
TTTTCGCGTGGCTTCTAGAAATCAAGCCCACCCACCCAAGAGGGGGCCACCATCCTTATTTATCGCGCGCGTGCGCGAGGGGGGGGCGTCAATGTACATGATCATGCCGACGCCCAGCTTATTTGTCGCGCGCGTGCGCGAGGAGGGGGCTTGGGGAAGCAATGGCAGTGACCAATGACATCGGCGCACATTCATCGCGCGCGCGTTGACATCGGCGCACATTCATCGCGCGCGCGTAGGGAGGGGCTTGGGGTTTTGTGGGCTCATGCCTTAACCGTTTCCCAAAGCCCTGTTATCAATGGGTGACCCCGGTTACATTTCCGTCAAGGCTGTGGCCAGGGACAGCTCGGCATGCTGGACGCCGCGCAACTTCCTGATGGAGTCGGCCAGGCGTCTGATCTCCTCGCCCTGACCGCGCATCATGATCATTTCCGCACAGAGGTGATGACTGAGGTGCACATGCGTCGACGCCAGGACCCGCCCGCCGGAATGATGCTGAAGGTCAACCAGCTTTTCCGTCAGGCCGCGCTGATGGTGATTGTAGACGATGGTCAGGGTGGCCACGACTTCCCCCTCCGCGTTCCATTGTTCCCGGACCATGCGGTCGCGGATCAGGTCGCGGATGAACTCGGAGCGGTTCTCATAACCGTTGTTGCTCACCAGTTCGCTCAGATGCGCAAACAGCGACTCTTCGATGGACAGGCTGACTCGCACCAGTTTCGACATCATGGACTCCGTATAAAGAATCAAATTGCAGGCAATTCGCCGTCGGTGACGCCAGCCGCCTTTACCGGCCCAGGCCCAACAGCCGGTTGGCATTTTTCCAGGCGATCTTCTCGGCGTCCTCCGGGCTGATGCGCCGTTCCTTGCGCAGGACATGGAAATAATCGACGATGGGTGTTTCCTGGGGGACGTTCGCGATGTCGGTTCCGAACAACAGCCGGTCGGCAAATTCAGCCAGGAAGGCATCACCGAAGGCGGGGTCGCGGCTGATGGCATTGAAGCCGCTGCCGGCGGACAGGTCGCCATGGAGGTTCGGATACTTGCGCATCAGCTCGACGACGCGCCCGGGCCGGACTGGCCCCCTGGGGTAGCCGCCGCGGGTCTCCAGGGTGACATCCGCACTGATTTCCGACCAGAACACCTGTGAATGCGCCAGCAGCTTCAGGCGCGGAAACGCCTTCAGCACCTTCTCCAGCCGCGGCAATCCCAGATCGTCGTAGCACCCGTACTGGCCCTGGTGGTCTTTGGTGGAGGCCAGATGGAAGGTCAAGGGCAGACCGACTTCTTCGACCTGGGCGAACAGATTCATGTTCAGGGGATGGTCCAGCTCCAGGTTGGGGATGTACTCGCCGATGCCCTTGCAACCGCGGTCCTGGAAATAGCGGAGCATCGGCCGGAAGTCGGCCTTGACGCTGTTGGTGAGCATGCGCGGGTCGACACTGCAGAAGGGGATGATGCGGTCAGGTTGACGCGCCGCCATGTCCAGGACCTCATACGGCGTCACCACGACATAGCGCACTTCCGGGCTGACCGTGCACAGCATCACGGCCTGGTCAATGCCCCTGGCGTCGAGCATGGCCAGGTGTTCCGCCAGACTGGGATAGCGCGTGCCATTGGCGCGGGTGATCCCGATGCAGTCCGAGGCGTGGGTGTGAATGTCAATCAGCATCAATGTCTCCTTGTTGACGGATGCGTTGCGCCTGACCGGACTGGCAGCCGCCCGGACCCCTGGCGCTACTTTTTCCAGGCCTCCAGCCGCCCGAGATATTCGTAGACCACAATGCGAAAATTATTGAGGGCGTCCGCCGAAGGAATCCAGGACAGCGGATTGCGGCCCATGTAGCCGGCCGGCGCCGGCAGCGCCGGCGCGCCCTGCGCCTCGGCCAGACGCATCAGACGCGCCAGGTGAAACGCGCTCGAAACCAGGATCAGCGGGCCGCCCAAGGCCTCGAAACAGGCGATTTCGGCCTTGCTGTTGACGGCGTTGTCAATAAGCACCAGGCGTTCCGGTGCGATGCCGTACGGGGAAAAATACTGTTCAAGGGCCGCGACCTTGGTCTCTATGGCCACACTTGAGCTGATCGACACGGCCAGGCGATAGTCGCGGCCGGACATTTCCAGCAGCCGGGCGATACGGCTGGCTTCCTGCAGCCGGACCAGGAAGTCGTCATTGAAGCCGGCCCGCAAGTCGTCCTGCCCGGTCGCCATACTGCCGGCCGCAGGCAATACTGCTTCGGTGTCGGCGGCGGTGTCAGCTCCGGTTTCGGTGGCGCGGAAGCCGCTGCCGGCCACGCCGATGACCAGGAGGCCAGTTGGCGCCGCAGTCCGGCACCAGTCCTGGAGCCGGCTTTCGGTCAACGGCGGGTACGTTCTTTCCAGGCGGTCCAGCAGTGAATCGCTGAGCAGCGGGAGACTGAACAACGCCAGCAGCACCTGGCTGCAGAGCAGCAGCGCCACGCCTGTCCGCCTCGTGCGCTTCCAGATCAGCAGCATAGCGCCAAGAAGGCCAATCTGCAAAAGCACCGGTACCGGAAACATGACCCTTGACAATATCTTGCGCAACCAGAAGAAACTCATGCTCGCAACGGGCTCCAATCAAATGAACGGCTGACAGCCGGGCGCTGGCGCCACACCGGCTTGGCCACGGTGGCCCAAAGGACATGCCGCCAGCATCAGCTGCCGGGCCCCAGAACACCGTACGACGCCAGGAAGGTTTGTATCAGAACGGCCCACAACCGGCCTTTCAAGCGCCCTGCCGACGGGGATGCCGACGAGCCAGCCACGGGGGGGGCAGACCCGGCCGGCGCGTCGGCAACCCTCTGCTTCATCACCGCCCGGCGTTTTCCAATCGGGCGGCCACGGCCGGCCAGTTGACCACCTGCCAGAAGGCATCGATGTAGCTGCCGCGCTGGTTCTGATATTTCAGGTAGTAGGCGTGTTCCCAGACATCCAGGCCAAGAATCGGGTAGCCGCGTTCGGCGGCAATGTCCATCAGGGGATTGTCCTGGTTCGCGGTCGAGGTGATGAACAAGTTGCCGTCAAGGCCCACACAGAGCCAGGCCCAGCCGCTGCCGAAACGCGACAGGGCGGCCTGCTTGAAGGCGGCCTGGAACTGCTCCAGCGAGCCAAACCCCTGTCGAATCGCCTCGGCCAGACGTCCCTGCGGCGCACCGCCTCCGCCAGGAGTCATCACCTTCCAGAACAGGGTGTGGTTGAAATGACCGCCGGCATTGTTGCGCACGGCTTCAGGAAAGCGGCTCATCTCTCCCAGAAGTTCTTCCAGGGAACGGTCCGCCGCACCAGGGAAGGCTTCCAGGGCTTTCAGCAGGTTGTTGTAGTAGCCGCGGTGATGGCGGCTGTAGTGAATCTCCATGGTCTTGGCGTCAATGTGGGGTTCCAAAGCATCGAACGCATACGGCAGAGGCGCGAATACCTTCACCGGGGTCTTTTCCCCGGTCTGGGCCAGAGCCGCCCCCGCCAACAAACTCAATGCCATCGTCAGGAATAATTTCTTCATGGCAATATCCTTTCTGTCTTCCGGACTGTCTCCGTGCATCTCGGCCGGGACAGAAGTACCTGCCCGGCAGCAATACTATAATCTGACAATGCCGGACGGCTGTCGTTCCTTCGCAAAAAAACACCAGGGCGCCGTAACCGGTCACCGATTGAGAATTGCGCCATGGTAGGGTGTCGTCGTCCTTGCA
>CAYOUR010000307.1:0-3716 GCA_964407145.1 uncultured Lentisphaeraceae bacterium | reverse complement strand
TTTTTTTTGCTCACGACGGCCATCAGCAATCTATTGATGTGTCGACCGGCTTGCGGATGCCGCGAAGCGGCAGCGCAAGCCGGTCGACCAGCAAAAGGATAGGTGGGGGTGCGGGGGAGGAAAGGGCCCACGGCCCTTTCCTCCCCCGCGGAAACCAGACTATACTTCAAGCTATCAGAGGCGAGCATGAGCAAAGACATCTTAACCGTGAAATGGCTTGGAATCAACTCGTTCGCCTTCCGGTTCGGCGGGAAGGTGATTCTTCTTGACCCGTGCGTGACCCGCGGTGACTCAGCCATGCTTTCCGACCCGGCTCTGGTGAAGAAATACGTCCCGGAGGCCGATGTGATCTTCGTCAGCCATTCGCATTGGGACCACCTGGCCGATGTGCCGGAAATCGTACGCAACACCGGCGCACACGTCTATGGCTCCGAAACAACGGCGTTCATCCTGCGATACTACCAGATACCCGAAGAGAACATCCATGTCATCCGGGCCGGCGACAAAGTGCGACTGGATCATGGCCTGACCGTCGATGTCATCGAATCGCGGCACATGAAACTGGCGCCTGACTGGACCGAGTCGTTCCTGCATGATGTCCCCAGCCAAATCGCGGTGCGCACCGACATGCCCAGCGGCGATGTGTTCGCACTCCATTTCCATTTCGGCGAGATCGACCTGCTGAACCTCGGCTCGGCCAACATGCACCCGCCAGCCATCCATGGCGTGGCCACCGATTACTTCTTCTGCGGCATCAGCCGATACAAGGACGGATTCCCGCAGATGGTCCGGGAACACATCGCCTTCAAAACCTTCGTACCGACACACCACGATGATTTCAAAACCAGACCTCTGACGGACTTCGTCCTCCGCAACGACCTCGAACGATTCACCGCCGAATACCACGGACTGCGTTGCCTCGAATTGCCGCCGCTGAGGGAAATACAGCTTGAAATTTTGAACCACAGATAGACGCAGATGGACGCAGATAGACGCAGATGAGCGCAGATGGACGCAGATGAGTGCAGAAGCACTCCAGAAATTTAATAGAAGAGTTCCATTGACTTTTTGGGAAGAGGGTATATCTTCTAGGTGTTGACGTCGCGGGGTGCAGATTAGTGGCGTCAGTCGGAGGCACAGGAACTCGTGTAAAAAGGAGTGACGCATGTTGACCAGGAATGCCATCATCAGCGAGCAGGTCAAGCGTCTTGAGGACGCTTATCAGATGTTGCAGGAGGTCATGCCGGAGTATTTTTTCACCACGTTTGTGGACGGGGTGGGGAAGATTCTGCCGTTTTTGTGCAATTTGGAGAAGGCGTCGGGGATTCGTCGGGTGGATTTCAGCGGCGAGGTGTTTTTTGTGTATTTGCTGAGTGAGGAGTGCAATCCGCGGGTGACGAGTGCGATGATGGCCGGCCAGCATTTGTTGAGTGCGAATTTGCATCAGTCGGTGAAGCCGCTGGTGATCAACGACGAGCCGTCGACGCTGGTGATTGAGCATTACGTGCGGGACCAGGGCTGGCATGGCGAATCTCAGGTCAGCTTGTCGGCGTTGCAGGACGAGTACCGCCGGCAGTACGGCGCCGGCCAGGAAGAGGCCATTGAGGAGGTCTACGGCCGGTTGAATTTCGCGGCGGTCACGGATTTGGACGCGTCGCGCCTGGCGCAGCGCGTGCATTGGGTCCTGCAGGCGCAGGACAATGACAATGTCCAGGCCGACATCGAGTCCTGGGAACGGGACAGCATCCGCCTGACGGTCGCGGTGTCGATTCCGCTGGGGACGGACGAGATCGCCCGGCAGATCGTCTCGATCATCACGGCCTCGGACCTGGACGTGCGGCGCTGCTATTTCCGGGAGATGACGGTCAACAAGGACGTCACTGACTTTGCGCATCTGCCGGTGCTGGTGGCCACGGTCTACCTCGGCTCAAAGCCTGGCGAGCGGATTCGCGACGAGCAGGCCGCGCGGCTGCTGGACGACATCCGGCTGATCACCTGGGTCGAGATCGGCGACGTCCTGCACCAGGCGCTGGTCGAGCATCATCACTTCAGCCTGGCCGGCACCAACTGGGTGCGGGCGATGGGCGAATTTCTGCATGGCCAGCTCGCCTTTGTCGACCGCAACGCCTATAATCAGGCCGACCTCACCCGGTTTGTGGCGCTTTACCCGGAACTGGCCGAGAAGCTGTATCGCGAATTTGAACGCCGGTTCGCGCCCGGGGCGGCGTCAACGGCCGCCGAGGAAGAGGCGTTCCGGACGGAATTCCTGCACGAAGTTTCGCGCATCAGCTCCGGCAACCAGGACAAGGACCTGTGGGTCAAGACCATCTACCGCGGCGGTCTCAATTTCCTCGAAAGCATCCTCAAGACCAATTTCTTCTGCCGGGACAAGTCGGCCCTGGCGTTTCGGCTGCGTCCCGACTTCGGCCAGTTCTACCGCGAAGTCTCGGAGGAGTACGGCAAGGCGTTTCCGTCCGACCAGCCTTGGGGCGTGTTTTTCTTTTTCCGGCGCAAGGCGTTCGGGTACCAGGTGCGGTTTGCGGAGATATCGCGCGGCGGGTGGCGCACGGTCATTCCTCTGCGCGGCGCCAACAAGCTCGAGGCGAACGACTACTACGACTTCGCCCGGGACGAGGCCTACCGCGAAGTCTTCGTGCTGGCCCACACCCAGCACCTGAAGAACAAGGACATCTACGAAGGCGGCGCCAAGATGCTGACGCTGCTGGAGCCGCTGGCGGACGTGGCCATGATGAAGCCGACCCTGTGGGAAGCGCAGCGGGCGTTCACCGCCGCGTTCCTGTCCCTGGTCAACTACGACGACGCCATGCAACTGCGCGACCAGGCCATTGTCGACCGCCTGGGCGTACGCGAAATCATCGAAATCGGGCCGGATGAGAATATGTTCGACACCATGATCGAGTGGATGGGCGAGTACGCCAAAAAGGTCGGCTACACGCTCGGTTCCGGAATCATTTCCGGCAAGCCCGGGGCCGGCATCAACCACAAGGAATACGGCGTCACCAGCTTCGGCGTGCATCAGTATCTGCTCAAGACGCTGGCCGAGCTGGGCATCAAGCCGCATAAGGATGCTTTCTCAATCAAGATTGCCGGCGGTCCCGGCGGCGACGTGGCCGGCAACGAAATGAAGCTGCTGCTGGCGACCGGGCCGGACGGCGCGCCGGTCTTCCCGGGTCTGAGCCTGACCGCCGTCACCGACGGGCCGGCAATCGCCTATGACCCGGCCGGACTGGACCGCGACGAGATGAAGCGGCTGCTGTTTGTGGCCAACCTCGACAGCTTCAATCCCGAGAAGCTGCGCGGTGAAGGCGCGATGATGGCCTTTTCCAAGCCGGAAATGAAGGGCGGCGAGGTGTTCCACCGGCTGGTGGTCCGGCAGAAGGGCAAGCTGGAGGAAAAGCTGGTCAAACAGAACGAGTTCATGCATCTGTTCCAGCATAACCTGACCCATTACGCCGACGTGTTCATCCCGGCCGGCGGCCGGCCGTCCACCATCAATGAAGGCAATTGGCGCGATTACTTCCCGGACGGCAAGGCGTCTTTCCGGGCGATTGTCGAGGGCGCGAATTCCTACATCACGCCGGCGGCCCGCAACCTGATTCAGAAGCAGGGCGTGTGGATTGTGAAGGACGCCTCGGCCAACAAATGCGGCGTGATCACCTCGTCATACGAGATCATCAGCGGACTGTTGTTGGAGG
>CAYOUR010000306.1:0-3726 GCA_964407145.1 uncultured Lentisphaeraceae bacterium | reverse complement strand
CAAGGGGATGACGGAGTTACGGTTGAGGCATGCGAGGTGCGTCTGATGCTGCCGGATGGGCGGGGCGCGCCAGCTCAGAATTCCAGCAGTTCGATGTTGGTGAGCCGGGCGAAGGCGCGCAGCTGGCGGGTGATGTCGCCATCCCTGGGCCCGTCGTGGTGTTCGAAGGTGTGGTGTTTTTCAAGGTGGGCGTTGCGCCAGCTGCCTTTGACCTGGGGGAGATAACCGGGCTTGAGGGGTTGCATCGCCTGTCCAGGGGACGTCACTTTTCGGGGGAGCGGGATTCCTGCTGCTTAAGGGCGGCGGCCAATCCGGGGGCATCGGGTATGGCGGTTCTTCCGCCCAGGCGGGTGCATTTGATGGCGGCGGCCAGGCTGGCCTGGCACAGGCACTGCTGCCAGTTGCCGCCGTGCAGCCAGGCGGCGGCAAAGGCGCCGTGAAAGACGTCGCCGGCGCCGGTGGTGTCGCGCACCTCGACCGGGAAGGGGCTTTGGGCATAGTCGCGGACGCCGTCGAACGCCACGCTGCCGCGCGCTCCGAGCGTGACCGCTGCCAGGCGGGTCGAACCGCACCGGAACAACTGCTGCGCCGAACGGCGCGGGTCGGCATGGCCGCAGAAGGCCGCGGCGAATTTTTCGGAGGCGATGATGATGTCCGCCAGGTCGAGCAGTTTTTCGATGCCGGGGACGGCGGTTCCGGCGTCAAGGCTGACGCAGACTTGGTGGCGGCGGGCGAAGTCGGCGGCGGCGAGGGCGGCGTCCGTCTGGTGGCCGTCAAGGTGAAGCAGCCTGGCTTGGGCCAGCTGCGGCCAGGGCAGTTCGTCCGGTTGGAGCGGTGTGGCTTCGCCGTGGCTCCAGGCGATGCTGCGTTTGCCGGTGCGGGCTTCGATCCAGCAGTATGCCGTCGCCGAGGCGGCTCCGGGGCGACGGCGCACGCCGCTGACGTCGACGCCGACGGCGGCCAGCGAACCGGTGATGCGTTCACCCTGGCTGTCATCGCCAACCGCGCCCCAGAAGGCACAGGGAATCCCCAGCCGGGAGGCCGCATAGGTGGCCGTCGCCGCCGGGCCGCCGCCCTGTTCCAGGCGTTCGGCAATCTTCACCTTGTCATCGATGGGAATGTGCGGAACAACGCAGAGATGGTCCCATCCACAGTAGCCTAGACCAATGAAGGAGATGGACATGATGACGGCCTGCCAAAAATGGCTCTTGACGTGAAATCGCAACATTGACTTTGGGGAGGTTGTGGTCCGTCAGGCGGAAACAACCGACCTGGTCATATCAATATGACACACTTTTCAGGCCTGGCAAGCATGGCCGGCAGTTTTCTGCAAAAAAAATTCCATCAATGATTGGAAATTATCACCATGTGATTTATTTTTATCATCAGTAGTCAGGTGCATCCATGAGTTTCGAGGAGTTTCGAGGAGTTTCGAGATAACGTGGGGGAGCGAGATGAACACGTCCCGTCGTGAAGCGATGCAGGCTTATTTGCTGCAGGAAGGGTATTGCGGCGTGGAGCGCCTGGCCTCCCGGTTTGGGGTTTCGGTGGCGACGGTGCATCGTGATTTGTCGGCTTTGTCTGCTTCCGGTCTGGTGCGCAAGGTGCATGGCGGCGCGGTTGGCAGTCCATCGGCGCCGCTGCCGGCAATGGCAAGTGGTGCGGACCGGCAGGACAGTCATTTTTGCCAGCGCCTGGAGCAGAACCGTTCGGCGAAGATGATGATTGCCGCCCTGGCTGAAGCGCTGATTGAATCAGGGGATATTTTATTTCTTGATTCATCGACGACCTGCCTTTGCCTGGCACGGCGTCTGCAATCCTCCCGCCTGTCAACGTTGTCGGTCGTCACCAATTCCGTGCTGATCGCGCAGGAGTTTTTTCGTTTTCCGCCGCATTTCATGTTGATGTGCCTGGGCGGCAATTTCAACGGCCAGCTTAATTCGTTTTTGGGGCGGATGGCCCAGGAGCATTTGCGGCAGGTGCGTCTGACCAAGGCGTTCTATTCCGGAGTCGGCTTGGATTCGAGCGGTCTGAGCACGTATCACGAGGACCATGCTGAATTCCTGCGACAGGTCCTGGGCCAGGCCGAAGAGAACTGCCTGCTGCTTGATTCCAGCAAGTTCAACCGCGGCGGGCTGTTCCGCATCTGTGGCCGGGAACGGATCGGTCGCCTGTTGTCAGACCAGCCCCCGCCACCGGAACTGTGGAACGGACCCGCGGTCTAAACGGGTGTGCGTGTTCTCAGGCCAATGGCGTCTTACGAGTCCAAGACCGTGCCGTTCTGGCGGCATCCTCTCTTGGGTGACGGAGTCAGCCGGTGGGAGCCTTCCGGCTGGGGGCTGGCTTCTGTGTCCCGCGGGCAAGGCCGCCGCCCCTCCACGCGTTTTTTCGGTGAATTTTTGCGGTGTGACCTGTATTTTGGGCATTTGCGGGAATCGCCCTCGGCGGTATTCGGTCACCCATTGCTAGAACCCGCCCAAAAAGTTCAATCTTGGCACAGGCAGTGCCTCACCTGCGGGCGCCCTGACGGGGCGCGGCATAAACGTCCATGGCGGGCGGCCACAGGCCGAGCCGCGGTGGGTGGTTTTCCCTGAAGGGAGCCCTGCCGGGACGACACAACACCGTTGGCCGCGTGACAACGTCTCACCTGCGGGCATCCCGCCAGGACGACGGCACCGTGCCGTTGGTTTGTTGTCAAGGAGTGACCGATTACCCTCGGCGACGCAATTTTCATGGTGGTGGTTTTATCTTTGCCCGTTTGACAGTACATTATCATGGTCAGGATAGTATTCGATCTGCCGAGCATGTTCAGTCGTGGCCGATTTAAGGAGCAAGAAAGGATTTCAATAATGAAAACGACCGCGTTGCGTCTGTATGGCAAGCATGATTTGCGCCTGGAGACATTTGCCTTGCCGCCGTGCGGCGATGACGGGATCATTGCCGAAGTGATCAGCGATTCGATCTGCATGTCGAGCTACAAGGCGGCCAAGCAGGGCGCCGACCACAAGCGGGTGCCCAACGACTGCGCCACCAACCCGCCGATCGTCGGCCATGAGTTTTCCGGCCGGATTCTGGAAGTCGGCGCGAAGTGGCGCGACCAGTTCAAGCCAGGCGACCGTTTTGGCATTCAGCCGGCCCTGATGTACAAGGGCTCGCTGGACGCTCCCGGCTATTCCTTCCCGACCATCGGCGGCGACGCGACCCATGTCCGCATTCCGTCCTGCGTGATGGAGATGAACTGTCTGCTGAAATATAACGGCGAGGCCTTCTTCATGGCCTCGCTCAGCGAGCCGATGAGCTGCCTGATCGGCGCCTGCCACGCCCATTACCACATTCCGCCAGGAACCTACCAGCACAACATGGGCATTGTCGAAGGCGGCAAATGCGCGTGCCTGGCCAGCGCCGGCCCCATGGGCCTGGGCCTGATCGACTACCTGGTGCATGGCCCGCGCCGGCCCGCGCTGATTGTGGTGACCGACATTGACGACAACCGCCTCAACCGCGCCAAGTCCATCCTCACCCCGGAAGATGCGAAGGCGAACGGCGTCAAGCTGGTCTATGTCAACACCAAGACCCCGGACGCCGTGGCCAACCTGATGGAGCTTTCCGGCGGCACGGGCTATGACGACGTGTTCGTCCTCGCCCCGGTCGCGCCGGTGGTGGAGCAGGGCGATGCCATTCTGGGTCGCGACGGCTGCCTGGATTTCTTCGCCGGGCCGACCGACC
>CAYOUR010000305.1:1698-3764 GCA_964407145.1 uncultured Lentisphaeraceae bacterium | reverse complement strand
CTGATCACTGTGCCGGGGGTCTTCGACGATGTCGACCGGCCGGAAATGACTGCCACCGACGCCGCTTCGGCCGCCGACCCGGAAACGCCGGTCGCCACGACGGTCGATGACAAACCGGCGCCGGCAACCGAAGAACCGGCAACCGAGGAACCGGTGGTCGAAAAACCGGCAACCGAGGAACCGGTGGTCGAAAAACCGGCAACCGAGGAACCGGCAACCGAGGAACCGGCGGCCGAGGAACCGGCAACCGAGGAACCGGCGGCGGTTGATGAGGCGCCGTCCGAGGCGGCGTTGGCGGAGCCGGCGATAGGTTCCGGCTTTTTGTCTTTTGGGTTGTGTCCGGAATTGATGCGTGGCATCGTGGAGGCCGGTTTCACCGAGCCGACGCCGATTCAGGCCAAGGCGATTCCCGAGCTTTTGGCCGGCCGTGACCTGATCGGCCAGGCCCTGACCGGCACCGGCAAGACGGCGGCGTTTGGTCTTCCGGTCATGGAGAAGATTCGTGGCGCCAGCGGGCTGGGCCTGCTGGTCCTGGTGCCGACCAGGGAGCTGGCGGCCCAGGTGAGCGGCGAGCTTTACAAGCTCGGACGGCACACCGGGTTGCACACAGCCGCCTTTACCGGCGGACAGTCCTACACCCGCCAGGAGCAGATGCTGCGAAAAGGCATCAACGCCCTGGTGGCCACGCCCGGACGGCTTATTGACTTGATTGAATCGGGCCATTTCAAGGATGTCAATCCGCCCTTTATCGTCGTCGACGAAGCCGACGAGATGCTCGACATGGGGTTTCTGGACGACGTCAAGCGGATTTTCACCGAATTCCCCGGTCCGCATCAGACCATGTTGTTTTCAGCGACCATGCCGCGGCCGGTCGTGGCTCTGGCGCAGTCGGTTTTGCGCAATCCGGTCGAGATCACGACGGCCGGCAACGAAACGACCAACAATGACATTGAGCAGCTGTTCTACGTCATTGAGGACAGCGAACGGACCAATGCGATTATCCGCCTGATTGACGCGGAAGACGTGGGCAAGGCCATCATCTTCTGCCGGACCCGCGAAGAGACCGACTCGCTCAACATTCTCCTGGGCGGCCGCGGCTACAATGTCAATTGCCTGCATGGCGACATGGAGCAGGCCCAACGGAGCCGGGTGATGGCGGCGTTCCGACGCGGCGAAATTGACATCCTGGTGGCGACGGACGTCGCGGCCCGCGGCCTGGATGTCGACGATGTCACGCACGTCTTCAATTTCCACATGCCTTTTGATTCGCGTGGCTATGTGCATCGCATTGGCCGGACCGGGCGGGCTGGGAAAACCGGCACCGCCATCACCCTGGTGACCCCGCGCGAAATGCGGCAGCTGGAGTCGATTCGGCGGACCGTCGGGGCCCAAATAGAGCACCGCCTCATCCCGACCCGGAGCGAAGTGACCTCGCAACGCCTGAAAAAGATTTTCCATGACCTGCATGAATATGAACTTGACATTGATCTGCTCAATCAGATTCAGACGCTGAGCGTGAACCAGGATGTCTTGATTCTGTTGGCGAAGCTGCTCAAGCATCAGCTTTCGGGCGGCGCCGACCAGGGTCCGGAGCGCATTGGCATTGACGGCCAGCGCCTGAGCCGCCTGCTTGACCCACGTCCCCGTGAGGGATATGGCCGTGGCGGCAGCAACCGCGGCGGTCGTCCGATGTCCCGTCGTGGCGGCGGCGGCGAAGGCCAGCGTTATCGTCATGAGGACAATCGTGCGCCTTATGGCCGCAAGCCCGGCCGGTCGACCGGGGCCGCGGCCCCCGCAAATGACGCCCCCACGCCGATGGCGCCTCCTATGGCCCGGGTGGCCGTTGACGAGCCGACCAAGGCGCCTGCACCGCAGAATCCTGCGGGAATGCCTGAAAAAGTCAGGAATGAGCCTCGTTCCGAAGTGTTAACCGCACCAGGCCGCAAAGAGGGAGCGGAACGGCCACGCGAAGAAAACAGCGGCTTCGCCGGCCCCCGTGAAGGCAACCGTGAGGACCGTCCGTACCGCGGCCGCGACGAACGCGGCGGCTTCGCCGGCCCCCGTGA
>CAYOUR010000305.1:0-1598 GCA_964407145.1 uncultured Lentisphaeraceae bacterium | reverse complement strand
CCGTACCGCGGCCGCGACGAACGCGGCGGCTTCGCCGGCCCCCGTGAAGGCAACCGTGAGGACCGCCCGTACCGCGGCCGCGACGAACGCGGCGGCTTCGCCGGCCCCCGTGACGGCAACCGTGAGGACCGCCCGTACCGCGGCCGCGACGAACGCGGCGGCTTCGCCGGCCCCCGTGACGGCAACCGTGAGGACCGCCCGTACCGCGGCCGCGACGAGCGCGGCGGCATTAGCGGCGGGCAGGACCGTCCCTTCCGTTCACGCTCCGACAACGCAGGTCAGCCGGGTGCTCAGGGTGGAGCGGAGTCGCGTCCAGGCCGTTTTGGCGCAAAGCCCAAGGCGAAGCCGACCGCCAAGCCGGGTGCTGACTCGAAACCCGCCGGCAAAAGCGGGCAGGGCTGGTATTTGAGCTGACGACTTGGGCGCTGGGGCTTGACGGCAACCGGCAACCGTCAAGACAATGGTAAGCAGGAAGATGGATGGAATCGCCATTTTCCTGCTTTTTTGCGTCAGGGAGCTGTTTTGCGTTGGGCAAACAGCCAATCATTCAACCCCGGTTCGTCATAGGCGGGAGTCCAGGACGCATGGGCGACATCGGGATATTCGGTGTATTTTATTTGGGCGCCAACCAGTTGCAGCGCCGCGACCATACGGCGCGAATTCTCCGGCGGCACGGTGGTGTCTTTGGCGCCGTGAAAGGCCCAGACCGGGACGGCTTTGATGATTCCAGCCCGATTGGGGTCGCCGCCGCCGCAGACCGGCACGGCCGCGGCAAACAGGTCAGGCCGACGCGAAATCGCGTCCCAGGTCGCATAGCCGCCCATGGACTGGCCGTTGACGTATACCCTGGCCGGGTCTATCGGCAGCTCCCGGATGAGTTTCTCGGCGAGGGCGATGGCCGTGGCCAACTGCCAGGTCGGTTCGGCGGGCATGACGTGGTCGATTTTGCGCCAGTCCAGAGCAACCCATTTTTCGCCGGTCGGCGTCTGTGGCGCGAGCACGTAGCACGGGTATTTTGACTGAAACGCCCTGGTCGTGAAGCGCCGTGCCTGACCCAGCTGGGCGGTGTTGTTGTCACCCCAGCTGCCGGCGCCATGAAAATGCAGAATCAACGGCAATTTGGCAGAAGTCGGAATCTGCGGTTGGAACAGCCGGTATGGCAGCGTACGGCCATTGGCGGCCGTGGCCTGGCCGGCAACAAAGCCATCCACGGATTCGGCCACGGTGACGGCTGACAGCGTCAATGGCAACAGGGATAACAGGCGAAAAGACCGTAAACGCAGGCTCATCTCGGGATTTCTTTCTGGGGTGTTTCCAAGGCCATCGATTGGCCTGGACATGTCTTGTCAGACAGGGCCGATTGCTGAATACAGGAAAAATAACGGTCAACCCGCGTTTTGCAAGTCAGGCGTTCACGGTAACCTTGCGTCCATGTAACCGGTCACCCCTTGAGAACAAATCATCGGCACGGTTCCGTCGTCCTTGCCGGATGCCCTCTGGCGAAAGGCCATCCGAAATGTCCCCAGCCTGAGCCTTGTGCTTGTTCAAGGACACGGCGCCGATGCCCCAGGCGCGATGACGACCGGCAACGACCCCTT
>CAYOUR010000304.1:0-3777 GCA_964407145.1 uncultured Lentisphaeraceae bacterium | reverse complement strand
CGTCGTTAATCCAGCCTTCAGGCTGCCGTAGGTCGTCCAGCCTTCAGGCTGCCGTCGTTAATCCAGCCTTCAGGCTGCCGTAGGTCGTCCAGCCTTCAGGCTGCCGTAGGTCGTCCAGCCTTCAGGTTGCCGTAGGTCGTCCAGCCTCATTGGCCGGGCATCATGCAAGGACGACGGTACCATACCATGGCGCAATTCTCAATGGGTGACCGGTTACCAGTGGACGGTAGTGGCCGTCGGTGAATAGGTTGAAAGCCGCGGCGCCGCATAGGCTCTGGAAGAGCTGTCAGGACATAGTCCAAGGCAAGCAGCTTTGTGGGCGCCTGAAGTCCGGCCTTGCCTGCGGGCGCCTGTTGCGGGGGGGATAAAAGCCTCGGATGCAGTCCTGATGCAGGCGGTTTTTCCGCAGAGGGGAGCTTGAAAAGGCGGCACAAAACATCAACGTGGCCATCACAGTGGACCGGCGTAGCCAAGGCCAGGGCGGCCCCGGGGGCTTGCCGGTGGCCGGGAATGACGGCGATTACAGGAGACCGGCGTCTTCGGGAAAGGCTTGGCTCAGGTTGAGGCATTGGACGGCCTGGCCGGAAGCGCCCTTGGTGAGGTTGTCAATGGCGCTGCTGACGATGAGCCGGCCCGTGCGCTCGTCCATGGCGCAGCCGATTTCGCAGACATTGGTCATGGTGACGTGCTTGGTGTCGGCCAGTTCGCCGGGGGCGAGGACGCGGACAAAGGGCTTGTCGCCGTAGGCGGTCTGCAGGCAGTCGGCGGCGGCCTGGGCGGTGACGCCGGGTTTGGCCTGGAACAGAACCGTCGAATGGATGCCGCGGTTGACCGGAATGAGGTGGGGGATGAAGTTGATGACGAGCGGCCCGCAGCCGGCGGCAACGCTCAGTTCCTGCTCGATTTCCGGGAGGTGGCGGTGGCCGGTGACGGCATAGGGGCGAACGCTTTCGTTGCATTCCGGGAAGATGTAGGGCAGCTCGACTTTGCGGCCGGCGCCGGTTACGCCGCTGAGAGAGATGGCGGCGATGCCGGCGGTCTCGACCAGTTGGGCCTGCAGCAGGGCGGCGGCGGGGAGGATGATGCTGGTCGGGTAGCAGCCCGGGCAGGCGATCAGCCTGGCGCCGCGGATGGCGTCCGCATACCGTTCCGGCAGGCCGTAGACGGCCTGGCTGAGGAGGTCGGGGGCCGGGTGCGGGGTTTTATAGTAGCGGGCGTAGACGGCCGTGTCCCGGAGGCGGAAGTCGGCGCTGATGTCGATGATCGTCACGCCCCTGGCCAGGAGCGGCGCCGCGAACTCCGCGGCGAGGCCGTGTGGCAGGGCCAGGAAGGCCACCTCAGCCCGGGCGGCGATTTCGTCCGCTTCCGGGGCGATGAAGGGCAGCTGGCATTCACGGTATCTCGGGAAGACGGCGCCGGCGCTTTGGCCGGCATATTGCCGGGAGGTGATGCAGGTCAATTCCGCCAAGGGGTGGCGCAGCAGGAGCCGCAACAGTTCTTCGCCGGCGTACCCGGAGGCGCCGACTATGGCCACGCGTGTTTTGGTCATGAGGCAGGTCCGTTCAGCGGTTGTTGGCAGGGAGAAAAAAAACCGGAAGCAGCGGCGGGAATGGTTCCTGCCGCTGAATCCGGAGCGGTAAAGGGTAGTTCGGGAAGCTGATTAGCGCTTGGAGAACTGGAAGCGCTTACGGGCTCCGGGCTGGCCGGGTTTCTTGCGTTCTTTTTCACGCGAGTCGCGGGTGATCATACCCGCGCCTTTCAGGACGGCGCGGAATTCCGGCTTGAATTTTTCGAGGGCACGGGCGATGCCGTGGCGCATGGCGCCGGCCTGTCCGGCGATGCCGCCGCCCTGGACCAGGGCGTAGATGTCAAAGTCGCTGGTCGTACCGGTGATGACGAGGGGCTGGACCACGAAGCCCTGTTCGGACAAGGTCGGGAAGTATTCGGCAAACTCACGCTTGTTGACGGTGATCTTGCCGGTACCGGGCTTGAGGTGAATGCGGGCACTGGCGGTCTTGCGACGGCCAATGGCGTGGATGACGTCCTGAGTCTCTGTCATGCTGGAGAATCCTTTGTCCGGAGTTGCTTATGTGAATGATGGGTGATGCCTGCGGGTCACTTCACTTCGAAGGGGACGGCCTTCTGGGCTTCGTGCGGATGGGTCGGGCCGGCGTAGATTTTGAGTTTGCTGAACTGGGTGCGGCCGAGGCGGCCCTTGGGCATCATGCCCCAGACGGCGTCATGGATGAGGCGGGTGGGATTCTTGGCGCGCACGACGTCCGCGGTCTGTTCCTTGAGGCCGCCGATGTAGCCGGAATAGTCCTGGTAGATCTTCTTGGTGTCCTTGTCGCCGGTCAGGACGACCTTTTCGGCATTGACGACGACGATGAAGTCACCGCAGTCGAGATGCGGGGTATAGGTCGGCTTGTGGCGGCCGCGCAGCATGTTCGCGATTTGCACGGCCAGGCGGCCGAGAACTTGGCCGGTGGCGTCGATCACATACCAGTTGCGGACGATTTCGTTTTCTTTGGGGAGGAAGGTCTTCATGGTGGTGGTACTCAGTCAGGCTATGATTGAACGGTTTTCCATAAAAAACATGCAAAGAGAACAACTAATTTAAGCCGGATTCAATGATTTTCAACCCGCCGGCCGCAACAAAGGCGAAAAAAGTCGCGTGGGCTGGCGGCCCCCGGACAGAGGACAGTGGACATGAGAAGACGGCGGTGGACGTAAGTCGGCAATGGACAGCGACCGGCAGTGGGTGGGTAGTGGAAAGATGTTGAGCGATCAGGTGGATTTGGGCGGTGTCATGCCTGCGGCAAGGATGGTCATGAGGCAGCCGGCCGCCGGCGGGGCCGCGAGGAACAGCCGGATTTCAGTCGAGCCTGGGTGGCAGGGGCGGAGTCGGGTGGTGCGCGTATGGCCGCCGAATTCCGTGGTCATGACGGCATGGCTGCCGTCCATGGCGCCGGTTGCCGTGACCAAACCGGCGGTGCCGCGGATGGTGATGGTCATCCGACCGGCTTCCTGGTGAGCCGTCAATCTGGTGTCCAGGGGCCGGGCGGCAGGATTGAGAAAGTCGAACAGGTCCGCGGCGGCCGTGGTGTCGGCCGCGCTGTCCAGGGGCGGCGCGGCCAGTTCCAGGACGACGAGTTTTCCCAGGACGCCGCCGACAACCAGTTCGCGGATGGCCATGACCGTGGGCAGGCAACGCCAGGAGCCGAGGAGGACAATGGGCAATCGCCGTTTGCGGGCGGCCTCGGCCAGGCGGAGCAGACCATCCCGCTGGTCGTCAGTCAGCGGGCTGAAGGCGAAAGGGCGTTTGCGGTGCAGCAGCTCCCGTACCCAGGCGGTGGTTTGGGCTGGCGGCGCGTCGAGGATGACGCGGGCCGCGGGCGCCATGTCCAGGAGGACTGCCGGCGCCGTGTCCGGCGGCGTGGTCAGCACCGACTGCGCCGCGCCAGGCAGCGTGGTCTTTGGCCAGGCGTCATTTCGCGTGACGACGAGGAGTCTGGGGTTGCCGGTCGAGTCAGGCATGGGGGCGTGCACGGTGTATCGGTCGGAACCGGGAGGGCGGATGAGCCGGGGCGCCAGCCGATACCGGCGGCGTCCATAACGCAACAGCCTCTCAGCCAAGTGACGGCGGAGAGGCTGCGAGTCGTGGCTGCCCGACCTGGATTCGAACCAAGACAAACTGAACCAGAATCAGTTTTTTTGTACTTGGAATCGGCTGATTGTGTTAATTTTGTGTTATTTTCTGTGATTACTATAAGACGC
>CAYOUR010000303.1:0-3805 GCA_964407145.1 uncultured Lentisphaeraceae bacterium | reverse complement strand
CCTGGGTAAAGGCAAATGTTCATTGAGCCCTGAAAGGGCGATACATAAGCCTGGACTACATCCGGCAGTCTGAAAGCTCACAAGTGTTCATCACAAGATTTCGCACATTACCGAAAAATGCAAGCCAATTATTTTAATGACCAGCTGAGAAAAAGCAAGCCGGGCGGAGGACAAAAAGGATTGTGGGATTAGATTAGACGTGTGCTCACGGCGTTCCGTCGGAAGGTCATTTCCGGCGTGGACAGTGGATCGTAGTAGCCCTGAGTCGGCAATGACCCTCAATTGACCGTATACCGTGTACGGCTGCAGGAGATTTGCCGCGCCGGTTGCAGTCGCGGCGGCAAGCCGTTATCACCCCTTGGACATGGCATGAATCTGGAATCCTATCGTCTTTTCATCTTTGATTTGGACAACACGCTGGTCAGTTCGGAATCGCAGCACACGGCCGCGTTTGCCCAGGCCATCCGGGAACTTGCCGGCTACGAGCTGACCGAGGAGGACCGCCACGACTACATCGGCAATACCAGCGGCTGGCTGGCCGAGAAGATCATCCGCAAGATGGGCTATGCGCACATCACGCCGCGCGATGTCTCCCGCCGCAAAGGCGAATGCGTGATGCGGACTTTCGAGGCGCGGCCCTTTCCGGGCGCCTGCGAGTTTGTCCGTCATCACCATGGCCGGGTGAAGTTGGCGGTGGCGAGCAATTCGCCGCGCGACTTTGTGCATCACGCCCTGCGCCTGATTGGCCTGTTTGGGCTGATGGACCGGATCAAGACGGTCGAGGACGTCAAGGAACGCAAGCCCGACCCGGAGATGTTCCTGGCGCTGAGCGCGGAATTGGGCGTGCGCCCCGCGGAATGCCTGGTCTTTGAGGATACCGGCCTGGGACTGGAGGCGGCGGCGCGGGGAGGGTTCCCGGCGGTGCTGCTGGTGAATCCCGGGAATTTGCTGCCCGATGCCATTCCCGAAGGGATTCCCACCATGACCTGGCCGCAACTGCTGGCGGCCAGTGCGGCCGGTAGAGCCGGCGCGGCCGGGTGACGTGCGTAGTCTGGCCGGTACCCTATGGGCCTGGTCCCGGGCGGTTGGCCTGGCGACGCGACGCGGGTGAAAAGCTGGCGCCGGCAGGAGGGGCAACGCCGTCAGGCGCGGACTCGGTGGATGCGACACCGGCAGGAAGGAAGGACTGGAGCAATGCTGAAGTCGATCGTCGTCTTATTTCTGGTGACGTTGATTCCGGGTCTGGAATTGCGCGCCTCCATCCCGGTGGGCATTCTGGGCGGCAAATGGCTGGCGGCGCCGATGGCGTGGCCGGCCGTGGTGGCGACTTGCGTCGTCGCCAACATCCTGATCGGCTGGGGCGTGTTCTGGCTGCTGGAGCCCGTGCTGATGCTTCTGCGGCGGTTGCCGCTGTTCGAGCGCCTGGTGATGCGGTACGTCGAGCGGGCCCGCGTCAGGCTGAAACCGCAGGTGGACAAGTACGGCACCTTGGGGCTGGCCGTGTTCATCGGCATCCCCCTGCCGCTGACCGGCGCCTATACCGGCGCGGCCGGCGCCTTCGCTCTGGGCATGGGCCGGCGCCAATTCATGGTGGCCAACGTCATCGGCGTGGTGCTCGCAGCCACCTGCGTGACCGCGATCACGTTGCTCATCCGCGCCGGCATCAACCTGCCGTTTTTCGAGGTGCTGATCAAATCCTGATCAGGCGCGGCCCGGTGAGTCTGAGCGTGACAATCAGCGAGCCGTGAACCACCGATGAACACCGATGAACACTGATGGACACCGAGGTGGTTTGCGGTGCGTCCAACGGTATGCCAAGTGCGTTTTTCGTGTTTGACTTGAACCGGGGGGCAACGCCGTTGTTTTCGGTCAGCGGCCGCGACCGCCGCGACCGCCGCCGAAGCCGCCGAAGCCGGACGAGGTCGCGTCGAGAATCTGGTTGACCTGGTCGGCGAGCTGGGCGCCGGTGGCGCCGATGCTTTTGCCGTACTGTTCCAGCAGGATGGTCCGCACATCCGCAGCCATTTCATTGATGGCGCGTTGGTTTTCCCACATTTCCCGGCCGCTTTCGCGGTCGCCGGTCATGGCGCTCTGCATCAGCTCCTGGTTGGCTTTCAGCAGTTCGCGATAGTCGCTGACGGCCTGACGCTGGCGACTGGACAGTTTGCTGGTGTCAATGGCGTTCAGGAATTCATCGCGTTTAGCGATGCGTTCCTCCATTTCGCGGCGTCGGGTCATCATCTGTTCATAGCGTTCGGGGTCTTCGGTGCGCATGCGTTCCATGCGGTCCTGGATGGACTCGCGGTTGTTGTTGTTATCACGCTGGCGCCTATCCGTGGTCTGCCGTTCGGGCCGTTGCCGGTCGCTGTTGTCGAGTTCCTTGCGGAGGGCGGCGATCATCTCATCCTTCATGGCGATGTCCTTGAGCAGACGTTCAGCGGATTCGTCTTCCGGCGTCTCGGCGGTCTGCGCCATGGCGTTCAGCTTGTTCTGCAGGGCCTGGGCGTTCAGCTCCATGGTCCGGCTTTCCGCGATGGCCTTGTCCCGCTCGGCGCTGAGGGCGCGGCACTGCTCATGCAGGCTGCTGTTGTCCAGACGGAAAAACATGGCCCCCGCCGCCAGGGCGACGTTGAGGACGATCGAGAGGATGAGGAGATTGCGGGTAAGCATGATAGTGACTCCTGGGTAAGAACGGTTCCGTCAGCCAAGGGGACCCCGGCATGGGGCAGACGCCTGTTCCGCCGACTTTTCTTTCCATTGAACGCAGCAGTTGGGAAAAATTGTCACCAGGGGCCGATTTTGTTGTCGTGGTGGTTGTCATTCCACGTTTTTGAGCACATATTCCGGTGTTCCACAGCCCAGCCGGGCCAGGGCATCGACGATGACATAGGGGTCCTTGCCGTGGATTTGCTCGAACAGGTGCCCGTTGCCGTTGAGGGTGAAGCCGGGCGGCAGGCTGCCGGGAATCAGGTCTTCGGCGCGAACCAGGTCCAGGGCGGCCTTTTCGATGGCGACGATGTCCGTGCCTGCCAGGAACCCGACATCCGGGACCAGCGACGGCGTGGTCATGCCCCAGCAGTCGCAGAAGATGGTGATGTCGGTGAGGACGTTAATGAAGAGGACGTTCTCGGGGGCGAAGGTCTTGAGGACGGCCGAGGTGGTCAGGGCCATGCCGCGCTGGAAGTCGCGGTAGCCGCCGCCGACGATGCTGATGGCCTTGGCCGGGCAGATGAGGATGCAGTGCTGGCAGAACTTGCAGTTGTGGTAGAAGACGTCGAAGGTGCCCTGATCGTTGAAGCGTATGGCGTGGTTCGGGCAGTTCTCCATGCAGATGTGGCACTGCGTGCAGGCCTCGCGGTCCCACTCCAGGCCGCCCTCAAGGGCATGCAGCTTACGGCGGGTGCTGGTGACCACGGCGCCCATGCTGAGGTTCTTCGAAGCGCCGCCGAAGCCGCAGGCGCCGTGGGCCTTGACATGGGCGAGGTCGATGAGGGCATCGGCGTCGACGACCTCGCCGGCCAGTTCGACCTCGGCGAGGTCGCGAAAGGCCGGCTCGATGGGGGTGCGGTAGAAGTACTTGTCGGCGGTGCCGGCCACCGGCACGATGGCGCAGCCGAGGGTCTCAGCCGTGTAGCCACGCTGGGCCGCGTCGCGCACGGCCCCGGGGCTGTCGCAGACAAAGACCTCCTTGGCGCCGGCGGCGCGGGTGCGGCTGACGAGGTGGCGCACCAGGAACGGATGGACGGTGCCGAAGCCGACGCCGCCGCCGAGGTGCATCTTGATGGCGACGCGCTTGCCCTCGACG
>CAYOUR010000302.1:0-3847 GCA_964407145.1 uncultured Lentisphaeraceae bacterium | reverse complement strand
GGCGGAAGGCCATGCCGCCGTCGGGACGCTGGTTGTAGCGATAATCGAGTTCCCGCAGGCTGCGCTCCAGGCCGGGGAACAGGAAGGGCAGGGCGTAGGCGTAGTTCCAGACATGGGTGCAGGAGCCTTCGCAGCAGCCGCTGTTGGCATGGCAGCCTTCCCAGCCGTAAAACGAACCGTCCTCCAGGCGCAGGCAGGTCGGGGTCTTCAGGATCGAGATGTTGGCGGAGACGGCGTCGAGGACCGGCCGCGGCAGCGTCGAGCGGAACAGGGCGTCGCGAAAAAGGCGCGTTTCCTCTTCCAAGCGTTGCCAGTGAGCCAGGCAGTACCTGGCGCTGGCGGTTGCGTCGGCAAAGCGGGTGGCGTAATAGTTCTTCCAGGTCTTCGGGGCGCACCCGCCGCCGCTGTCGGTGGCGCAGGCGCAGCCTTTCTTCCAGTAGTTGTGGCAGTTGGGGACGTTCCAGGAAAAAACGAAGCGGATGGCGGACTGGCCCCCGGGGGGCACGGTCGTCCGCACGGCCAGGACGCCGTGGTCGCCGCTGCCGGGCGTCGAGTAGGAACGCGGCTTCAAGGCGCCGGGTCGGGCAAAGTCCTGCCAGTAGACGCCCAAGTTGTCGTACCAGCGGCCGCGATACCAGTATTCCTGGGTCGCCGCGCCGTCGGCGTCAGTGGCGATGGCGAAGTCGCCGTAATCCACGTCGTCCGGCGGGAGGTCGCCAGTGAAATGCAGCAGCGTGGCCCCAGCTTCCGGCCGGAAGTTGTTTGTGGTTTTCCCCGAGGCCGGATTGCGGGCCGTGAGGGCGACCGAGTAGACGACCTGGTGATCGCGTGGATTGTGGAGCGTGATCGTGAAAAAGGCGGCCGGCAGGCTCGAGTCCAGGTCGTTGTGGGGGATGAATGGATTGAACGCCTCCAGGGTGACATCGCCCGGGAAGGACGGGTCGCGGAAAGTGATTTCCGCGAAGGGGAACCCGGCCTGGAAGCGCGTCCGCCGGAAATGCGGCAGGCCGCTCAGCGTGTCGCGGCCGACACCAAACCCGAAGCCCGCGAACTGCGCCGTCCCGCCGCCGCTGTAGGGCGGCGGGACGTCCCCATGCAGCACTCGGGCGTCAAGCAGCTTCCCGTCGGCTTCGGCCTTGACGGCAAAATGGCTGAAGCCGTTGCGGGAGCCTTTGGCCGGCCGGTTGAAAATTTCCCAGTCAATGAGGTGGCCGGCGCCGCCGAGGCCAAGGCAGCCGCTGCCAATGCCCCCCAGGGGAAAGCTGATCTCGCGCGTTCGACGGCCTTGATACGTGAAGGCTTTCATAGCGGCTCCTCCTGCAATTGCGGCGTGCTTCCTGTGATCAAAAGAAAATTTCGATTCATGGTCGCCTTGCCCTTGGATCGTTCGCGCGGCAATGCCGGGGTGGACAGTGGACAGTGGACGATAATGGACATTAGTGGACGATAGTAGGCAATGGACAGTGGACGGTGGACGGTTGTGTGGCGTGGTGTGGTGGTGGTCGGGGCCGGCAGGTCTCATTGACGCAAGGCCGGGTTGACGTTGTGGCATCATTGTGGCCGCGGCCGCCGTATTCGAAGTCAGGTACATCCCGTAAAGGTCATTTGCCTCATGGGCGGCATGGAATATATTGCCTTGCCGTCGGGCAAAACAGCTTGATCAGGAACCGCGACTTCAAAGCATAACATCCTGGGGAGGTTGCGGATGGCGCGAAGAAGAAGGACATCGCTTTTCATTCCGGTTGCCATCGGCTACGCAGTTATTGCGCTTCTGGCCGCCTTGTGGCTGAAGGGAAGCCTGGACGAGGGCATGATGGCTTTGCTGCTGTTCGGATGTGTTCCGGTGGTCATGCTCGCCTGGCTCAGTGACGCACTCCGGCGCGGCCAGATGTGGCGACAGGGCTCACGTTCCTTGACGTCGTCTTCGACTTTTAATGAACAACGTATCACCCGGCGACGGCAACCCGTCCAGTTCTGGTTGATGATCGGCCTGACGGCTGTTTTTGCCCTGGCCATCCTGGTCTTCGTCGTCCTGGGTCTCTGGACTAAAGTCATGCTGGCCGAATAGAGCATGAAAACGCCGGCACTCAGGCCGGAGCCTCGTCCCGGGGTATGATGCGCGGCGCCGCTTCGCCGGCCTGCCGCATGCGTTCGATCAGGCGTCCCCGCAGTTGCGCGCGGACTTCGCGCCACTGTGGCGCCGTCACCAGGTTGGTCCGTTCGTGGGGATCGGTCTCCAGGTCGTAGAGAAAATCCTCGACATACACATCGCTGTCGGGAATGCTGCCGGCTTTGTCCGGCGCGCGCACACTGTATTTCCATCGTGGGGTGCGGATGGCTCGTCCGCATTGGCTTTCGCTGATCTGCAGAAACACTTCGTCCGGCCAGTCGGCCGTGTTTCCGGAGACCAGGCGCTGCAGGGGACGGCCGCGCATCGTCTCGGTCGGCGCGAGTCCAGCCGCGGTCGTGATGGTGGGCGGCAGGTCTATCAGACTGGCCAGCTCCCGGGGGGCGGCGCCACCGCGGAACCCCGGGCCGTGCATGATCAACGGCACTCTGATGCAGCCGTCATGGCACGAACGCTTGTACTCGGAATTGCGGGTGCGGAAGTGCGAACCGTGGTCGCTGGTGTAGATCAGAAGCGTGTTTTCCGACAAGCCGAGGTCCTGCAGCGCAAGGCGAATCCGGCCGACATTCGCGTCCAGGCTGTGGATGCAGCCGAGGTAGTCGGGAAATTCCTCCCGCCAATCGCCTTCGGTGCCGACCAGATCGCCCGGAACGGTGAAGCCCTTGAAAGCTTCCTTGGAGCCTTTGGGTCCCTCGTAATGCCCGTGGTCGTTCTGGTGGTGGGGCTCGATGTAGGAAACAAAAAGAAAAAAGGGCTTGGCGCCGGTCCTGGTCTGCAGATATTCGATCACCCAGTCGGTCTGGGCGTCCGCCCGAAAGCGGCCTGGCGGGATTTCGCGTTTGTTGCCGTCACCGTCGAACATGTAGCCGTCGTAGCTGTGGGACGTGTGTTCAAGAACATCGGCAGCCAGCCAGAAGTCGTAGCCGCCGCGCCGCTCGCGGGGCACCGGGCGCTCGCGGAAATCCTCCGGACAGCCCCGGGGGCCGCCTGAAGCCAGATGCCATTTGCCGATGTACGCCGTGTCATAGCCGCGGCGTGACAGATGGTTCGCGATCGTGGTCTCGTCCAGGGGAAGAGGCCGGTGGTTGGTGTGACAACCGACTTCGGTCGCGTATTTGCCGGTCTGGAGGCAGGCCCGGGCCGGGCCGCAGACCGGCTGGCAGGTGAACGCGTGCTCGAACCGGACTCCGTCGGCGGCCAGGCGGTCGAGGTTTGGCGTGATGGCCAACGGCTGACCGTAGCATCCGCAAGTGTCCCAGCGCTGCTGGTCGCTGAACAGAAAAACAATGTTGGGTGGCGGCATGGTTGTCTTTGCCTCCTCATGACTGAATGGTTCGCCGGCGGCCGCTGGTGCGTGGCCAAGGCACGACGTATGACGACGCCCACGAATGCCCATGGCATGACTGCCATCTCACCGGCGGACTTTGCAGAAAATCAAAGGCACCACACAGCCCGTGACATCAAGACGCGTTTTGCGCCTTCTATGAAGCAATTTAGCGCAACTGTTCCTCATTGCATAGGGGCATGAATGGGAATCGGCGTTTTTTCATGGGCGACTTTTTTTAGGATTGCTGTTGTCGGCCCCGTCGGCAGAACTGACTGGCGTCTCGAATCCGAAGGCAGCTCTGACGGCTGGACTCCTTGAGCAACTTGCCCGGGCAGATAAGTCGACCTCTCGCGACCGGCCGGGTGGCGTGAGCGGCTAAGCTGGTGTATATT
>CAYOUR010000301.1:0-3886 GCA_964407145.1 uncultured Lentisphaeraceae bacterium | reverse complement strand
CGCCAAAGCACAAAATGACGATGATTCGGCAAAAGGCGTTGGAAAAATGGCCTGTTCGGAGGTATTTTTTCGCGTGGCTTCTAGAAATCAAGCCCACCCACCCAAGAGGGGGCCACCATCCACATTTGTCGCGCGCGCACGTGAGGAAGGCTTGACCGGCTGCAAGCCATCAGGTGGGACAAGCTCCCCACATCTGCCGCTGACGCGCGCGCACGAGGGAAAGGCTCGTCGCCTAAACGACGAAGCTGCCCGGGAACGCGCACATCTATACGCACGCGCGTTGACGCACGAGCACGAACACGCGGTTAGGACTTGGGGTTTTGTTGGCTGATGCCTTGACCGTTTTCAAAAGCCCTCCTATGAAACACCGTGATTGGGCGTGCCTGCGGCCAGGCGCGTGCTTCCGGCAAATTGTCCCGGCGGAGCGCCGGGTTGCACACTGACTGGCTACTGCATTGCGCCGAAATAATGTATACGAGGCTGACAAAAAGCGCAATAGTGTGGTATAATACGATGTGACCGCCGCGCGGGAAAGGCTCGGCGGCCAAAACGACACACGCTGCCGGAGGCACGGCTGGGCTTTTCGGACGGCATCCTGCCGCCGTCCACTGGCCGCAATCCACTATGGTCCATCGTCGACAGCAGTCCACCATCGTCCACCAGCATCCACCGTCCATTTCCTGCCATGAACAACAACATCGCTTCCCTCCTGCGGTCGTATCCCGACACGTCGGTCGCCGTTTCGCCCACGGCCTGGCCGGCCTTTGCCCGTCTTCTGGCCTCCCGTCAGGCGACGCGGCTCGCCGTGTTCACCGGCGAGCATTCGGCTGACGCCACCGGCCTCTGGCGCGATTTTGCGACCCGTTGCCAAGGTCGTGAGCTGTGCCGTTTCCGCGCCATTCCGCCGGAGCCCGACCTCGACTGCGTCAACCGGATGATCGCCTTCCTGCGCGAATGCCAGGCCGACATGGTGGTCGCCCTGGGCGGCGGCAGCGCCATGGACGCGGCCAAGGCGGCCTACCTGAGCCTTCAGGCCAATGCGCCGGTTGAAACCTTTTTCGGCGTCAACCAGTACAGCAATCAAAACCAACGCCGGCCAGACCCAGTGGTCTGTTTCCCGACCACGTCCGGCACCGGTTCCGAAGTCACACCCTACTCCAACATCGTCGACCGTGCCGCGCAGGTGAAGCGCCTGATTGCCGACCCGGCCATCATCCCGAGTCATGCCTTCCTGCTGCCGGACTACACGTCCAGCCTGCCGCGTCACATCACCCTGGCCACCGGCTGCGACGCGTTGGCGCATCTGATTGAGGGCTTTCTGAATGTCGGCGCCGACGGCCATGACGCGCAAGCCAACGCCAGGGCGCTGGCCGGCATCGAGCTGGTCGTGCGCCACCTGCCAAAGGCGTTGGCCGACGCCGGCACCAGCCGGCGGGAGATGGCCTTGGCCGCCACCCTCGGCGGCATGGTCATCCGCCATAAATCGACCGGCCTGCCCCACCTGTGCAGTTTTTCCTGGTTCGGGCGAATCGACCATGGCCTGGCCGCCATCATGCTGCTGCCGGAATGCTGGCGCTACTATCTCGGCAATCCCGCTGTCCGCGAGCGGACCATGCAGCTGAACCGCATTTTCCCCGGCGACTCGCCGGAAAAAGTCATCGGTTCCTGCCGGCGCTTCCTGGACGCCTGCGGGGTCCCCGCCCGGCTGCGGGACATCCCCGGCCTGGACCAGGACCTGCTGGAAAGCACGGCCCGAAGCGCCGGTCTCAATCGCATGAAGCTGGAACTGGCGCCTCGTCCAGTCGACCCGGAGCGCAGCTGTGAGGTCCTCCTCGACATCCTGCGCCGTTCCTGACCGCCCGGCACGAACCGGCGCCTGCCGGCGCCGCCGCCCGGCCCGCAGCCCATATGGACACACCACCCGCCCCCTGACTCCGCCATGCCGGCTTTTCTGCGACTACAACAACTGAGTTTCTCCTACGAGAGCGCCACGCAGCCGCTGTTCACCGGCCTGGACATCCACTTCAGTCCCGGCTGGACGGGCATTGTCGGCGCCAACGGCGTCGGCAAGTCGACCCTGCTGAAGCTGGCGACAGGTCTTCTGGCGCCCCAGTCCGGCGCCGTGCGCGCCTCAGGCCAGGCCATTTACTGCGAGCAGCGCACCGACGACCTGCCCAGCGGACTCTTCGGGCTGCTGCAAGACCATTCCGGCCCGGCGCTCCGGCTGATTGGCCAGCTGGGCCTCCAGGCGGACTGGCCTGGCCGATGGCCATCGCTCAGCCACGGCGAACGCAAGCGGGCGCAGATTGCCACCGCTCTCTGGCAAACGCCGGATTTACTGGCGCTGGATGAGCCCAGCAACCATATTGACAGCGCGGCCCGCGAGCTGCTGCTGACGGCTCTGCGCGATTTCCGCGGGGTCGGCCTGCTGGTCAGCCATGACCGGGAAATGCTCGACCTGCTTTGCCGTCAATGCCTGTTCATTGACCCGCCCGAAGCGGTCATGCGCCCCGGCGGCGTCACCGACGGGGCGCGTCAGGCCGACCTGGAACAGGAGGACGACCGGCGCCGCGACGACCTGGCCAAGCACGCCATCCAGCGACTCGCCCGGGAACAACAGCACCGCCGGGAAAAAGCCGAGCAGTCCCGGGCACAAGGCTCCAAAAGCCGCGTTGCCGCCAAGGACAACGACGCCCGCAGCCGCATCGACCTGGCCCGGGTCAGCGGCAAGGACGCCACCTGGGACAAACGCCATCGCCAGATGGACGGACGACTGCGGCAGGCGCAGGAAAAACGCGGCGAGCTGACGGTGAAAAAAACGTACGACCTTGGCATCTGGCTTGTTCCCGACGCGCGTTCACAGCGCGACACCATCCTCGATGTTCCGCGAGGCAGCCTCCCCCTCGGCCAGGACGGCCGGCGGCTGCTGTTCCCGGACTTGCGCCTGCAGCCACAATCGCGGGTCGCCCTGACCGGCCCCAACGGCAGCGGCAAAAGCACCCTTCTTGCCCACCTCCGGCCGCATTTCAAGGTCGACGCCGACCGGATGGTCTACGTCCCCCAGGAGATCAGCCGCGAGGAGGCACGGCAGGTCATGGCGGACGTACGCGCGCTTTCCCGCGACCGCCTGGGCCATCTTCTGACCATCGTCAGCAGCCTCGGTTCACGACCGCAGCGATTGCTCGAAAGCGACAACCCCAGCCCGGGCGAAATCCGCAAAATCCTGCTGGCCGCCGGCATTGAGCGGTCACCGCATATGATCATCATGGACGAACCGACCAACCACATGGACCTGCCCAGCATCCGCTGCCTTGAACAAGCCCTGGCCGACTGCCCGTGCGGACTCCTCCTCGTCAGCCATGACCGGGTTTTCCTGAACGCCGTCACCGACTCGGAATGGCACCTGGACGTCGAGGCCGACACCAGCCGGCTCGTCATCCGGCCATGACCACGCCGGGGAGAAGATGCCGAGAAGTCGACCGGCTCCCTGAACACAACCAAACCACGGTCGACGCCTCCCCCGGCCTGTTGTAACCGATCACCGATTGATAACAGGGCTTTGGAAAACGGACAAAGCCTCAGCCAGCAAAACCCCAGGCCCACCTCACGCGCGCGACAAATGTCGATGGCACTGCGATCTGCCACAGTGCGAACGCCAGGCCAAGCTCCTCGCTCGCGCGCGCGGCAAATGTCGATGGCGGCGGCCTGGACATCTACGGCGACGCGCACCTCCCCATCCCCAGCCGCGCGCGCGACAAATTTTGGATGGGACAACGATGAAGTGATCAAGTCCGGACGGCTGCATCCCCATCCGCGCGCGCGACAAATTTCGGATGGTGGCCCCCTCTTGGGTGGGTGGGCTTGATTTCTAGAACCCACGCAAAAA
>CAYOUR010000300.1:1782-3892 GCA_964407145.1 uncultured Lentisphaeraceae bacterium | reverse complement strand
TGTGTGGAAACCGTTCTGCGTGAAATCCACAAAACCGTCAGCGGCCAATTCATCACCTTCAATGCCGACAACCACCAGTACTATCTCGACCTGAAAAAAAACATCAACTATGACGCTTTGATTCAAAGTCGTGCCGACAGCCTGTCTCCGGACCAGCTCGACCGCTATTACTACGAGGCGCTCAAGCGAGTCATGGAATGCCAGGATGTGAGCTCCTATGTGACCGGCTACAATATCTGGCAGCACGAACTGGTCTGGCGAGAACACCAGGCCGCGCGTTCCGGCTACCTTTTTTTCGGCGCCCCCAACGAGCGCTCCACCGCCGTGCCGCAGCGGGATTTCTACCTGTACTTCATCCAGCCCAACGAAGCGCCCCGTTTCAAGGACGAGAAAAAGGCCGACGAGGTCTTCTTCCGCCTCAAGACCTCTGACGAGCAATTCATGAACGCGCTAAAATGCTTTGCGGCCGCGCAGGATCTTACGGCTACATCCGCCGGCCAGGCCAAGAACACTTACGAGTTAAAAGCCAACGGCTTCCTGAAGGCGCTCGTCCAGTGGTTGCAGAAGCACATGGCCGATGCCTTTGAAGTCACCTACCAGGGCCGCGTCAAATCCATGACCGAATGGGTGAAAGGAAAATCGATCCGCGAACTAAACGGATTGTCTCCCCAGGAAACGATCAACTTCCGCGATCTGGTCAACACCATCGCCGGTGTCTGCCTGGCCCCGAGCTTTGAGAACCAAGCACCGGACTACCCGTCCTTCTCGATTTTGATCACCGGCGGCAATCGCGCCCAAGCCGCGCAGGACGCCCTGCGGGCCATCGCCGGCCAGAACCGCACCAGGCAGGCCACCGCCGTGCTGGACGCATTGGAGTTGCTTGATGGCGACAAACTTGACCCCGGCAAGTCCAAGTATGCCAAGTTCATTATCGACGCCGTGAAAGCCAAGGGCCATGGTCAAGTTCTCAACCACAGCGAGATCATCCATGACGACCATGGCGTGGAATATATGAACCCGGGCGGCATGCGTCTGGAGCCAGAGTGGGTCACTGTCCTGCTGGCCGCATTGGTCTACTCCGGCGACATCGTGCTGGCCATCCCCGGCGACAAATTTGACGCCACCGGCCTACCGCTGCTCGCGGCCGCCCGCATGGACGACCTGGTCCGCTTCAAGCACCTGGAGCCGCCCAAGGACTGGAACCTGCCAGCACTGAAGGCGCTGTTTGAACTTCTCGGACTGAAGCCCGGTATGGTACAGCTTGTCACTCAGGGCAAGGATGAACCGGTGCAGGAATTGCAGGGGAGGTTAGGCGAAATCGTCAAGCGTATCGTCATGACTCAGCAGAGCCTGCGAGACGGCCTGCAATTCTGGGGTCGCCATCTGATAACGCCCAACGGGCGGGAAGCGTCCGCCGCGGAAGTCTCCGGTTCGCGTTCAGTAGTGGCCATGGGCGGCTCGCTGGAAGAAGCGAAAACATTCTTTGAATCTCTCCAGCCCTTCACCAGCTCGGGTAAGTTGAAGAATCTTCGCCACGGTGTCGCCGACATCCAAGTCCACGCGGACGCCCTGAAAGCCTTGGACGAATTGAATGCTCTGCAGAGTTTCATCACCAGCCACAGCGCCGCGGCATCGTGGCTCACCATCGCCGAAAAAATGCTTCCCGCCGACCACGAATGGGTGGGACGTGTGAAGGTTACGCAACAGGCAGTGCTGGCTGAACTTCAACAGATTGATCGGGCAAAGCTGAACAACCTGTCGCCGCAGGTCGGGGCGACACTGCAGCAATTGAGGAAAGACTACATCGTCGCCTACAGCGACTTGCACACCAAGGCCCGTCTGGGCGCCCACGACGACAAACACAAGGCGCGCCTGCTCAATGACCAGCGTATGCAAGCCCTGAACAAACTGGCCGGCATTGAGCTCATGCCCCGGCAGCAACTGACGGATTGCCAGAATCGCCTGGCTGGACTGAAAAGCTGCTTCGCCCTGACCGAGCAGGACCTCGACGCGGAGCCCATCTGCCCGCATTGTCACTATCATCCCGCCCAGGAATCCTTGACCGCCGCCGCGTCACCTACTGATAAGGCGTACAAACATCAATCAAAAA
>CAYOUR010000300.1:0-1772 GCA_964407145.1 uncultured Lentisphaeraceae bacterium | reverse complement strand
GGACGCACAACTTGACACTATGCTGGAGGCATGGACATCCAGCATCCGCGCCAACTTGAATGACCCGACCACCCGCGACAACATGGCTCTGCTCAAAAATGAAGACCGCGAAATGCTGGAGGCTTTGATGGCAGCGGAGGAACTGCCGCTGCCATTAAGCAGTGACCTCGTCAGCGCCTTGCAGGAAGTCCTCCGCAGCCTGTTCAAGGTCAGTGTCAAAACGGCGGAGCTGCAACATGCCCTGCAGACCGCCGACGGGCCGGCCACACCCGCTGAAATGAAAAAGCGCTTTGAAGAGTACATTGACCAGCTCACCAGAGGCAAGGACCCCGCCATGGTGCGGATCGTCGTGGAAGGCTGATCCCCCATGGACACGAATGAAAATGATATTGAGAAGCTGATTCGGCAGGGGGAAAGCCTCTCGTTGGAGTTCAAGAGCGACCGCAAGCGGCTTTCTGATTCAGATCTGGTTGCCGCGGTCGTGGCTATGGCCAATACGGAGGGCGGTGATCTCCTGTTGGGCATGGAGGACGATGGCACGGCGACAGGGTTGCACGACGCACACCGGGACCTAGCCGGGCTTTCCGCGCTCATTGCCAACCGGACTAATCCGGCGATCGCCGTCCGGGTGCATAAGCTTACGATTGCCGGTCACGACATAGCCCAAATCCAAGTACCCAAATCCCGACAGATCGTGGCGACGTCAGATGGGGCATCCTATCGGCGGCGAATGAAATTTAATGGTCAACCGGAAGCGGTTCCGTTCTTTCCGCATGAGTTCATTCAACGGCAATCCTCACTCGGGCAGGTGGATCCATCGGCATTGCTGATCGAAGAACTCAACGCTGATCAGCTTGATCCATTGCAGCGGTTGCGCATTCGCAATGCCATCAAAAAATATGGCGGCGACAGCTCCCTTCTACCGCTGGCGGACGAAGAGCTTGACTCCGCTCTTGGTCTCTGCCGCGTAGCCAATGGCGGCCCGAGACCCACCGTCGCCGGGCTGCTTATGCTGGGGACAGAAGAACTCCTGCGTAGCCATCTGCCCGCCTATGAAGTCGCTTTTCAAGTGCTGCGAGGCACCGATGTCCAGGTGAACGAGTTTTATCGCAAAGCTCTCATCGAAACCTTCGAAGAGGTGGAAAACCTGTTCAGGCCCTGGGTCATCGAGGAGGAAATCCAGGTTGGGCTCTTCCGGGTGCCGGTTCCCAACTATGATCGCCAAGCCTTTCGCGAAGCCTTTGTCAACGCCTTGGTGCACCGCGACTTCAGTCGTTTGGGGGCCGTGCATGTCAAGCTTGCCGACGATGGTCTTTCCATCAGCAATCCTGGCGGATTCGTCGAGGGCGTGACTATGGATAACTTGCTCGTTGCCGCCCCCCGCTCACGCAACCCGCTGCTTGCCGACATCTTCAAACGTCTCGGTCTGGCTGAACGCACCGGGCGCGGCATTGACCGCATTTATGCCGGCATGCTGCGCTATGGGCGACCCGCGCCCGATTATTCCATGTCCAATGATTTCACGGTTTCCGTGCACATGACCAATGTCGGCGCGGACCTCGATTTCCTGAAAATGGTGGTTGAACAGGAAGACAAGTTGGGCTACATGCCCATTGATTCCCTGATCATTCTCTCCCGCCTGAGAGGAGAACGTCGGCTAACCACCGCGGATCTCGCTCCTTCCGTCCAGAAGCCGGAGGCCAGTGTGCGGGCCACCTTGGAAAAATTGGTGGAAACCGGTTTTCTGGAACCCTATGGAACCGGACGGGGGC